>JBCCBC010000014.1:0-20236 GCA_039814435.1 Pseudomonadota bacterium
CTTTGGTCTGTTGACGGATCAGCCGTGGCTGGTGGGGGCCTATCCAAGCGTTTACGGCCTGATTGGCACGTACACGTTCCTTTATTGGCAGCGTCAGGTCGCCACTGGAGGCCCACAAGGTCAGGCGTTTATGCTGATCGGAGTGTTGATGGGCATCCAGCTGATCTTTGGCGCGCTGTTCCAGGTGGGTTATGCATGGGTTGGTGAGTTGGCAGGCTTTGTCGCGGGCTTTGCGCTGACCGCGTTTGTGATGCCGGGTGGTGTGGCGCGGGTGATGGCAGCATTGCGTCGCCGTTAACGATGTACTGGCGGACAGATTGCGTTAGCGGCGCATGGCCCCACGCACGTCAGACAGCCGCAAGCCCCCCAACAGGTGGGCCGCTCCGAAATAGGCAAAGCCGCCAATCCCGATCAGCCCCAACAGTGCACCATAGCGGATGTAGTCGCTGCCAAGCGCAGGTTTGAGCAGGATCGCAACGACCCACAGGATCGCCCCCATAATCAGCGCGGCCGCAATGATCCGCGGTAACCGCGTGCGGTAGCGCGAGTCCAGATCCACCCCCTCGCCCATACCGCGCAGGCCCCAATAGAGAAGTGCCAACATCGCCCAGCCTGCGACCGTTGTCGCAATCGCCGGGGCGATCCAGCCCACTACTGGGGCCAACCCGATGGCAAGGCCTGCGTTGATCACCATCGCAACCACAGCATAGTGGAAGGGGCGGCGGGTGTCGCCGCGTGCAAAGTAAAGCGGTTGCAGCACTTTTTGCAGCACAAAGGCAGGCAGCCCGAGTCCATAGATCGCCACCGCCACTGCAATTGCTGCCGCATCATCGGCCCCCGTCGCTCCGCGCTGGAACAGCACCGAAACCAGCGGCAGAGGGATCACCATCAGCGCCACGGCAGAGGGGATGGTCAGCGCCATCGAAAATTCGGATGCCCGTGAATAGGCAGTGCGCGCGCCGTCAGTATCACCGGCCTTGAGCCTGCGGGACAGGTCCGGCAACAGCACAATCCCCACCGCAATACCCACCACCCCAAGCGGCAATTGGTAAAGCCGGTCGGCGGCAAAGAGCCAGCTGACCGCGCTGTCATATTGGCTGGCCACCAGTTGCCCCACCACAAGGTTGATCTGCATCACGCCGGTCGCCAATGCGGCAGGCACGGCAGTGCGCACCATCTGCGACATATCCGGCGTCCAGCGGGGCAGGGCGGGTGTGAGGGCAAAGCCGGCGCGCGCGGCCGCGCTCCACGTCAGGGCCAGTTGCGCGATCCCGGCCAGCGGGATTGTCCAGATCAGCCAGGTGATCGCACTGCCCCCGGTTGCGTGTGCCAGCGCCATCGCGGCAATCACCAGGATGTTAAGCAGAACAGGCGCCGCAGCCGCCACTGCAAACCGCCCCGTCGCATTCAGGATCCCGGAAAACAGCGCCGAGAGGGACATGAAAAAGATATAGGGAAAAACGATGCGCCCAAACCCGACTGTCAGATCAAACCGGTCTGGGTCAAACCCGCCCGCCGTGGCCCAGACAAGGGCGGGCATGAACACCATCGCCAGCGCCGTGAGTGCAAGTGTCACCAGTGCCAGCCCATTGAGCGCGTCGCGCCCAAAGGTCGCGGCGTCCTCGTCCCCTTCGAGCTTGGCAGAGAACATCGGTACGAAAGCCGCGTTAAACGCGCCTTCGGCAAAGAAGCGGCGGAACATGTTGGGCAGTCGAAACGCGGCGACAAAGGCGTCCATAAGCGGCCCCGGCCCGATCAGCGACAGGATCATCACCTCGCGTACGAACCCAAGCACACGGCTGGCAAGTGTCCAGAAGCCTACGGTGAGGAAGCCGGACATGAGGCGGATCGGTTTCATGGCCGTTGGGGTAGCGGTTGGGACGCGCGCACGCAATACGCGACGGCGCGGGCAGGGTGTGCGCGCCGGTGTGGCTGGCCGTCAGATCGGCGGATTTGCGAAAGGCGATGCGCGGAGAATGGAACAGAAGTACGCCGTTGGTCTGCGGAACGGCGGGTGTCGACGTGGTTGAAGTGCGAGGAGCATCCTGTGGACGCTACTAGGTTGCCCGTTGGCAGTTTGCTTTGGGTCATTCCGCGCGTTGTACCCGGTTCGATTAATCCTAGTTCTGAATAGAGATCCGTATTGCGTTTGTGTGCGTGGACTTGGCTGTGATGCCAGGGCAATTGACGGATGATTGACCAAACAACTGTTTGACTTGCTTTGAAATAATTCCATCGATTACAGTTCTTGCGACGCGTGTGAGGCCGGGGAGGATGCGGTGGAGAAATTAGTGTGAATTGCCGGTGAGAATTCAAAAGCGCCCATGCTTTGGTGTCAGGGCATCGCGCGCTGACTTTTGTTTGCAAATTGCACATTCAATTCCAAGAGAAGATTGCCTGCAACAGGCGTATTTCCTGACGCATAAAAACCATTTCAGAACCCCAGCGACATATTTGTAATTTGACGATTTTTGCCGGCTGGACGCTGTGCGTTGATGGTATCGCAATCGAGATCCAAGGTTTGCGCGCACGTGCGCTGATGACCATGTTGATTTTCGATTCCCCCAAGCTGCTGCAGCGCAAGGAAATTGCCGATGTTCTGTGGCCGGCTTCGGACCCCACGAAAGCACGGGCGTCTTTGCGCCAAACCATCTCGGAATTGAAACGCGCCTTTGCACGCTCGGAAATTGGCACCGAATTTCTGGAAGGCGCTGTATTGGGGGGCGCCCAATGGCAGGTCGAGACAGAGATCGAGCGTTTGGAGCCCCAAGTTCAGTCGGTCGAGGATTTTGCCCGACTGGTCAGTTTGGTGTCGCAAGAGGACGAAATCCTATCCAGTCTGGGCGGCGTTGGCCCGGAGTTTGACGCCTGGTTGTTCGCAGCAAGAGCGCGCATTTCAAAGTCCGCTCAGAAAAAGTTGATGGGCGTTTACGAGGCCGCCGATGCCCAAGTGGATGTGCGTATTATGGCGGCGGATGCAGCACTTAGGCTGAATGAATACGATGAAAGTGCCGTGCGCGCCAAAATGGCCAGTTACGCTGCACAGAATGAAAATGGTCTGGCGCTCAAAACCTACGCTGATTTCGTAGACCTGTTGGATGAGGACCTGGGGGCGGAGCCGTCGCTCAAGACCCAGGATCTGGCCGTTGAGATCAAGCTGGCTGTGGAACCTGCGGCGGCGTCTGTCCCGGCCGCTGTGGCGGGCCCGCGTGAGGTTCCGTTGTCGCTGGCGGTCTTGCCCTTTGAGGCGATGGGATCGGATCCGTTGGATCGCTTTGTCACCTTGGGTATTTTGGATCAGGTCACGTGTTGGCTCGCGATGCATAAGGTCCCTGCCATTATCTCAAGCAACACCACGCGGGCCTACTTAAACCGCGAGGTGCGAGTGAGAGACGTCGGGGCCGAACTTGGCACATCCTACGTTGTGACAGGCTCGACCAGATCAATGGGGGACAGCGTCGCGTTTGCGGTGCAGTTGTGTGACGCAACTTCTGAACATGTGGTCTGGAGTTGGGTCCATACATGCGGGCGGCACGAGATTGTCGAGGCCAATTCTGCCCTGGCGCAACAGATCACGGCCGCCTTGCATCCATCGATTGATGCAGAGGAGCTGTCGCGGACGTGGAACCTTGATGATGCGGATCTGGAACCATACCACCTGATGCTGCGCGCCAAGGACCGAATGTTTCGCCTGACCTATCATGGTTTTGAAGAGGCGGGTGTCTTGCTGAGCCAGGCCATAGACAAAAGCCCTGGATTTGCGCCTGCCCACGCTCTTTTGGCCGAATGGTATTCGATCCGGTACTGGCAAAAATGGTCCGATGCGCCTGACCGGGATTTTGAGCTTATGAACGATCACGTGCGCCGCGCTATGTCGCTGGCCCCGGGGAACGGGCGCATCATGGCGATGTGGGGGCACTTCAAGGTTGTGCTGGAGCGCAATTACGACGCGGCCATCGAGCTGTTTGGTGAAGCCGTCAGAATTTTTCCCAACGATTCTGAAACATTGATGTGGTCAGTGCCCACGCTGGCTTATGCCGGTTTGTCACAACAGGCGGTAGTACATGCCGAAAAGGCCGCGC
This sequence comes from Pseudomonadota bacterium, assembly GCA_039814435.1. Taxonomy (GTDB): domain Bacteria; phylum Pseudomonadota; class Alphaproteobacteria; order Rhodobacterales; family Rhodobacteraceae; genus Tateyamaria. Next base: position 4,083 of record JBCCBC010000014.1, read on the forward strand.
GCCTGTCACCCTATGATCCGTTTTCATTTCGCAACGAGCATTTTCTGAGCATCGCATATTATTCTAACGGTGACTTTGATCGTGCCGCGCAATACGGCCTGTCCAGTTTCAAACGGGTGCCGAGCTATACGTCGAATTTGCGGACCACAATTGCGTCGCTCACGGCGGCAGGGCGTCAGGCAGAATTGCCTGATCTGCTGGATGCCCATGCGTTGGCCGAGCCCAATTTTTCGGTAAACCGTTTCATCCCAAAGCACGGGTTTCGCGATGATCGCGAAAAGGAACGCTACGGCGCACGTTTGATAGAAGCGGGCTTGGCTCCTTAGTTTAACGGTTGCTTTACACTTGCTTGACGGGATGAGCCCAAGGTGAGTGCCAAGAATTCAATGCCATTACTGGGGAGAAAATAATGGATACGATCGCATTTGGACATGGTTGGGGGCACGGCTGGGGCCATGGTTGGGGACATGGCTGGGGTGCCGGCGGGCCGGGTGGTGGCGCGACTGCAAGCGTTGTTCAGCTTGGCAATTTTGAGGAATTGAAAGTGATTGCGGTGCCCCCATCGCAGGAGCTGCAAGGCAGTGGTGATCCGCATGCCTTCAGTGAGTTCGATGTGCATCCGGATCTGTGGGCTTCGTTGAAAATCAGTACTCTTGCGCATGCAACAGACCTGATGGCCGATGGGCCCGACAGTTTGGTTGATGATCTGATCGGCATCCTGATCGTGGGAAATCACCACCTGGCAAACACCGGGGCCGTTTTGACTGAAGACGGGTTGCCCGAGGTCGCGAGCGATATCACCGAAGAGCTGACACGGCGGACAGATACGTCACGGCTTCGGGTGCGGATGGTTGAAATCCAAGATCAGTCTTCGGCGTTTCAGCATTATTTCTTTAACCTGCTCGGCCTCAACCCACGTGAAAACATCGCAACTGCGCGGCTGGTTTCGCTGGCATACGGTGTCGCCGGCCTTGTTGGCATGAGTTACAAGTTACGCTTCATGCGTCCGCGCCCTTCTCAGCTGTTTCCCGGGTTCAACCCGGTGTTGCCCAATCCGGCGCATCCGTCCTTTCCAAGCAATCACGCGACGCAAGCCTACACAGTCGCAGGTGTGTTGATCAGGATCCTTGAGAAGGACGCACCCAGCCAGATTACACCGCATTTGAACGCTTTGGCGGAGAAGATCGCAGAAAACAGAGAGCTGGCCGGAGTACACTTCCGCAGTGATACGCTGGCCGGGATAGCGATTGCCGACGCCTTGGTGCCCAAGTTGCTTGTTCTCGCAGATGTTGACGCCTTGCGCGAAGGTTGCACGAAAGAGCTTGCGCGCTTGGTTGGCCGCCCTGGCGCAACCGGCTGATTGGAGCGGTCACATGAGGAATGAGTATGGAACAGGTGGCGCTTTGCAGTCCACCGCATCAAATGTCCTGCGCGTTACTGAGCGATTTGACGTTCGCATGACATTCAAAAGTGTCGACACATCAGCGCCGGAACCAGAGGCGTTGACCTCGGGCTTCCCGGCGCAGGCAAATCTGGCCACACCGTTGATCGACAACAGAGCCTGGCCAGTTCCGGACCAGGAGCGCCGCAACACGTGCGCTGCGTTTTGTGCGTCTGCGATGGCTGAGTTGACGGATTTCCACGCGACCGGTGCAAACACCGTGGTCAACTATTCAGAGGAGTTTCTGTATTCTGCGATTAGCCGGGTTCCCTATCGCGAGGCGGTCCAGGATGTCAGTCGCAAGGACATTAAACGGTTTCAAAGCCAAGGAGTCCGATTTCTGGCACAGGCCAAGATAGCGTTGCAAGCGGGCGCGTTGGTGCCGGACGATGCGATGGCGTATGACCCCGATCTTGCCATTCACAAAGTGAAAGACATACCGCCAGCGGTTCAAGAGATCGCGGCGTTGCAAATGCGCCCGACAGCGACCAACAAGAAGGTGCGCAAAGTCAACGATGAGCTTTTTGTGGGACAAGGACGGCCATGGGCAGCTTCAAAAGACAGCGATGTAGAACACGTCGACGTCGTACCAGAGTTTGTGAAGTTGCTGGCGGAAAACAAGGCGATCGCTGCTGGCTTTCCCCTGTTATCGGGTGGGAACTATGACATCTGGTTTGACGACGATGTGGTGAAGACCGGGAGGATCAGATATCCTTCTGCAACCAAACTGGCGGACATGCCGATCGAAGGCGGGCATTCCGTTTGTATCGTTGGATATGACACCGAAAATGCTGAACCCGGTGGTGGTGTATTCATCTTTCGCAACAGTTTTGCGGATCGGTTTGGGTGGCGTCCGAAAAAGTTCAGCGATGCACCAGCTTTGCCCAAAGGATACGGCTACATCTCGTTTTACGACGTTGACGTGTTCTGCATGGAATTCCTCCACCTGTGAACGCGTTCCAGAGCAGCGCCTGTGCGCTGCTCTGGACTTTTTTCCTCAGGCGATCCGTGCGTCCTGCAAGGGGTCTACCGTCGCCTCGATTTCATCCATCCAGACAATGATATCTGCCATCGTTTCCAGCGGCTTGGCGCTGCCCAGATCGGCCTGTGCCATCGTGGGAGTCCACTTGGACCCTTTGGTCAGGATCGATGTGCGTGAGGTCAGCGCGAGCGTGACAAAGGTATCTGCCACCAGCGTAGACCCCAGTTTCCCCAACCGGTTTCCATCGCCTGTGGCCGCAGCCTCGATCAGGATATAAAGCCATAGTGGCGTGCGCTCATAAAAACCCAAAAGCTCCATCTGAGTGTCAAAGGCGTCGTTCAACACCGCGCGCATCTGTGTTTTGGTGAGCATCGTCACGCCGCGCAAGGCCCGCGAAACATCCTGTCCACTGGGCAACCCGCGCATCCCGCCGCGCCGCAGGTTCAGGGCAGCCAGGTTGGTGAACGGCACCAGCCCACGGTCAAAGCTGTCCTTGAGTTCGGGCAGATCGGACAATGCGGATGCAATGAACGGATCAAGCGCCTTGGCCAGGTTCACCGGCCCCGTGGTACTGCCCGCCAGGTGCGGAAACGCCGTGCTCGAAAGATCAAACAGACGTCGCAGATCCGGAATCCAGTTCGACGCCAAGGTTGGCAGGCCCGCCAGACTGCCTGAAACATTTGAAAATTCAAACAACTGCCGGAAGTTCGCTGCGGGCTGAAATGCTCCGCCAGTCGAGAAGTTGACGTTCCATTCATAGATCTCACGCACCTGGGCATGCCCCATGCGGTAGGCGGCCACGGAAAACTCCAGCGGCATGAATGCGCTTTCCCCGGCAACATGCGGCAGCACCTTGCGGTTTCCGTCAACGACGATGTCGTCGAAAATCTCTGTGTTCAGGATACGGGGCAAGTAGTCGTTCATCACGATGTATTGGTAGTGCCGGGTCACCAGATCACGGGTGATTTCAAAGACCAGCGTCGGAGAGGCGCTGGGATTTGCCGCTTCGATCTTGGCAGCGATCAAGTTGTGAAACCGCAGCCAGAGCAGATGAATCTGGGCAACGGCGAGGTTTTCGTCGTTGCGTGGGTCACCAATCGTGGCAGTGCCGTCCGCGCGGCGGGGCAAGTCGTAGCCAAGTGCGCGCTCTACCGGACCTGCACCAAACCCCGGGGTTGGCGACGTGCGACCGATCCGAAACCGCGCGCCATCAACCAATGCTGCATCGATACCCGCAACAGTCCCATAAAGGCTATCAAGGTCGAGCGATGGGGATCGCTCCTGGGTCAGATCGCGCAATGCGGTTGCCTCAATCGTTGGCGTTGCGGCATCGTCTTGTTCGCGGTCCCCCGCAGTGGTGTCCATGGAAATGTCGTGATCCACAAACTGCCCAAAATAGGTGTATCCGGCAGGCATATCGCTGTCGGCGCGATCCGCCTCAGGCACGCTGGTCATCTGCGCGCCGATTGCCGCGCAACTGCGCAACAGGATCTGCATGGGCCGCGCATCACTGGCGGCAAACATGCGCCCAAAGACAAAGCCGGGCTCTGATCCTTGGGCTGGAGGCGGGGCCTCACCTTGGATCGAGATGCTGTTTTTGACCCCGTGGCGGGGCGTGGTGTGGTTGAGATCTTGCACGTTTTCATCCTCTCTATGGGCTTTTGACCTGTGCAAGACATCCCATGGGCGGCGTCAGTCTGTTGTGAATCCATCGTTAACGGAGGCACCACTGGGTGTGACGGACCGCACCCCCACGTCGTTAACGGTTCAATCACGCTGCATTCACGTTTGGGATGTTCTGCTGAACAGGCAGCCGGTTGGTTGGCCAAAGGGCCGATGTTTCTAAGACCCGGTTGGCACAGGAAAGGAACACGCTGATGCTCAAGATGGCTACCAACCGCCCCACACAGAAAGTTGTCGCGACTTCGATTGCCGGGGCGCTCGCGACAATCCTCATTTGGGTGATGAAGACACAACTGAATATTGATCCACCCGAAGGGGTCAGTGCGGCGATTGTGACCGTTATTTCATTCGCCATTGGTTGGCTGACGCCGCCGTCCATTCACGACCAGGTGGCCGTTCCGCAAGGAGCGGGTGGATGATGTATTCAAAAACGCTTATTCCCGCCTTGCCGTTTTGTTTTATGGCGGCATGCACGGCACCTGATATCGGCCCGTCCGTGGCGGATGCACAAGTTCTGCTGGAGGCATCTGCCAAAGCGACAGCTGCCCCCCTAAAGGCAGAGGCCGCCCGAGAATTGCAGGCAGCTGAGTTTGCAGCGGCGCAACGGGGCGAGCGCATCATCAAGCTGCCAAGCAGCTGTTTGCAGGGAAACGTCGATCTTGCAAACTCGGTGGGTACGTGCCGCGTGATTGAAGAGGCCAAACCCGTTGATGGCCCCGTAAATGCGACCCAGGTTTTGCTGGCCCAATCGGTGATGCGCGATTACTTCGCGGTGCTTGCCGACCTCAACGACGCCAAGACACCAGCCGACATTCGCAAGAAAACCGCGGCGGCTTTCAGCGCCTTTGATGCGTTTGCGCAGACCCGGGACAGTGCGACGCTTGCGCGTCTGGCAGAGACGGCGCGCCAGCGTGGTCCTGCTGTGTCTGCAATAAGCTGGTTTGCCGCAGAGCAGGCGCGCCTGGCGGCAACCCGCCGCATTGTCCGGCGTGCTGATCCGGTTCTGGACGACCTGGTGCGGGGCATTCAGCCTGTTTTTCTGCGCCTTGGCGATCCCGTTGCGCAGGACCGTGCCAAGGTGGTTGATGCCTACGCGGCCTATAACACTCTGGTCGCTGCGAATAATCCCAATGCTGCGGTGCGCGCCGCCCAAAAGACCAAGGATGCAGTGGCCCGGATGCACCGCACCGAAGCCAAGTCGCCCCTGCGCCAACTGTACCTCGCGCGCGATCTGAATGCCGCGATCCTCGCGGCGCTCACAGCCAATCCGTCCCTCGAAGACTTTGATCGGATCAGCGCGGAAATTGCCGAAATTGCAATGCTATTGGAGACCTAGAAATGACACAGCGCAAAGTAACGGCCCTTGCCAAACTGACCAGCCTGAAGATCACAACAATGAACGCGATTGCAGAACTGGAAATGCGCGCGGAGGCAGCGGCCGACGCAGGCGACACTGCCGCGGAAACGCAACATATCAACACAGCGATCGCATTGGCGCAGCAGTCGGTTCTGATCCGCAAGGCAGAGGATGAGATCCGCGCGGGTATGTCGCTCACGACGGCTATCGATCAGCTTGATGACATTTCGAGAGATGGCCGCACTACGCTGAAAAACTTGCGCAAAGCGGCAGACGCGCTGGAACACGCGACGACGTTGTTGACCATCCTGGCGCGGTTGTCGGCACTGTTGTGAAAAGACGCGATGCACCGGATAAGACTGCCGGCGCAAGGCTGCGCAGAAATATGCGTATTTGTCATTGCTGTGTGAGGTGCCATCGCAACGATCTATGGGCACCCAGGCTGGGCGGCGGAACTATAGGACCGGGTAAGGTTTGCCGTCCTTTGGTGTCGTGTTTCCCTGCTGACCCATTGGAATAACTTGACATGTTCGGAAATATCGAGATATTTCGATATATGGACATCGAACAGGCACTATCGGCTCTTAACAACCCAGTGCGTCGCCAGATTTTGGCGTGGCTCAAGGATCGTTCGAACTTTCCGCCTGCATTGCCGGGGCACGAAGACCTGGAAGGTGTATGTGTTGCCTATATTCAGGAAAAGGCGAAGCTGTCGCAGTCCACGATCTCAAACTACATGGGTCTTTTGAAGCAAGCGGGTTTTGTGACCTCGGAGCGCCATGGGCAATGGACGTTTTATCGACGCAATGAAGAGAACATAATGACGTTTCTGGCGTCTGTTCACGACGAGCTGTCAAAACCATAAAGCGCAGGATCGAAGGGTGTGATCCCGCCTTGCATTTAATAAAACCGGAATATCGAAATATGCCGATGAGGTGGTGAAATGAAAACTCTCAATAGCGTTGATGTGATGGCGCAACCTCTTTTACTGCCCTGTGGGGTGCGCCTGAAGAACAGGCTGATAAAATCTGCCATGTCTGACTCCCTTGGGGACGGGGCTGGTAATCCAACTGACGCCCAAACCCGGCTTTATGAACGCTGGGCCGACGGCGGTGCTGCGTTGTCGATCATCGGCGAGGTGCAAACCAGCGCGCACTATCCTGAAAAACCGGGCAATCTGGTACTGACGTCGGATGCGGACCTGCCTGCAATGAGGGAATTGGCGCAACGCGGGTCGAAAAACGGCGCGCAGATCTGGCCCCAACTGGGTCACGCCGGTGCTTTGGCATATGCCCCGATCAGCACACCCAAAGGGCCATCTCCCCTAAACGTTGAGGGGTTGATTTGTGGTGCGATGTCCTTGGATGAAATCGAAGGGTTGCCCCAAACCTACGCGCAGGCTGCGGCGCTCGCACAAGAGGTCGGGTTTGGCGGGATCTTGATACATGCCGGGCATGGGTTCTTGTTCAGCCAGTTCTTGTCGCCGCTGTTCAACCACAGGACGGATGCTTATGGCGGCGCGGTCGAAAACCGTTTCCGCATCATTGGTGCCGTGATCGCCGCAGTTCGGGGGGCTGTTGGCCCGCACTTTCCGATTGGGATCAAAATCAACGCGACAGACAACCTGGCAGGGGGGCTGACGCCGCAGGATGCGCTGGATGTTGTGCGGCTGCTTGCAGGCACGTCCATTGATCTGATTGATGTGAGTGGAGGGACATATTTTCCCGGCGCAGCTTCAAGTTCAGATGGTGTGGCGGCGTCGGGCGCGTATTTCGTTGATTTCGCTACAAGGGCCAAACAGGTCACGTCCATTCCGATCGCTTTGACGGGGGGGATTCGAACGCGGGATCAAGCCGTTTGCGCACTTCAGGATGGGGCGTGCGACGCGATAAGCCTGGCCCGTGCAATGGTGTTGAATCCATCGCTGCCCAATACGTGGTTGCGTGGTGGGGGCGGCGATCCGGCATTTCCGGTGTTTGACGCACCGCCCCCGGGTGGTGTGACGGCGTGGTACACAATGCGACTGACTGCCTTGGGTGAGGACACAGAACGGGAATTCGATCAACACCCGGTGGACGCCCTGGCGGAATATGACGCGCGGGATGCGCGGCGGGTGGATGTGTGGCGCAGTCGGTTTGGATGAGGGGTGTTTGATGGGCGCAAAGACCCGTGTCACCCGGACGAGGTTGTGTGATGCGCGCGTGCAGCCCGATTGTCCAAAGCCATCGACGTGGCCAGTTGCGAAAACGGTGTGGCCAGATCACTGTTGTCGCTTGCAAGATAGGTGAAGGTCTGGGGCAGTGGCGGCAATCCGTAGGTATCAGGAACGACACAAAGGCTGTCATCCGCCAGGGAGATTGGAAGGGCCGCAATGGCGAGGTCGGCGCGCAACGCAGCGACTTGCCCAAGCGATGTATCGCTTGAATATGCGACACGAATTGGGCGATTTTGGTGCTCCAACGCCTCCAAGGCGGCGTGCCGCCATGCGCATTCAATCTGCGCAATCGCCAGCGGCAAGGGGTCACGTTCCACTGCGCGGCCGCCGTCTTTCATCACCCAGACCAACGGTTCGGCGTAAAGTTCGGTGACTTTGAGCCCGGGGTCCCGCACCTCGTTAAAAAGCGCGATGTTGACGTCGCCTTCCAGAAAGCGGCGACGCACCAGGTCGGCACTGTCCAGTCGCACATCGACAACGACCAACGGATAGATATCCGCAAACCGGCGAAGCAGGTTGGGCACCAGGGTAATCCCAAGGTCATGCGGGGCCGCAATCCGAAGGTTGCCGGTCAACGGCGCGCCATGAAACACCGCCAGCGCCTCGTCACTGAGGCTGAGCAGTTTCCGCGCGTAGCTCAGGGCAGCCGCCCCTTTTTCGGTCAACGTCACCCGGCGCGCATCGCGCACAAACAGTTGCGCGCCAAGCTGCTCCTCCAGTTTGATGACCTGCAAACTGATCGCTGAGGGGGAGCGGTGCACCCGTGCCGCGGCCCGCCGAAACGTCCCGGTTTCGCAAATTGCAACGAACGTGCGCATGATATCAAGGTTTAGCGTCTGAGATGTCACGCCGGGTACGTTGGGTACATTTGAGGTTGAGGAAATCTCATTCATATGTCCTAAAGGTATCGTTTTTCTGATGGCCTGTCAAAGCGTAGCCTGCGTGCAAACACAGGAGGGTGGCGGGTGCATAATCTATCTCGTGCAGAGGTGCAGGGCCTGATCTGGGCAAGCCTTGCCGTCGTGATCTGGTCGGGGTCGGTGGTGGCGTTGCGTCAGGGCATGGTCACTGATTTGAACGCCTATGACTTGACGGCGTTGCGGTTTGGGACGGCTGCGCCGCTGTTGTTGGTGGTGATTTTACGGCAAGTCGACGTGCTACGCCGGGTTGGGCTGATCCGGCTTTGCGTTATCACAACCTGCTTTGGGGCCCCCTACATTATGGTGTTTTCGGCAGCGATTGGTGCGACTTCGGCTGCAACCGCAGGGGCATTGAACCCCGGAGCGATGGCGGTCTTTGCGACCTTGATCGGAGCGATGTTTTCGCGACGGCGCGTTGGCCGCACAGGGGCTCTGGGGATCGCGGCGATCATCGCGGGGGTGTGTGTGATTGTTGATGCGCAGTCTGGGGGGCTGACGCGCGGCCATGTTTTGCTGATCGTAACAGGGGGCATGTGGGCCACCTATGCGGTTTTCATCCAAACATCTGGAATCCCTGCGCTTTTGGCAACATCCGTTGTGGCGGTCGGATCCGCAGTATTTTACCTGCCTCTGTATGTGACGGTGCTGCCGCGCCAGATCTCCGATGCGTCTTTGCAGGACGTTGCGATGCAAATGACCTTTCAGGGCGTGTTGGTCAGCCTTGTTGCGGTCTATGCGTTCAACCGATCAATCGAACTGCTCGGACTGCGGGTAAGCGGGGTTTTGCCCGCGTTGATCCCATTGGTGTGCCTGGCCTTGGGCGCGATGTTCCTTGGCGAATTTGGCGGACAGGCGCAGATTTTTGCAGCACTGGTGATTGGGGCCGGTGTCGCGTTGATTTTGACACCGGGCCGGGCCAGGGCGTGACGATAGATGTGCAAAGCGGCATCGGCTGTTTGCCTTGCGCCTATTCCGGTTTGACCGCGCCTGGGATGAATTGCAGGTCGGCCCGTTCGCGTTCTGACATGCATGCAATGTCGGGATGGGACAGCGGGTCGCGGTGCCATTGTGTGGTGTTCATATCCTTGCGCTGTTTGGCGCCGTCGTGCACGCGAAGGCTGCGAACGAAGGAGAGTTTGACAAGCTTCATGCCTTGTAGTCTCGCCAAAGCCGGCTGTGTTGTGAATCGACTTGTTGATAGGATTAGTTTAGGAAAACTAAATGCGTAGTCTGAATTCTGTTCCCTTGTCGGCTCTCAGAGCGATTGAGGCCATTGGCCGATCCGGAACGCTGGGCCGTGCTGCATCCGAACTTGGCGTCACGCCCGGGGCGCTCAGCCAGAGGTTGGCAAAAGCCGAGGCGGTTTTTGGCCAAAAGCTGTTTCACCGCACCGCGGCGGGGCTAACGCCGACCGAGGCCTGTTTGGCATGTGTGCCCAGGCTGACGCGCGCGATGACGGATTTGTCGGCGGTGGTTGGTGAGTTGTCTACGGGGCAGAATTGCAGCCTGACCGTGTCTGTCGCCCCTATCTTTGCCAGCCGTTGGCTGATCTGGCGGATCAAAAGCTTCAACGAGGACAACCCAAGCATAACCGTGCGGATCGATCCACGTGTGGATATTGTTGATCTGGACCGGTCCGAAATTGATGTTGGTATACGGGTGGGCTCTGAAGCGTCGGTGGGGCAAGGCGCGATACGGTTGCTGGATCAAAGAGTGTTTCCTGTGTGCTCTCCGGATCTGGTGGACAAGATCACGTGCGCGGCTGATCTGTTTGCCTTGCCCATCATTCGCGAAAATGACCGGTTTTATGGATGGCCCATCTGGCTGGCAGAGCGTGGCATGGCGATGCCGGATATCGGGGCGGGGCCGGTCTATGGTGATGCGTCCTTGTGCTTGGATGCGGCGATGGCAGGGCAGGGCGTTTTCATGGCGTGGGAGTCCCTTGCCTGTGATGCGTTGGATCGCGGGCAAATTGCGGCACCGTTCAGTCAGAGATCCGTGACGGATGCAGCATATTGGTTCGCCACCAACCGATTTTCCGCCCACAAGATCGGCGTGCGCAAGTTTCAGTCCTGGCTTCAGGGCGAACTCGAAAGCTCAATCAAAGGGTGGGAGGCCGCGGATGCCGAGGGGGCCTAGAGTGCAAGGCTGTTTCGTTTGAAAGCAGTGCGAGATGGCGCAAAGATGGAGTGACCGGCGCGTCGGTCGCGATGAACATGAAACAGGAGGCGAACCAGATGAAGTCGGTCAAAGCCGGATGTCTTGAGATACATTATCTGGAGTCGGGGCCACAGGACGGCCGGCCGGTTATCTTGCTGCATGGGTTTCCCTATGACGCGCATGCCTATGACGCGGTGTCTGCCACGCTGGCGACGCAGGGCTATCGCTGTTTCGTCCCTTACCTGCGCGGGTATGGTCCAACCCGGTTCCTATCGGATCAGACCATGAGGTCGGGGCAGCAGGCCGCGCTGGGCGCGGACCTTGTGGCGTTTATGGACGGGCTATCGATCGAGTCCGCTGTGCTGGGTGGCTACGATTGGGGTGGGCGCGCGGCGTGCATTGTTGCTGCACTGTGGCCACAGCGTGTTCTGGGCCTTGTGAGTTGCGGTCAGGGGTACAACATCCAGAACATTGCCAGCGCAGGCACCCCCGCAACCGCCGCCGAGGAAGCCCGGTATTGGTACATGTATTACTTCCACACTGAGCGGGGGCGCGCAGGATTGCAGCAAAACAGGCGCGATTTTTGCCACCATATCTGGGCGCTGTGGTCCCCCAGCTGGTCCTTTGACGAAGAGACGTGGCTGAGCACAGCCCCCTCTTTTGACAATCCGGACTTTGTCGAGATTGTGCTGCATTCCTACCGCCATCGGTTTGGCGTGGTTCCAGGCGATCCGGCATATGATGACATTGAAGCCCGGCTGGCAAAGCAACCGACAATAGGTGTGCCCGCCATTGTGCTTCAGGGCCGCGATGATGGTGTGGACCCCCCACAGGATCAGGATTTTGACCGGCCCCATTTCACGGGGTTTTATCAGCGCCGGATCATTGACGGGACGGGCCACAACCTGCCCCAAGAAGCGCCAGAGGCGTTTGCCGCGGCGGTGGTGCGGCTGCAAGGTTTGTCGTGAGGGCGGGCCATGGGCAACGTCACGTCGCGCCGTTCAGGGCCGCATCAATCGCCTTAGCCGCGCCCTGACACGCTGCTTTGATAACTGTCGAGCGAAGTGATAAGTGCCTGTCCGTTTGGCACGTCCTCTCGGGCGGTGAATTCGTTCCATATGACGCCGAACGGCATATCCTTGAACTCTTCGGTCACGGCCAGTCGCGTCGAAAAGTCGAGCGCGGTTTCAGCGGCTTTCAGGCGGTCCAGCGGCATCAAAAGCGCGCGCAGCAGCGCCTTTTGCATGTTGCGCGTGCCAATCACCCACGCGGCAGTCCGGCTGATGGTCGCATCAAAGAAGTCGAGCCCGATATGGGTGCGACCCAGCAAATCCGCGCTGACCAGTTCTTGGGCCATTTGCAGAATATCGTCGCTGAGCAGGATGACATGGTCGCTGTCCCATCGCATCGGGCGCGATACATGCAGCAGGATTTCGTCTAACGACAGCGCCACGGCGCTGAGCTTGTCGGCGATGTTTTCCGTGGGGTGAAAGTGCCCCATGTCCAGACACAAGAGTGTCCCCTTGCGGATGGCGTATCCCAAGTAGAATTCGTGGCTGCCGACGGTGCAGGCTTCGACGCCAATCCCGAACAGTTTGCTCTCAACCGCGTCGCGCATATGGGCCGTGTCCTGTGCCGGGGCCAGCATTGCGTCAAGCGATGCCTCAAGGCGCGCGCGGGCCGACATGCGGTCGATGGGCGTGTCCTTGTAGCCGTCCGGCACCCAGATGTTGTTCAGGCAGGGCGTGCCCAGTGCGGCCCCCATCCGTGCGGCGATATCGCGCGACCGCTGGCCATGTTCGATCCAGAAGTCGCGAATGCCCTGATCGGGATGGCTGAGGGTGAGGTTATCGTCCGCCTTGGCGTGGGCAAAGAATGTAGGGTTGAAATCCAACCCAAGGCCCTGATCCCTGGCCCAGTCGACCCATGGGGCAAAGTGTTGATACTCAATCTCGTCCCGGTCTGGGGTTGCGTCGGTGTCCAGATACATTGCGTGCAGGTTCAGCCGGTGCTTGCCCGGGATCATCGCATAGGCAAATTCGAGATCTGCGCGCAGTTCATCCGGCGTGCGGGCGCGGCCGGGGTGGTTTCCGGTTGCCTGAATGCCACCGCCCGAAGTGCCGGTTGCCTGCTCGAACCCGACAACGTCGTCGCCTTGCCAACAGTGCATCGAGATTGGGATGTGCCTGATCCGGTCCAGGGCGGCGTCTGTATCGACGCCCCAATCTGCAAACGCGGCCTTTGCTGTGTCATAGGTCATTGTCATGTCCTATCGCGTGAACGCTTGGACGTTACCAGCATCCACGTTGATGATGTTGCCAGTGGATTTGGATGACGTATCCGACGCAAAGAAGTAGCAGGCTTCTGCAATGTCTTCGGGCAGGACGGAGCGTTTGAGCATAGAGCGTTGGCGGTACATTTCCTCGAGCCCGTCCTTGTCTGTGCCATAGGTGTCGGCGCGCTGCTCCAGCCAGTCGCCTTCCCATATTTTTGACCCCCGCAAGACGGCGTCGGGGTTGACCACATTGACCCGAATGCCCGCTTCTGCCCCTTCAAGCGCGAGACAGCGCGCCAGGTGGATTTCGGACGCTTTGGCCGTGCAATAGGCCGCCGCATTTGGCGAGGCTGCAAGCCCGTTCTTGGACGCCACAAAGACGACAGAGCCGCCCATGTCCTGCACCCGCATCACCTTGAACGTTTCGCGGCTGACCAGGAAGTAGCCTGTGGACAGTATTTCCATATTTTTGTTCCACAGCGCCAGCGAAGTGTCTTCGATCGGGGCGGAGGACGCGATACCGGCGTTGGAGACCAGAATATCGACCCCGCCAAATTCTACTGAGGCATCGGCCAGCGCGGCCGTTACTGCGGTTTCGCTGGTCACATCCATGCACACGCTGCGCACCACGTCTGGTCCATAGCTGTTTGACAGCGTGTTCAGGGTCGCCTGCAGCGCCTCTTCGTTGATGTCTGCAAGCACGACACATGCGCCATCTTTCAGATAGCGCGCAGCGGTGGCACTGCCGATCCCACCGGCACCGCCGGTGACAAGGGCCACGCGCCCGGCCAATGACTTGGGCTTGGGCATGCGTTGCAGTTTCGCCTCTTCAAGCAGCCAGTATTCGATGTCAAACGCCTCTTGCTCGGGCAGTCCCTGATACGCGCTGACCGCAGAGGCGCCGCGCATCACATTGATTGCGTTCACATAGAACTCGCCCGAAATGCGGGCCGTGGCCTTGTCCTTGGCAAAGGTGATCATCCCGACGCCGGGCACCAGGTACACAACCGCATTCGGGTCGCGCATGGCCGGGCTGTCGTCATGTTTGCAGCGGTCGTAATAGGCGCCGTAGTCGGTGCGGTAGGCCGCCACCTGATCGGCGAGGCCCGCGATCACCGCGTCAATGTCGCCCGTGGCCGGATCAAAGGGCACAACCAGTGGCCGGATTTTTGTGCGCAGGAAGTGGTCGGGGCACGAGGTGCCAAGGGCGGCCAGCGGTTCCATATCCTTGGCGTTGACGAATTCGAGGACAGTATCGCTGTCGTTGAAATGCCCGACCATGTGTTGATTGCCCGACACGAACCCGCGGATGGAAGGCATCAGCCGGGCGGCAATGGCGCGCCGATCCTTGGCGGGCAGGCTTTCGTGGATCGCCCCACCAAAGGCGGCAATGCCGTCGCTGCGTTCGGCAAGCCACCGGGTGGCCACATTGATCACGTCGATGGTTTGATCGTAGCACGCCTTGGCAGTGTCGCCCCAGGTGAACAACCCGTGGCTTTCCAGCACAACGCCGTCAGCATCAGGGTTTTCGAGGCAGAATTTTTCCAACCACAATCCAAGCTCATATCCAGGCTTTTTCCAGGGCAGCCACCCGATGCGGGCGCCAAAGATCTCTTGCGTGAGTGCCTTTGAGTTGTGCGAGGCTGCAATCGCGATAATGGCATCGGCGTGGACGTGATCGACATGCGTGCGCGGCACATAGGCGTGCAGGGGCGTGTCGATGGATGCCGCGCGCGGGTTCAGTTTGAACGTGCAATGGGGCAGGTAGCCGACCATCTCGTCCTCATAGGCAACACCGCGGTAGAGCGATTTCAGCGCGTTGAGCTTGTCCATGTAAAGTGTCGCGAACCCGTCCATCTGGATTGAGCCGATATCGCCGCCTGATCCCTTGACCCACAGCACCTCAACCTGAGCGCCCGACAGGGGATCGGTCTCCATCACTTTGGCGGATGTGTTGCCGCCACCGTAATTGGTGACGCGCTTGTCTGACCCGAGGATGTTGGAGCGATAAAGCAGAAGTTCCGATTCGCTCATGCCCTCCGCAACTTGATCGTCCCAACGGCTATCAAGAAGCTGAGATTGCAACGTTTTCAACATGTTTCCTCCCGGTCGGCGCACCGCGCCAGTCATATTAGTCACCGCCAAGGCTGGGGGAATACCAGAAATCTGTCAATCAGTTTCAATCATAAACAATCATGCTGCGGTGCAGAATGATCATTAATGATCGTTTTTGATTGACAGGTGATGCGAATCTGGACAGCTTGAGTGACCAAGGGAGGCCGAGATGCACGAAAAAGAACGCCACACAATCATCCTGTCCGCTGTCGAAGACCGACCCGTTGTCACCGTGACAGAGCTGTGCAAACTCACCGGTGCGTCCGAGGCGACGATACGCCGTGACATCGCCACCCTTGATCAGGACCAGCAGCTGCGCCGGGTGCGCGGCGGGGCCGAAGCCATCACGCCGCCCCAATTTGTCGGCCTCGCGGGTCGCCCGTTTTCGGTGAATGAAACGATGCGCAGCGAAGAGAAACAAGCCATCGCAGCCGCTGCCGTGGATCTGTGCGCGGATGGGGACGCGATCATCATCAACGGCGGCACGACTACGTTTCAAATGGTCCACCCGCTCGCCAGTCGGCGCATGCAGGTGTTTACCAATTCCTTCCCGATTGCGGAACATTTGCTGAAGCATTCCAAGAACACCGTCATGCTGTCAGGCGGCACGATTTACCGCGAGCAGAACATCATCCTGTCGCCCTTTGACAACGACGTCACCCGCAACTTTTGCGCCACCCGGATGTTTATGGGGGCGCAAGGGCTCGGACCGCTTGGGCTGATGGAGGCCGACCCTTTGCTGATCCAGGCGGAACAGAAACTGATTGGTCAGGCCGATGAGCTGGTCGTGCTGGCCGACAGTACCAAGTTCGAACGCCGCTCGAGCCTTGTTCTGTGCCCGCTCAACCGCATTACGACCGTGATTACCGACGACCAGATTTCAGACAAAGCGGCCCAAATGCTCGAGGCCGCGGAAGTGACGCTGATCGTCACCCAATCCGGAGGAGCACAGAGAAACGTCGCCTCGTAAGGGGCTTTCCACGCGAACGTACTTTAGGGAGGACAC
>JBCCBC010000026.1:0-16514 GCA_039814435.1 Pseudomonadota bacterium
ATCCTTGGGTGACTATTCTAAATCCGCCATCTGTTCGAATGGCGCAGCTGTTGGCATTCAGGCGTGGCAGTATCGGTGAACGCCCCTCTGGCGCACGCTTTGCGATGTTTTGGGGGCACACGGGCACGTCAACAGGGCGGTACCCACGGTCTTGCATACACAGCGATTTGACGCGCGTTCTGAGGTCCTTGTTCACGTCTACAGTGTAGATATCTCCGGGCACCCAGTACCCACCTCGGGTGTGGCACGCGCCCGCCGCGTCACACACCCTGCGCGAAATATAGCGCGGTGGCCCTTGGCGTGTTTGGTTGGCAACCGGCGCGTCCTTCAGGGCCGCAACATCACAGCGCGTGGTGTCCCGTTCCAGTTGGGCAAAACTCACCCCTTCGGCGTAAAACGTCGACACCGGCGCGCAAGCCGCAAATGCCAGAATGCAAAGAAGGGGGAGGAGGGGACGCATGTGCGCCAGACTGGCCCAACACCGTCACTTTGACAATTGCGATTTGCGTCCAAAAAGTCGCAAACGACCCGCAAACGATCCAGGATATCGCAACCAGTGCCAATGTTGACCGTGCCTGTCCCGTCTGTCATGCAATGAGGCTGATACGGGCGCCCGTTCAAGCGCCCCAACGCGGGGACAAAGATGAAGGTCATCATCTGCGGGGCAGGCCAGGTCGGTTGGCAAATTGCCCGCCATCTTTCGGGTGAGCGCAACGACGTGACTGTGGTCGACAACGATCCGGAACTCGTGCGCCGTGCCACTGACACACTGGATGTGCAGGGGGTCGCAGGTTTTGCCAGCTACCCCGACGTGCTGGACCGTGCAGGTGCGCGCGATGCGGACATGATCATTGCCGCAACCCACTCGGACGAGGTCAACATGGTGACCTGCCAGGTCGCCCACTCGGTCTTTGGGATCAACCGCAAGATTGCCCGTTTGCGCAGCCAATCCTACCTGACGGCCATTTATTCCGACCTTTACCGGCGCGATCATATGCCCATCGATGTGGTCATCTCGCCCGAACGCGAAGTTGCCGCCGCCGCCCTGCAACGGCTCAGCGCACCGGCGGCCTTTGACACCGAACTGTTCATCGATGGCCAGGCGCAGCTTTTGGGGATTGCACTGGACGATGATTGCCCCGTTCTGAACACGCCGCTGCGCCAGCTGACGGACCTGTTTTCGACGCTGCGCGTGGTCGTGGTCGGGGTGCGCCGCGAGGGCACCCTGTTTGCGCCCGAGGCGAGCGATCAGCTGTTTGCCGGTGACGACGCCTATGTGTTTGCCCACGTAGACGACGTGCCGCGAACGATGGAAGTCTTTGGCAAGAAGATGGCCAAACAGGAGCGTGTGGTGTTGGTGGGGGGCGGAAATGTTGGCCTGGCCGTCGCACGCGCGATGGAGGGGCGGGCCAAGCGGGTGCGCGCCAAGGTCATTGAACGCAACCGCCGCTGCGCCGAACTGGCGGCCGAGGCGCTTGAACGGACGATTGTACTGCACGGGGACGGGTTGGACGTGACCCTGCTGGCAGAGGCCGGGATCGCGCGGGCAGATGCGATGCTGGCCGTGACAGATGATGACAAGACCAACATGCTGGCGGCCGTGCGCGCCAAATCCGAAGGGTGCCCCTACGCGATCGCGCTGATCAATGACCCCACGCTGGTGCCCATGATGGGCCCGCTGGGCATCGACGCCTACATCAATCCGCGGGCAACAACGGTGTCTTCGATCCTGCGCCATATCCGGCACGGGCGGGTCCGCTCGGTCTATTCCATCGGTGACGCTGATGCCGAAGTGATCGAGGCCGAGGTGCTGTCAACCTCTCCGCTTGCTGGGAAAATGATCAACGAGATCGACTTTCCCGAAGGGGTGCTGATCGGCGCGGTGCGCAAGGACGGGGACGTGATCCGCCCGATCGGGCGCACGCGCATTGATGAGGGCGACGTGATTGCGATCTTTGCAATGGCCAAGGATGTGCCGGAAGTGGAGCGCCTGATGCAGGTGTCCATCGACTTTTTCTGATGGGCACGCGCGGCCAGCCAAAACGCAGTTTGGGGGCGTCGCTGCTGCAGTTGCCACTGTTTTTGCTGCTTGTGGGCGTGTTCTCTGCGGCGATGCTGGTGCCTGCAGCCTATGGCGGCATAGCGCGGGATTTGGTTGCGGCGCGGGCGTTTTTGTATAGCGGCCTCTTGGGATTGACGGCGTTCGGGCTGATCGCGCTGGCCCACGCTGGGCGTGATCCGCGCCACGGCACTCTGGGCCCATTGATGTCACTGCTCAGCGCATTCGTATTCCTGCCTATTTTATTGGCAGTCCCCTTTTACGAGGGGGTGCGCACCACGACCTTCCTGAACGCTTATGTGGAAATGGTCAGCGCGGTGACCACAACCGGCGCGACGATCTTTGATGATCCCGAGCGCCTGAACGGCACGTTGCACCTATGGCGCGCGCTGGTGGGGTGGATGGGTGGTTTGTTGATGTGGGTGGCAGCATCAGCCATCCTGGCCCCGCTGAACCTGGGCGGTTTTGAAGTCACCGCGCGCGCCGAACCGGGCCGCAAAGCATCACGTGACCTCGGGATGACGGCCCCCGAGGTGCGCAAACGGATTGCCAAGGTCGGGGCGGTTCTGATCCCGATCTATACGGCGCTCACCGTGTTGTTGTGGATACTGCTGGCGGTGGGCGGTGACGCGGGACTGACAGCGATCTGTCACGCGATGTCGATCATGGCGACGTCGGGTATCTCTCCGGTTGGCGGTCTGAGCGATGCCGCATCCGGCATGGCTGGCGAAGCTGTGATGCTGCTGTTCATGCTGTTTGCGCTGTCACGCCTGACATTTTCAACCGACACAGTGACCTCCGAGGCGGGGGGGCTGACCAGGGATCCGGAATTCAGAATTGGCCTGGCTTTGGTTGTGATCGTGCCATTGGTATTGTTTTTCAGGCACTTCCTAGGCGCATTTGATGTTGCCGCCGAGGACGAGCTGGCGGATGCGTGGCGCGCGCTTTGGGGCAGTGCCTTTACGGTTTTGTCCTTTTTGACAACGACCGGCTTTGCCTCGGCCAATTGGGTCGATGCGCAGGCGTGGTCGGGGCTTGAGACGCCGGGGCTGTTGTTGATGGGTCTGGCGCTGGTTGGGGGCGGTGTGGCGACCACGGCGGGCGGGGTCAAACTGCTGCGGGTCTTTGCGCTTTACCAGAACGGTCTGCGCGAGATGGAGCGGTTGGTGCATCCGTCCTCGGTCAGTGGCGCAGGCCCGATGGAGCGGCGATTGCAAAAGGGCGGGGCGTTCATCGCCTGGATCTTCTTCATGCTGTTTGCGCTTACGCTCGCTCTTGTGTCGATCCTGCTGTCTTTGGCCGGCGTCGACTTTGACACGGCCCTGATCATCGCGATTGCGGGGCTGTCGACGACGGGGCCCTTGCTGGATGTGGCGGCCGATGCCCCTGTCCATCTGATCGAGATGACAGGTGCCGCAAAAAGTATCTTTGTCGCCGCCATGGTGCTTGGAAGGCTGGAAACATTGGCGATCATTGCCCTTTTCACACCAGATTTATGGCGTGGCTAGGCGGGCCTTTGCGGTATGTCCGTAACGGACTGTTTTTTGGGGTGGAATCTTCTCAAACCCCGCGACATACTCCGCGCCGAGGGACGGTCTGATCCGCAGGCCTAAGCAAGAAAAAAAGGGTTAACCGAAATGGCTTCGGACAGACAGAATTTACAAGATGCATTCCTGAACCACGTGCGCAAAACAAAAGTGCCCGTGACCATTTTTTTGATCAATGGCGTTAAATTGCAGGGCGTTATCACCTGGTTTGACAACTTTTGCGTATTGCTGCGCCGTGATGGGCAAAGCCAGTTGGTGTACAAGCACGCGATCTCTACGATCATGCCAAGCCAGCCCATCAGCCTGTACGAGGGCGAAGACGCTTCTTGATGGGTGATATGCCGGAGTTCACCCGCGCCTGGGTGCTCCACCCCGATATCAAAACAAATCCTGACCGGCGCGAAGCCAAGTTCGCGTTGGCCGAAGCGGTGTCTTTGGCACATGCCTTGCCCGAACTGGAAGTTGTTGGCTCAGAAATTGTGCCACTGCCTAAAGTGCGGGCAGGCCTGTTGTTTGGGTCTGGCAAAATCGAAGAGCTGGGGCAGCGCATCAAAGACGCAGATGTGGAATTGGTTCTGGTTGATGGCCCCGTCACCCCTGTGCAGCAGCGCAATCTGGAAAAGGCGTGGAAGGTCAAACTGCTTGATCGCACCGGTCTGATCCTTGAGATTTTTTCTGACCGCGCGGCCACGCGAGAGGGTGTGTTGCAGGTCGAGATGGCGGCCCTGAGTTATCAGCGCACGCGACTGGTGCGCGCCTGGACACACTTGGAACGTCAACGTGGCGGGCTGGGCTTTGTCGGCGGTCCCGGTGAAACGCAGATCGAGGCGGATCGCCGGGCCATTGACACGCAGCTTGTGCGCCTGCGCCGTCAGCTTGAAAAGGTTGTGAAAACGCGCAGCTTGCACAGGGCTGCGCGGGCCAAGGTTCCCTATCCGATCGTCGCCCTTGTGGGGTATACCAACGCGGGCAAATCCACCCTGTTCAATCGCCTGACGGGGGCGGATGTCATGGCCAAAGACATGCTCTTTGCCACGTTGGATCCGACAATGCGCCGGGTCGAACTTGAGGGCGGACCGGAGGTTATCCTGTCGGACACGGTGGGTTTCATTTCGGATTTGCCCACCGAATTGGTGGCAGCGTTCCGCGCCACGCTCGAAGAGGTTCTAGCCGCGGATATTGTCCTCCATGTGCGTGACATTTCCCATCCCGAAACCGAGGCGCAGGCAACGGATGTGGAGACCATTCTGACCGATCTTGGGGTCGGCGAAGATCGCACGCAGTTTGACGTTTGGAACAAGGTTGATCTGCTTGAGCCTGACGCGGCACAGGCGGTACGGGCGCGCGCTGAACGCGAGGACGGCGTCTTTGCCATGTCGGCCATCACGGGCGAAGGGATTGACGCACTTCTGGCACGCGTGGCCTCGACCCTTGAGGGGGCCGTGACGGTTGAGACATTGGCACTGCCCTATTCGGCTGGCCGCGCGCGCGCGTGGTTGTTTGAACAGGACGTTGTCGAAGCAGAGCGCCAAGGCGAAGACGGGTTTGAGGTGGATGTGCGCTGGACAGCGATCCAAAAAGCGCGATTTGAAGGGATGTAAAGGGGGGCGGTCTTTGACACAAAGACCGGCTGGAAACCGGGTCGGTTTCCACGGCGCGCACCCCGGTTTTCGTGTCGAAAACCAGCCGGAGACTGTGTCAGTCTCCGCCTACACCTGCTGCCAGGTGCCGGGCGCAAGTCCATCAAGCCCCCATGCACCAATACGCACGCGGATCAGTCGCAGCGTCGGAAATCCCACATGCGCCGTCATCCGCCGCACTTGCCGGTTGCGCCCTTCGCCAAGTGTCAATTCTATCCAGCTGTCTGGCACTGACTTGCGCACCCGAATGGGCGGGTCGCGCGGCCACAGGTGCGTGGGGGGATCCAATGCACGCGCTTTGGCGGGCTTTGTCGGTCCGTCCTTGAGTGTGACCCCACCAGCAAGAGCACGGATCGCGTCGCTTGTAATTGTGCCTTCGACCTGCACCCAATAGGTCTTGGGGGCCTTGTACTTTGGATGTGCGATCCGGGCTTGCAACGCGCCGTCGTCGGTCAGCACCATCAACCCCTCACTGTCGCGGTCAAGCCGCCCCGCAGGGTACACGCCCGGAACGTCGATGTACTGCGACAGGGTGGGGCGCGGTGATCCGGCGCTGCCCTTGTCGGTGAATTGCGGCAGCACGCCAAAGGGTTTGTTAAACAACAGCGTGGTCACGCACTTGCGCCGTTTGTGAGTATCTGACGAACACGCAAACGCGTGGTGTCCATCATCATTGCAAGGGTTCCAGACGCGTGATGCCGACGGCGCCCGCTCTGGCCAGCCCTTCGTCCAGTGACATCGGTATATATTCGCCGCGCCGCCAAAGCTGTGCCAGATCGTCATAATGGCGCGACAGAAAGTGCCCTGACTGGCCGGTAGAGGTCACAAAGACGGATGAGTTGGGATCGGCAAAGTCATAGACCCCTCGATAGCCCGCGCCGTGCACGTTCTCGAACGGATCAGGGCCCGTGCCCCGCGTCAGTCCCCGTTGCAGCGTGTTGTCCCCGCCAGATGTCGATTGGCGGATGTTGACGAAATAGCGCAATATCGGGACCTCTCCCAACACTTGGTGGTCGTGGGTGGCCTGATGTGCATCCCCCCATCGCAAGGACTCCAACTGCGTACCCCAGGTTTCAGCGATCCAAAGCAGCGCATCATCCAGCGCCAGTCGGGCCATGTCCGGGCATGTCTCGACCGGGGCGGATTGGCGCACGTCACACCAGATCGCGGCGCCGTCGACATCGCGAAACGCGCGTTCGATAAACAAGGGCTCAACGTGGCTCAACGCGTCTGTGAGCGGGCCCAGATCGTCGCGCGCCATTCTGTCTTGCAGCGCGCGCAGCCATGCCGCGTAGATCAACGGTTCGGGCCAATGTTCGTTCATCTCGCCGTTCCATTCGGCCAGAAGGGCAAGCGCGCGCTGGCGTTGCCGTTCGGCTGTGCCGTCTGCGGCCGCTTCGCCGGTAAACCACAACTCGGCCCCGATCAGCGGCAAGAGCGAGCGCGCGGTGAAGCTGACCGTATCCAACTGCGCCTCGATAAAGCTGTCGCGCGTATGCACTTCGCGCGCCTGCATCAACCTGCGCCAGCGTTGCACCCGCTGCGTATCCCCCCAGTGAAAGCTGATGTGGTTGGGAAAGGGGCGGTCGACGGTCTTGTTGTTCGTATTGCCGAGGATGCCGCCGACAGGGGCCACAAAACCGGGGTTTGAGCTGTAGGCCATCCGCCCCTGCCAACGGTTCTCTGCCCGCCAGCCAAGCGCGGGCATGCGGCCCTGGCTTTGGTGGGCTGCGTCGCGTCGCGGCACCGCCCCAATGGTCTTCATCGCGATAGAACCGCGATCCACCAGCGTGATGTTTTGGGCGGGCGCGATGTAATCCTCGGCGGCCATGATCGCCTCGGCCACCGTCTGGGATGTCATGATCCGCAAACCGGCCCCGATCGAGGTGTCGCGCGGGCTGAGCACCGTCCAACTGAGAGCGGCCACATGGCCGGGCGGCGTGATCGTGCCCAGATTGCGGAAGCTGCCCGGAAGCACGGGGCCATTGTCTGTCCAGCGCAGGGTGAGCGTGATCGGGTCCGCCCCTTTGATTTCGATGATCGAGGCGCGGGACTCGAACGCTTTGAACCCGTCCGGTGTGCGGTATTCTTCTGGGTTGTCTGGGTTCAGCTCTTCGATCATCACATCCTGGTCGTCGACATAGGCGGAGGTCAGCCCCCAACCGAGCCTGTCAGAGCGGCCCGTGAGCACGCCCGGCATGCCGGGGATGGTGCCACCGATCACGCCACCTGTGCGCAATTCGAGCCGCGCCAGGTACCAGATGGCGGGGGCCGAGAACCCAAGGTGGGGATCGTTTGCCAAAAGTGTGCCACCTGATGCAGAGCGCGAGGCCGCCGCCGCCCAGGCATTGGACGCCCCTGCAAACCCCCGCGTCTTGAAGGGCGACAAGGGATGCGCCGGCGCTTGGGCCGCCGCATAGCTTGGCGTCGATCCCGGCACGAGGGCGGCATATTCGGGCAGGCTTGCGATCCCCTCGCCGGGCACGCTGGGCAGAATGTCGTCAAGGCGCTCGCTGTCGTTGAGGGCAAGGGACATGCGGGCGCGCAGCACCTCTTCGGTCAGGTGACCGGACAGTTGCAGCCCCATCAGCTTGGCAATGGCGATGCTGTCTGCGGGACGCCACGGGGCGAGGGGCGTGCCAAAGAGAAACATTTCCGGCGCACCACGTCCCAACGCTTCGGCATTGATCTGATCAAGGCGGGCGTTCACCCCGGCCGCATAGGCCGCCAGCGTGCGTTGCGTTTCGGGGTCTTGTGCGGCCACTGATTCAACGGACAGGCGATAAAGATCGAGCCGCCGCACAAAGCTGTCGATGTCGACGGTGGCCGTTCCAAACAGCTCGCTCAGCCGTCCTTGGGCCGTGCGGCGCAGCATCATCATCTGCCACAAACGATCCTGCGCGTGGGCAAAGCCGAGCCCGTGAAACACATCCCCGTCGGTGGCTGCAAAAATGTGGGGGACATTGGCGTTGTCGCGCACAATCTCGACCGTAGCGGAAATTGCGGGCACGCGCACTGTGGTGTCGTAGTCAGGCAAGGACCGCGCGGCCAGATAGTAAACCAAGGCCACGCACAGCACTGCCAGCACGATCAGCGCAGCCGTCAGGCGCACCAGCCATTGAAAAACCACTGCCATTGTATGTGCCTCGTTTCCCTTTGCCAGCGTTGACCCTTGGGCCACGACTGTTAGGTAGGCTTAGACAGAAGCGCAAGCCTCGGGCGCGGGGCAGAGCGATGCAATTTCAAGGGGACGATCATGGCGAAACTGGCATTCTTGGGTCTGGGTGTAATGGGGGCTCCGATGGCGGGGCATCTGCAAAGTGCGGGCCATGATGTGACGGTGTACAACCGGACCGCATCGCGCGCGCAGGATTGGGTTGCGGCACATGGTGGTGCGATGGCCGCCACACCGTGCGCCGCCGCCGAGGGGGCGGATTTTGTGTTGGCCTGTGTCGGCAATGACGACGATTTGCGCAGTGTGTGCCTTGGCGAAGACGGGGCATTTGCGGGAATGTCGGGCGGGTCGGTGTTTGTCGATCATACCACGGTGTCTGCGGCTGTGACGACCGAGTTGTACAAGGTGGCTGACGCGTTGCAGGTCAGCTTTGTTGATGCCCCGATTTCAGGCGGGCAGGCGGGGGCTGAGAACGGGGCCCTGTCCATCATGTGTGGGGGTGACGAGGGGGCCTATGCGCGCGCTGAGCCGATCTTGCAGCCCTATGCCAAGCTGTGCCGCCGCATCGGAGAAAGTGGCGCGGGTCAGATGACCAAGATGTGCAATCAGATCGCGATTGCGGGTCTGGTGCAGGGTCTGTCTGAGGCGTTGCACTTTGCCGACAAGGC
This sequence comes from Pseudomonadota bacterium, assembly GCA_039814435.1. Classification (GTDB taxonomy): domain Bacteria; phylum Pseudomonadota; class Alphaproteobacteria; order Rhodobacterales; family Rhodobacteraceae; genus Tateyamaria. The sequence continues at coordinate 9,090 of JBCCBC010000026.1, forward strand.
GGGTCTGGACGGCCGTGCCGTCGTCGAGGTCATCTCGCAAGGGGCTGCTGGGTCCTGGCAGATGTCCAACCGGTTCGAAACTATGCTGGAGGATCATTTCGAGCATGGATTTGCAGTGGATTGGATGCGCAAGGATTTGGGGATTTGCCTGGACACTGCAGATGAAAATGGCGCAAGCCTGCCTGTCACCGCGCTGGTTGATCAGTTTTACAAGGACGTCCAAAAGATGGGCGGCGGGCGTTGGGACACGTCCAGCCTGTTCAAACGGTTGAAAAACATCGGCTGATTTGGTCGGGGGCTGCTCTGTTTTGCGCCTGAACGGCGCAAAATGCGCCCGCCCGCCGACCCATATGCGTTAGGGAATGATCCGCGTGTATTTCGTGCCTTCGAGTGTCGCACCGATGCGCAGACCTGCGCGGGCAAAGACCGCTGCGAGCACTGGGGACAGTGCGGTTGTGGTGTCTGCCGCGACGCTGTCGCCTTGATCGGAAACCACGTATTCGAGGTCTGCACCTGCGGCCCAACCGGGTGAGCGGCGGAATTCGGTCAGAGCGTCCTGGGTCATGAAAAACAGCACGTGGGCGAATTGCTGGGCGCCGATCTGCAAGCCACCCGACCCTTTGATCACCGAATAATAGTCGACCGTCACGTTATCAACGAGCAGCGCACCGCGCCCATACGCGCCGCCAAAGCCCAGACCGGCCTCGGTCACCAGCGGCATCACCAGCATGCCGTTTGATTTTTCCGCAAGCGAGACCGTGTTGGGGTAGCTGCGATACATCTCGTCCAGCGTTGCCGCGACGCGCGCATCGATCGTCGCTGATCCGCGGCTTCCGACCCCGTTTCCGCATGCCGCCAACACACCTGTGCTGGCCAGCGCCCCTGCGGCGAAAGCGCGCCGCGAGATACCGTTCTTTTTCATGTTGAACCGCCTGTATAGCTCATGTTGCTGCGTGGTTTGCCCACGCTTATGCGCAGGTATACGCCGATTGGGGTGCGGTGTCACCACTTTGAAGGGCTTTGGCAGGTTTCTGCCGGGACATCCCTGACTGTCCCCGCGGGGACACGGGGTGCGCCGGGGTGACGGGATGTTCATATGTTTCGAACCTGGATGCGGGATCAGGGGCTTGGGGGCCCGTGCGCTGCGGTACCCAAATTTAACGGGTGTTAATGCATGCTGCTGCCCGAAGGCGCGCGGTCGTCAATCCTGAACGATATCGCGGCCCGGAATGTGCTGCGTGGGCAGGCCTGAGATGTCGAAATCATCGAGGCAGCGCAGGTTGATCGCCCAGCCGTCGAACTCCGGCACCCCCTTGGCCCGCTCGGCGCGGGTCGGGGCGCTGGGGCGGCGGAAGGGGAGGATGCCGCAGCGCGGGCAAAAGTAGTCGCGCGCCGTTTTCGAGCCCCATTGGTAGAGTGTCATCTTGCTCAGCGGTGTGTGAAGTGTCAGCGCATCCTCTGGCACGCGAAAGATCAGCGCGCCCCGTTTGTGACAGATCGAGCAATTGCAGATGCGTTTGTGATCGATTTCGGCGTCGACCACGAACCGGACAAAGCCGCAATGACACCGGCCCGAATAGCGTGTCATGCGCCGTTCAAAAGCCGGGCCGCGGCAGGTGCGAAATAGGTCAGGATGCCGTCGCAGCCCGCTCGTTTGAAGGCCATCAGGCTTTCCATCATCACCCGGTCATGATCGATCCAGCCGTTTTGCGATGCGGCCTGGATCATCGCGTATTCGCCAGACACCTGATAGGCGAAGGTGGGCGCGCCAAAGCTGTCTTTGACCCGGCGGCAAATGTCGAGATAGGGCAGGCCGGGTTTGACCATGACCATGTCGGCCCCTTCGCGCAGATCCCGTTCGATCAGGCGCAGCGCCTCGTCCGAGTTGGCAGGGTCCATCTGGTAGGTTTTTTTGTCCCCCGTCAGGGCACCCGATGCGCCCACTGCGTCCCGGAAGGGGCCGTAAAACGCGCTGGCATATTTGGCTGCATAGCTGAGGATCATCACGTTTTGGTGGCCGCCCGCCTCAAGTGCAGCGCGGATCGCCCCGATCCGCCCGTCCATCATGTCAGAGGGGCCGATGATATCGGCACCCGCCTCGGCCTGAGACAGCGCCATATTCACCAACGCCTCGACCGTGCGGTCATTCACGATCTCGCCGTTTTCAACAAAGCCGTCATGGCCGTTGATGTTGTAGGTATCCAGCGCGACGTCGGTCATGATCGCGATCTCGGGCACTGCTGCCTTGATCGCGCGAATGGCCCGGTTGGCGTGATTGTCGGCATCCCATGCGCCTGCGCAATCCTCGGTCCGCTCTTCGAGCCCGGTATAGGGAAAGATACAGATCGCCTTGATCCCAAGATCTGCGGCCTCGCGCGCGGCGTCGACCACTTTGTCCACGGAACGGCGCATGACGCCGGGCATCGAGGGAATGGGTTCTTCGATCCCTTCGCCACTGCGCACAAAGACAGGCCAGATGAAATCATCCACGCTCAGCGTGTTTTGCCGCACAAGGCCGCGGATGGCGCGGGTGGCGCGCGTGCGGCGCAGGCGGGTTGTGGGGTAGGGGGCTTGGGTCGGGCGCATCGGGACTGTCCAGTTTGGTTGACAGTGCATGGGTCGCATGAATGACTGGGGCAGGCAAGCATCTGTGTGGGGGTCGGCCATCCCCTGGTCCTGTTGACGCTGGTCCTGTTCACGCTGGTCCTGTTGACCCTGGCCCCCAAAATTGCGCGCGACATGTCCGGGCACCCTAGGCACCGCGCGCGCCTCACGCTAAGAGGGGCAACACTTAACGCGGGAAAACCCGGACCTCGGGACGACAGGGCGGCACTTGGACTGGTACGACTCCATTTTTGAACTGATTGATATGCGGTCGTTCTCGAACTTGTGGTTCTGGATCGCATTGGCTGTGGTGTGGTCTACGGCCAGTCATTGGGTGCTGGGTGTCCCCTATGATATGGTGGCCCGCGCGCGCCGCTATGGGGGGCAGGCGGCTGAGGATCTTGAGGACCTTGTGCGCATCAACACCAACAGGCTGTTGTTTATCGGCAATGTGTCGGGCCTGTGGGTGCTTGGATTTACCTGTTTCATACTGACCGGCCTTGGCCTGCTGGGTTTTGTCTATCGCGTTGAATTTGCCCAGGCTGTGTTTTTGCTGGGCTTTCCGATGTCGCTTGTGGGCGCGTTGAACCTGTCCACTGCCCGGTTGATCCAGGGCGAGGGCGCACAGGGCGAGGCGTTGTGGCGCAGATTGACCCGGCACCGCACCTGGGTGCAGGCCATTGGCATGGTGTCCATTTTTGTCACGGCCCTGTGGGGGATGTATCAAAACCTGTCTGTTGGCCCGTTCGGCGGTTGACACCCGTGCGTGCAGCCCCAATTGAAGCGTCCTGTTTTGTGTGGGGCGGAGCGCTATGAACCATATCACCGTATCCGGCGCACCCGAGGGGTTTGACGCCAAGCTGATCCTCGACGAGGTTGCGGCCCGTGGCCCTGTTGTGCACGTGGCCCGCGATGACAAGCGCCTGGCTGCAACCCGCGCCGCGCTGCGGTTTTTTGCCCCTGACATGCCGGTATTTGTGTTTCCGGGCTGGGATTGCCTGCCTTATGACCGGGTGTCGCCCAATGCCGACATTTCCGCGCAGCGTATGGCCACCCTGGCGGCGCTGGTGCATGGCATGCCTGACCGGTTTGTGTTGCTCACCACACTGAACGCTGCCACCCAGCGGGTGCCCGCCCGCACCGTTCTGCGCGAGGCCGCGTTTTCTGCCCGCGTCGGCTCTCGCGTGGACGAGGCGGCCTTGCGTGCGTTTCTTGTCCGCATGGGCTTTGTCCAAAGCCCCACGGTGATGGAGCCGGGCGATTACGCAGTGCGCGGTGGTATCATCGATATCTATCCCCCTGGCGATTTGGGCCCTGTCCGGCTGGATCTGTTTGGTGATGTGCTGGACGGCGCGCGCCGCTTTGACCCGGCCACGCAGCGCACCACAGAACAATTGGAGGTGGTGGAGCTGGCCCCTGTGTCCGAGGTCATTTTGGACGAGGCCGCCATCACCCGGTTTCGCCAATCCTACCGGTTGGAGTTTGGTGCCGCGGGCACGGATGACCCCCTGTACGAGGCGATCAGCGCCGGCCGCAAGCATCAGGGTGCCGAGCATTGGATGGCGTTTTTTCATGCCGCCCTGGAGACGCTGTTTGACTATGTCCCGGGTGCCACGATCACTTTGGATGAGCAGGTGACCCCGACCCGTCTGGCCCGGTGGGACAGTATTGAGGATCAGTACGAGACCCGCCGTCTGGCCATGGAGCACAGATCCAAGATGGATTCGGTGTACAAGCCTGCAGCTCCTGGCGGCCTCTATCTGGATGATGCCGCCTGGGAGGCTGCGGTCACGGACATGCGTGTGCTTCAATTGGGCCAGTTGCCCCAAGCCACGGGTTTGGGCGTCACGGATGCCAGTGGTCGGATCGGCCGCAACTTTGCGCCCGAACGCCAACAGGAAAGTGTCAGCCTTTTCGGAGCATTGGCCGCCCATATTAAGGCAAAGCTTGAGGTTGGTCCTGTTGTCGTCGCAAGCTATTCCGAAGGTGCGCGCGAGCGCCTCACCGGTTTGATCGAAGACGAAGGTGTCGCCGAGGCGATCCCGATTACGGATGCCACCCGGATTGGCAAGCGCGGCCTGCATCTGGCCGTGTGGGCGCTTGAACACGGGTTCGAGGGCCCGCTGGGTTTAGGCAGTGATGCCACAGGTGGCACAGGACAACTGACGGTCATTTCCGAGCAGGATGTGTTGGGCGACAGGCTGATCCGTGCCCCGAAACGCAAGCGCCGGGCCGAGAATTTCCTGACCGAGACGCAGTCGCTGACCCCTGGTGATCTGGTTGTCCATGTGGATCACGGCATTGGCCGCTATCAGGGGATGGAGGTGGTCACCGCTGCGGGGGCTGCGCACGAGTGTCTGCTGCTGGAATATGCCGAACGCTCCAAGCTGTACCTGCCGGTTGAGAACATCGAGCTGTTGTCCAAATACGGCCACGAAGAGGGGTTGCTGGACCGCTTGGGCGGGGGCGCGTGGCAGTCCAAAAAGGCCAAGCTGAAAGAGCGCATTCGCGAGATGGCCGACCGGTTGATCCGGATCGCCGCCGAGCGTGCCTTGCGCAAGGCACCCGTGATGGAGCCGCCGCCGGGCATGTGGGACGCGTTTTCCGCCCGCTTTCCCTATCAGGAGACGGACGATCAGTTGAGTGCCATCGCGTCCGTCATTGACGATCTGACCAGTGGGGCGCCGATGGACCGCCTGATTTGCGGCGATGTTGGATTTGGCAAGACCGAGGTGGCGATGCGCGCAGCCTTTGTCGCGGCTATGTCCGGTGTGCAGGTGGCGGTCATCGCCCCCACCACGCTGCTGGCGCGCCAGCACTTCAAGAGCTTTGCCGAACGCTTTCGCGGATTTCCCATCGAAGTGCGCCAGCTGAGCCGGTTTGTCAGCACCAAGGATGCAAACGCCACCCGCGAGGCCATGTCGCGTGGCACTGTCGACATTGTGGTGGGCACCCACGCGCTGTTGGCCAAAGGGGTGCGGTTCAAGGCCCTGGGTCTGTTGGTCATTGATGAAGAACAGAAATTCGGCGTCACCCACAAGGAACGGCTGAAGCAGATGCGCAGCGACGTGCATGTGCTGACCCTGACGGCGACACCGATCCCGCGTACGCTGCAACTGTCCCTGACGGGGGTGCGCGATCTGTCGATCATTGGCACGCCGCCCGTCGATCGGCTGGCGATCCGCACCTATGTCAGCGAGTTTGACGCCGTCACCATCCGCGAGGCGCTGCTGCGCGAACACTATCGCGGGGGGCAGTCGTTTTACGTTGTGCCGCGCGTCAGCGACCTGCCCGAGATCGAAGAGTTCCTCAAAGCGCAACTGCCCGAACTGACCTATGTGGTTGCACACGGGCAGATGGCTGCCGGAGAGCTCGATGACCGTATGAATGCGTTCTATGACGGCAAATACGATGTGCTTCTGGCGACCACGATTGTGGAATCGGGCCTTGATATTCCCACGGCAAACACAATGGTGGTGCACCGGGCGGATATGTTTGGCCTTGCGCAACTGTATCAGATCCGGGGGCGGGTGGGACGCTCAAAGACCCGGGCCTATGCGTACCTGACCACGAAACCGCGTGCCAAGCTGACGGCAACTGCGGAAAAGCGGCTGCGGGTGCTGGGATCGCTCGACACGCTGGGGGCCGGGTTTACGCTGGCGAGCCAGGATCTGGACATTCGCGGGGCGGGCAACCTGCTGGGCGAAGAGCAGTCGGGCCAGATGCGCGATGTCGGCTTTGAACTCTATCAATCCATGCTGGAGGAGGCGATTGCCAAGATCAAGGCGGGTGAGCTGGAAGGGCTGTCCGAAGCGGACGAGCAATGGGCTCCGCAGATCAATCTGGGCGTGCCGGTGCTGATCCCCGAGGCTTACGTGCCCGATCTGGACGTCCGATTGGGTCTTTATCGCCGCTTGTCGGGGCTGAGCACCAAGGTCGAGTTGGAAGGCTTTGCCGCGGAATTGATCGACCGGTTTGGCGCGTTGCCGCGCGAGGTGAACACGCTGATGCTGGTGGTGCGCATCAAGGCGATGTGCAAACGCGCCGGGATTGCCAAGCTTGATGGGGGGCCAAAGGGGGCAACGATCCAGTTCCACAATGACAAGTTCGCCTCGCCCCAGGGCTTGGTCGAGTTCATCGATGATCAGCGTGGGTTGGCCAAGGTCAAGGACAACAAGATCGTTGTGCGCCGCGACTGGAAGAAGGATGCCGACAAGATCAAAGGGGCCTTTGCGATTGCCCGGGATCTGGCGGAAAAGGTGATTGCGGCGAAGAAGAAAAAGGCCAAGGCCTGAGGCTCCTTGGCCAGGTATTCATATTTGGATGGATGACGCAGATCAGGAGGAAATTGTTCTGCTTTCCTGACTTTCAGCTCGTAAATTTTATGTAAGAATCCAAGACTCGGTTCGAATCGTCAAACCTGTAAGCCTTTGAGCAATCTGTCATAAATGTGGGGATTTGCGATGAAAGACGATCATTCCACCGACTATGCTGTTGATATCAACGTCACCGGTTTCAAAGTGCGGATCACATCAGAGCGCTGTGTTATCTGGCTATGTACAACGATGCTGTTGTCGTTGAGCCTGGTTGCATTCATGCTTTTGCTTGTACGTGGTGGTGGGGGACGGGCAGCCTAGCCCGCCTCGGCCTGTTCGGCCTTGCGCATCGCCTGCATCAGCACAAATGCGACAATGCAGGCGATCAGCACAACGGCCACCAATGGCATCGGTGTCCCGTCAAAGAGCAGCCCCGTTGGGGACGCCAGCGCGGCCCCAAGCACAGTCGATACGGCCCCGATCACTGACGCCGCCATGCCCGCGA
>JBCCBC010000064.1:0-11982 GCA_039814435.1 Pseudomonadota bacterium
CCAATGCCCGACCCGCCCCCGGTGATAAACACCGACGCGCCGCGCAGGTCGTGAAATGTCGCCGTCTCTTTCATCGCTCAACTCTCTCTCAATCGGACGCGGACAGGGCTGCAGCCCAGCCTCAGGCCAAATCGCCCTTGATCACCCACATCCGTTCCGGAAAACTCCATGGCAACGTAACGCCATGATACATCAAATAGGACCCGCTCACCACGAGCGGTCCGGATTTCAGCGCATTGGCCCCGCGCGACAGATGGCCCACCTCATCGCGGTTGACCAACTCGATGCGATACTTGGCATCCGGGGTCAGGCGGGTCAGTCGCAAGGGGCGCGGCGCAATCTGATCAGACGTCGCCGCCTTGCCCGCAAACACCACAAATTGCGCACCGCCCTCGGCCAGATGCTGCTCTGCAAACACCGCAGGATCGGCACTGTCGAGACGCAGAATATCCGCGCCCGTCATCCAGTCGCGGTTGTATTTCCACCAGCCCGTCACATCCGTCAGCACGCGCGCTTCATGCTCGGTCAACTCGCGGGGATCCATCTCAAAGCCCATATGGCGTTGGGCGGCAACCCATGCCCGGAACGAGATATCCAGCGTGCGCCCAGACGTGTGGCAGGTGCGCGGGCCCACGTGACTGCCGGTGACAGCCATCGGCAGGAAAATCGAGGCATTGTGCTGCATGCGCAACCGCTCGACCGCGTCGTTGCTGTCACTCAGCCAGACGCGTTGCGTGCGCTCCATAATGCCGAAATCGATACGGCCGCCACCGCTGGCACAGCTCTCGATCTCCACATGCGGGAACTCGCGGCGCAACCGATCCAGCAAGGTGTAGGATCCACGCGTCTGCGCCGCATCCGGCATCGGCAAAACCCGGTTGTGGTCCCATTTGACGTATTCAATGTCATGGTGCCCCAGGATGTCGCTGATACGCGCAAACAGGAACGACTGCACCGCAGGCAGGGCCATGTTCAGCGCCATTTGCTGGCGCCCCATGATCTGATCCTCTCCGCCCAAGGCCCAGTCAGGATGGGCGCGGAAGATATCCGAGTTGGGGTTGATCATCTCGGGCTCGAACCAGATCCCAAATGTCATGCCCAGCGATTTTACGTGATCAATCAACGGGGTAAGGCCATTGGGGTACTTGCGCGGATCAACCTCCCAATCACTCAGGGCTTGGGTGTCGTCGTCGCGGTTGCCAAACCAACCATCATCCAGAACGAAACGCTCCGCCCCCAGTTTGACCGCGCGTTCGGCAATGTCTTTCAACTCATCAAGGTTATGGTCGAAATAGACAGCCTCCCAGCAGTTGTAATGCACAGGGCGCGGCGTGTCGGGGCGGGGAAAGGTCACGATGCGGTCGCGCAAATGGCGTTGGAACGCGACCGCGCAGCCGTTCAAACCATCATCCGAAAACACAGCATAGAGCTTGCCCGTGGAAAAATGCGTCTGCGCTGACCCTTCGACCCGGGCGGCGTGGCCAAACTGGATCTGGCGGCGCCCGTCCGGCAGCTCTTCGGCGACCATACGGTGCCCACCGGACCAGCCGTAATGGAACGCATATGTGTGCCCCGATGCGTTCGAGGCACCGCGTACCGGCACAATCAGGCCAGGAAAATGTTCGTGGCCCGTGCGCCCTGTACGGTTCTCACGGTAGCGCATGCCGGGCGACCACGGCGTGCGGTTCATCTGAAACTCGCCACACCACCGGCCCGCAAAATCGATCATCTCGTCGCTCAGCTGCGGGGCCGGAAACACCGGGGCCGACAACCAGTGCAAATGCATCGGATGATCCGCCTCAAGCTCTGCACTGGCCTCAATAATATGGGTCGTTGGATCGATGGCGAACCGGGCGCGATAGGTCAGCGTCCGGTCCTGATCCAGATAGGTCAGGATCAACACGTCCTCAGCCAGATCCGCCTGCTCCAGACAGAATTTGGGCAAAAACGGTGACCCGTCCCCGTTGCGAATGATCAGACCCGGCTGGCCGGGAAAGGACCGCGTTGCCTCCGGGCAAATGCTGAGTTCAGGATTCGCATCCAGCATGCCGCCAGTCACATCCAAAGTGTATGCTTCGTATAGCGTCGTCAGATCTTCGGTGTCTGGCAGGCGCGGGCCCCAATAGACAACCTCGGCCAGTCGACCCCTGTCAGAGCCGAGCACCAGAGTCTGACGTCCGTCATCCAGACGCCAACATCTTATCACTTAACAGCCCCCAGAGTCAGACCGGCGATAAAGTGCTTTTGCATCAGGAAAAAGCACGCCACAGGTGGGATAGCCGCCAACAACGACGCGGCAGACACAAGGTGCCAGTTGTTGACAAACTGACCATTCAGCGCGCGCACACCCGCCGTGATCGGCTTGGCACTTTCGCCCTGGGTCAGCACGTTGGCCCAGAAAAAGTCGTTCCACACAAAGGTAAAGATCAGCACCGCAAGGGCAGCAATCGCAGGGCGCACAAGCGGCAGAACAACGAACCAAAAGATACGCCATTCCGCAATGCCTTCGATCCGTGCGGATTCCACCAGGTCGAAGGGTAACGCCTTGATAAAGTTACGCATAAACAGAGTGCAAAAGCCGGTTTGGAACGCGGCGTGGAACAGGAACTGGCCCGCAATGGTGTCATAAAGGCCCGTCTGCACAGACATATCGCGCACCGGCACCATGAGGATCTGAAACGGGATAAAGTTGCCAGCCACAAACAGGAAAAACAGCGGCAGCGCGACCCGGAATTTATAGATCGCCAGCGCGTAGCCCGCCAGGCACGCCAGCGCGACCGAGATCGCGACAGTGGGCACGGTGATCAGCACCGAGTTCCACATGTATTGCGCCGCCGCGGACTGCGTGAAGACAGCTGTGTAGTTCTCGATGATCGCGAACTCGGAGGGCCAGCCAAACACGTTGCCCGAGTTGATGTCCTTTGCCGACCGGATCGACGTCAGCAGGATCGCCAGCAGTGGCAGCAGCCACAAAACCAGCGCGACAGGTAGAAACGCCTGATAGGCAAAGCGCGCCGTGGGGGTGGATTTTTCAATAGGACGCGGGAACATATCAGCGGCCTCCCTTTTCGTCTTGGTACATCCGCCACAGGAAATAGCTGATGAAGAACAACATGATACCGAACAGGACCGTCGCCACAGAGGAGCCGTAACCATAGCGTTCGCCGTATTCGGAAATCGCGACTTCGTACATGTAATGGGACAGCACGTTGGTCGATCCAAACGGGCCGCCCTGGGTCATGATCGCGATCATATCAAACGAGCGCAGCGCGCCAATCACGGTCACGACCACGGCGATGAATGTGGCAGGCTTCAACTGCGGCACAACCACGTACCACAGCATCTTCCAGCCCTTGGCGCCGTCAAGACGGGCCGCCTCGATCTGATCGGCGGCGACGTTGTTCAGACCGGTGAGATACAGGATCATGCAGTATGCGATCTGCGGCCATAGACCGGCGGCGATAATGCCATAGGTCGCCCATTCCGGGCTGCTCAGGATATCGGGTGCAGGACGCGAACATTTGAAGGTGACATTGCCGAGAATGTTGGTGGTTTCCTCGCAGAATATCGCTTTCCACACTGTGCCGACAACGCCGAAGTCCGGGTTGTAGAACCAGCCAAATATCAGGCCCACAACGACTTGCGAAATCACAAAGGGAAAGAAGAACATCGACTTGTAAAACCGCATCCCCGTCACCGTCTGGTTCAGGAACAGCGCAATGAACAGGCCCAGCGGCACCGCCAGCATATAGAGGATCAGCCAGGCAATGTTGTTGCGCAGCGAGGTCCAGAAGTTCGGGTCGTCCCACAGCTTGGCATAGTTGGCAAATCCAACCCACTCGGCCGTGCTTTCGCCGTCGGGCCCATACAGCCCGTTCCACTCATAAAGGGACAGCCAAAGAGACTCGAAAATCGGGATGACCACATAGATCGCGAAAAAGATCAAAGCGGGGGTCAGGAAAATCCACGGCGCGACAGCCAGCTTGTTACGGCGCAGCCAACTGGGCTGGGCGGATGGATGTTGTGCAGCATCAGACATGGGCACGCTCCTGATCGGTTTTTAGGAGTGTCCCCGCGGGGACAAAAAATAACCTTATGAAAATGCTGAACAAAAGCATTTACAAAGGGTTAATGCAGAAAATGCAGGGTGGACCAGATGGCCCACCCTGCGGATCGCTTACTTGTAGACTTCTTCCTGCACCGTATCGAGACGGGTCAGGATGGCGTCGAGTTTGGATGTGTCCAGCATGAATTCCTGGAACCCTTCCATGCCCGCTTTGGCCATCGCCGCGGGGGCGTCACGGTCAAAGAACTGGGCCAGACCAGCCGCGCCGTTCAACAATGCAAAGCCTTCCTGGATGAACTTGTCATCCGAGATGTCGGCTTTGGAGTTGATGGGCAGCTGACCGATGGTCTTGTTCCATTCGGTCTGCACGTCGGGACGCGCAACAAAGGCCAGGAACTTCTTGGCATCTTCGACGTTCTTGGCGTTCGCCGGGATAAAGAACGCGTCCGCAGGCGCTTCTTCTGCACCGGGGATAGACGCATCAATCGTTGGGAACGGCATGAAGTCGATCTGATCTTCGGTCAGACCGGCGTTCTTGTACCCATCAACCGAGAAGTTGCCCATCACGTACATCGCCGCGTCGCCATTGGCGAACGGTGCGATGGCGTCCTGCCAGGACATGGAGGCGTGGTTGTCGACAAAGCCACACTCGTTGATCAGCGTTTCCCAGTTGGCAAACGTGGCGCGGATGCGGTCATCTGTGTACTTGATTTCACCGGCGGTCAGGGCGTTGTGCACGTCATAGCCGTTGGTGCGCAGGTTCAGGTAGTCAAAGACGCCCGCCGCGGTCCACAGGAACTTGGTGCCGATGGTGAAGGGCGTCACGCCATTCTCTTTCATCTTCCCACATGCAGCGAGCAACTCGTCCCATGTGCCCGGCTCTTCCAGCTCGAGCAGGTCAAAGATGTCTTTGCGGTAGTAGATGCCCCACTGGTAGTAGCTGTATGGCACACCCCAGATTTTGCCGTCGCGCGACATGGTAGGCTTGATGGCCGCAAGGTCTTCGTTAAAACCGTTGGCTTCCCACACATCGTCCACAGGCTGGAACAGGCCCGCGTCAACAAAAGGTGCCATGCGGTTGCCTGGGTACCAGCTGGTCACGTCAGGCGCGTCTGCCGTCAGAAAGTTCCGAATCGCTGTTTTGTGCGCTTCGCGGTCGTTGATGTTGACGATCACGTTGATGTCCGGGTTCTCTTTCTGGAAAAGAGCCACGGCATCTTCAAAGCCTTTCTTGGGGCCTGGATTCAGGTCGTCGAAGTTGATGACCAGATCGGCCGCCATGGCGGATCCCGCCATAGCCGACAGGGCAATTGCCGCTGTCGCGGATTTAAAATTCAGGAACATGGTTTCCTCCCTTAGTTCCGTTTCTCCCGTGCCCGGACCTTGTAGCATCGGCCCGGAAACGGAAAGTCAGATTTCTTTTGACTTACAGTCTCGGTTCGTGGAAGTTCCACATAGTGAAACTGCATTCCAACTATTGGAACTATGCGGGGACACATCCGGCAGGTCAACAGTTTCCTGCACGGAGGTTTGGGAGGACCGCATGAATACCGCAGCGCCCCGATCCGGGGACGGGACAATTGGCAAAGCACTGGAAGTGCTGGACCTTGTGGCACAGGCGGAACGGCCTGTGCGCTTTTCTGAACTGCTGCTGTTGTCGCCCCACCCCAAGGCGACGCTTTACCGATTGGTGCAGACGCTGACCAACCTTGGGATGCTGCGTTATGACGTGGATCGCCAGACTTATGCGCCGGGTTTGCGCCTTGTTTCCCTGGCCCATGCGGCCTGGCGCCAAAGCTCGCTTGCGCCCATCGCGCGGCCCCATATCGACGCGCTGAGCGAGGCACTGGGCGAAACCGTCCACCTTGCGCAGTTGGACGGGGGGCAAGTTCTGTACGTGGACAAACGCAATGCCGCTGACCCGATCGAGATGTTTTCCCAAGCCGGCAAGGTCGGCCCCGGCTATTGCACCGGGGTGGGCAAGGCGATGCTGGCCTATCTTGGGGACGAGGCGCGCGAAACCGCGCTGGCCCAGCAGGCCTGGTTTGCCCACACAGCGCACACCCACACGACACGCGATTCGCTGAGCGCCGAGTTTGAAGAGATCCGCCGCGACGGCGTCGCCTATGACCGCGAAGAACACGAACCCGGGATTATTTGTATCGCCGCGCCCATCCTGACCGGAACGGGCCGCGCATTGGGCGCGCTGTCGGTCACCACAACCACAACCCGCAAGTCGCTGACCGATCTGGCGCGCCTTGCCCCGCACCTTCAATCCACCGCGCGCGACATCGCGCAAACGGCTGCCAACTGGCAGTTTCCAAGCCAATAATTGCACCTGACTATCAAGGGGGAGAACCATGACCGGCGTCACACTTCAGAAAGCCATCAAGCGATACGGGGCCACACAAGTGATCCACGGTGTGGACCTGACAATCGAAGACGGTGAATTCTGCGTCTTTGTCGGCCCGTCGGGCTGTGGCAAGTCCACGTTGTTGCGCATGATTGCCGGTCTAGAGGAAACCAGCGACGGCCAGATCAACATCGGCGCGCGCGACGTGACGCACATGGACCCCGCCGAGCGTGGCGTGGCGATGGTGTTTCAGACCTACGCTCTTTATCCGCATATGACCGTCAAGGAAAACATGGGCTTTGGCCTGAAGATGAACGGCGTCGCCAAAGAAGAGATCAAGCGCAAGGTCGATGGTGCCTCCAAGATCCTCAAGCTTGACGACTACCTGGATCGCAAGCCCGCTGCCCTGTCGGGTGGTCAACGCCAGCGCGTCGCCATTGGTCAATCGATTGTGCGCGGCCCCGAGGTGTTCCTGTTTGACGAACCCCTGTCCAACCTTGATGCCGAATTGCGCGTGGACATGCGGGTCGAGATCGCACGCCTGCACAAGGAACTGGGCACCACGATGATTTACGTGACCCACGATCAGGTCGAAGCGATGACGCTGGCCGACAAGATCGTCGTCCTGCGCGCGGGCTATATTGAACAGGTCGGCTCGCCCATGGATCTGTATCAGGATCCCGACAACAAGTTCGTCGCCGGGTTCATCGGCTCACCGGCCATGAACTTTGTGCGCGGCGTTGTGGCCGAGGGCGGCGTTCAGGTGGCGGCGTTGAATGACCAACTGGTTCCGACCACCGCCACCCTGCCCGCCGTCGGCACCGACGTCACCGTCGGCGTGCGCCCTCAGGACATGCAACTGACCGCAGGCCCGTCCGCGATCAAACTCGACATCCGCGAGCGCCTTGGCGGCGTGGCCTATGACTATCTGACCGGCCCTACGGGCGAACGTCTGGTGGTCGAAAGCAAGGGCGACATGGCGATGGAAGAAGGGACCGAAGTCACCGTGACCTTCGACCAAAGCCGCGTGATGTTCTTTGACACTCAGAGTGAGGCGCGGTTGCGCTAGTTCCGCGCACCCTCCGAACACATCGCATTTCCGACCCGCCAGCCTCCGTGTTGGCGGGTTTTTTGCGGGGTTTCGCGGGACTGTGGGTAATGTTTTTCCGGCTGGGGACAGAGACACGGCATTTCGCGTTAATTGACCCCGACAGCGGTTTGCCTGTGGGTAACAGGCTGGATGTTGTCGGAAATCGGCAACCGTTGCGCGGGCACACCTATCGCTTGGGCTGTGGATAAGGTGGAACACACCCCTCACAGCGCGGGATCCTGCCAGACCCGACCAATCACCGCCCGATCACGAAGCATCGAACCCGCAACGCCCGGGACATGCCGCGCAAACACATCCCTGAGGAGCCTCATGCACCACTTGAGCACAGCGGTACAACATCATGGTTAATAGAAGGTTTTCAGCCCTGCTCGCGCAGATAGTCCATGATCGCGGGGCGCACGTTCATGTCGCCTCTGTGACGCGCATCAGCGATGACTTTGCGCACATCCTCAAGGTTGGAGCGTCTGAGAAGCGACTTTACCGGCCCGATTGAGGCCGGACGCATGGACAAACTGCGCAAACCAATGGCGGCCAGGCATAAGGCTTCAACCGGGCGACCTGCATCCTCACCACAAAAACTCAGCGGCGTGCCGGTCATATTGCAGCGCTCTACAATGCGCTCGATGAAGGACAGGAACGACACGTTCAACGTATCATAGCGCCGGCGCACCCGCTCATTCTCGCGATCCGCCGCGAAAAAGAACTGCTTGAGGTCATTGCCCCCAATCGACAAAAACCCGACCTCTTCAAAGAATTTGGTGGGCGAAAACGCAAGGCTCGGAGTCTCGAGCATCGCACCAACCGAGATCTTTTCTGGCAGCACCTGGCCCAGACGGCGCTCGCGCTCCAGCGCCTTGTCAATCTCGGCGCGCGCTTGGGTGTATTCCTCGTATTGGGCAATAAACGGGAACATCACGGTCAAGGGACGCCCCTGGGCTGCACGGATCAGGGCCTGCAACTGCATGCGCAACACGCCGGGCTTGTCCAAACCGACGCGGATGGCACGCCAGCCCAAGGCCGGGTTCGGCTCATCGTTTGGCTTCATATAGGGCAGCACCTTGTCCGACCCGATGTCGAGGGTGCGAAACACCACTGGTTTGCCCCCTGCCGCATCCAGCACCCGGGCATATAGGGCGGACAGCTCTGAGCGGCGCGGCATCTGATTGCGGATCAGGAACTGCAACTCTGTGCGAAACAGGCCAACGCCTTCGGCGCCCGATCCCACAAGGGACGGCAAATCGGTCATCAGACCCGCGTTCATGGTCAATGCCACAACCGAGCCACAGAGCGTTTCAGCCGGTTTTTCCCGGATCGAGGCATAGCGTTCGACGGCCGCCGCCTGCATCGCCATTTTATCACGGAATGCGGTCACAACCGTATCGTCTGGGCGCAAATGCACGATGCCCTGTTCGCCGTCGACCATCACATGATCGCCGTTCAGGGCCTCAAGCGTGGCGCGTTCTGTGTGCACGATCAGCGGGATCGCAAGCGCGCGGGCCACGATGGCGGCGTGGCTGCCAACCGATCCGGCCTCAAGAATGATACCCTTGAGGGTGCGCCCGTAATCCAGCAACTCCGCAGGCCCTATGTTGCGCGCCACAAGGATCGGATCCGCCGGCATCTCGGCCCCGGTGTCAGAGCCCTGCCCGGTCAGGATCCGCAGCAGGCGATTGGAAAGATCGTCCAGATCAGCAAGGCGTTCGCGCAAATAGGTGTCTGTGGCCTGCCCCATGCGGGCGCGGGCCAGCGACTGTTCCTTTTCCACAGCGGCCTCGGCGCTCAGCCCGTTGCTGATGTCCTCTTCCATCCGGCGCATCCACCCTTTGGAATTGGCAAACATACGGTAGGCTTCGAGCACCTGCGCCTGTTCCTTGTCCGCCGCCAGGGCCAGCATCTTGTCCACGCCAACCCGCAGCTCTTCGACCGCTTCGGTCAGGCGCTCCAACTCGCGGTGCGGATCATCCGCAATGGGGTTTGTCACAACAACGCGCGGCTCATGGAGCCAGATATGGCCTTCGGCAACCCCTTCTTGGGCGACCGTGCCGCGCAACATCGATGGCTGGGAGTGACGCGCGCCCATGGCGCTGCCTTCGCCGACAAATGCGCCCAGCTCGGTCATTTCGGCCAAAACCATGGCCACCACTTCCAGCGCGTAAATCGCGTCCGCGGAATATTCGCGGGCTTCTTTGGATTGAACCACCAAAACACCCAGCGCATCGCCAAGACGCTGAATAGGCACACCTAAAAAGCTGGAGAACACCTCTTCGCCAGTTTCCGGCATGAAGCGGAACCCTTTGGCCTGCGGAGCGTTGGCCGTGTTCATGATCTGGCGGCGCTGTGCGACGCGGCCCACCAGCCCTTCGCCCAAACGCATGCGGGTCTGGTGAACGGAATCCGGATTCAAGCCTTCGGTCGCACACAGCTCAAGCGTATCTTCGTCACGAAACAGATAGATCGAACACACCTCTGTGCCGATGCTGTCGGCAATCAGATGGGTGATCTTGTCCAGCCGCGCCTGGCCCGGATCATCCCCGGCCATCGCGTCGCGCAAGCGCCCCAGCAGCTTGCGACTTTCTGTTTCAATGCGGTCGGCCATGGCCCTGCGTCCCCCCGGGCGTGCTTGCGATCTCAGCTTAGATCACAGCAACCAGCAAAGCGAAATCAGAAAGCGCAGGGATGCTGCGTGAAATTCTACCTATGGGTGAATTTACGCCATTGAAGCGGGCACTTGCCCAAACGGTTGCGTATTGTCAGGCGACCTTGTCCAACTCAAACGCATCATGCAGGGCCTGCACGGCCAGTTCCATGTACTTGCGGTCGATCAACACGCTGATCTTGATTTCAGATGTGGTGATGACCTTGATGTTGATGCTTTCGGCGCTCAGGCACTGAAACATCTTGGCCGCAACGCCTGTGTGACTGCGCATGCCAATGCCCACAACGCTGACCTTGGCCACATCCGTGTCCGCCACCAGCTCTGCGAAATTGATCACACCGCTGGTCTTGGCCGCGTCCATCGCCTGCTCGGCGCGGGCGACCTGATCTGTCGGGCAGGAAAAGGTCATGTCGGTGCGCCCTTCCTCCGAGATGTTCTGTACGATCATGTCCACATTGACGCCCGCATCACTCAGCGCGCTAAAGATCGTGGCGGCGATGCCGGGGCGGTCGGCCACACTCAGCAACGTCATTTTCGCCTCGTCCCGGGAAAAGGCCACACCGGCCACAACATTGTTTTCCATGATATCCTCCTCGTCGCAGACCAGTGTCCCGGCCTCGTCGGATTGTTCCTCAAAACTGCTCAGCACGCGCAGACGCACCTTGTAGCGCATGGCCAGTTCGACCGACCGGGTCTGCAGGACCTTGGCCCCAAGCGAGGCCAGTTCCAGCATCTCTTCAAAGGCGATTTTGTCGAGTTTGCGCGCTTTGGGGCTGACCCGCGGGTCGGTTGTATAGACGCCATCCACATCCGTATAGATGTCACAGCGTTCCGCCTCAAAGGCTGCGGCAAAGGCCACCGCCGTCGTGTCGGACCCACCGCGCCCCAACGTCGTGATGCGGCCCTCCGGGCTCACCCCCTGAAATCCGGCCACAACGGCAACACGCATGCCCTCGTCAAACTTGGCCATGATGTTTTCAGACGGGATCTCTTCGATCCGCGCGCTGGAATGGGCGGACGTGGTGCGCACCGGCACCTGCCAGCCCTGCCAGGATCGGGCCGGCACATCCATTTCCTGCAGGGTCAGGGCCATCAGGCCGGCGGTCACATTCTCGCCGCTGGACACAACGGCGTCATATTCACGGGCATCAAACAGAGGCGAAGTTTCGTTGACCCAGCCCACCAGTTCGTTGGTCTTGCCGGACATGGCGGACACGATGACAATCACATCGTAACCTTTGGCCACTTCAACGCCCACGCGCTTGGCCGCGCGGCGGATCCGGTCCAGCGTGGCCACCGACGTGCCACCAAATTTCATCACAAGTACAGGCATCACAAACGCGCCCCAAATTCATCCCGCACGGCCTTATCCCCCGCGCCCGCCAAGTGCAAGGCAGAGCCTCCCGCTCATCTTCTCTTGGCTAAAAATATCCCGGGGGAGGCCGAAGGCCGGGGGCAGAGCCCCCTAACAATTGATACACCGCGCCAAAGGCGCGGGGCAGAGCCCCCTAACAATTGATATATCGCGCCAAAGGCGCGGGGCAGAGCCCCTTAGTAGGCGTGCGCGCGCCCATCCCAGGTCTCAAAACACCCCGACGTGGCAAGGGACAGTGCCGCAAAGCGTGCCACCAACCCCGTGACAGACTCGTCCACGTTGATCGCAGCCTCGGATCCGCCCATATCCGTCTGCACCCAGCCCGGATGATAGATCCCCACAGCCACCTCTCCGGCCAGATCGCTTGCCAGATTGCGGCCCAGGTTCAACACCGCCGCCTTGGACGCGCGGTAAATATAGC
>JBCCBC010000134.1:0-8089 GCA_039814435.1 Pseudomonadota bacterium
CTTGGCCTTTTGATCGCACCCCCGTTTGCCATTGCTTTGGCGATTGGCGCGTCGATGTCGTTCGGGGCGGTCGCTGTCGCTGTGTTTTTGATGAAAACAGATCAACCGGACGAGTATGCAAACGGCGCGTCCCGCACCGAAGAAGAGGTGCGCGCAGAACTGGTTCGGATCAAAGGAGACACACCGTGACCCATGGTCTGTTCCCATCCGACAATCCCTCTGGTGATGCGCTCAAACGGCGCAAGATCAAACGCCACGTTGTGTCTGAAATGGATGGCACGCGTGAGGGCGGGCTGGTGTTTTCCATCGTGTTTTGCGCGGGGTTTGTCCTTGCGGCTGTGACCAATTCCAACGCCTTGACGTCGTTCTGGGTGTGGTTTGCGCTGATTACGATGTCAATCGGCGTTGCCCTCGCGGTGCAAAAGGCCATCGCTGCTATCAACGGCGTGAACGGGCATGACGACGAGGATGGCGCGCTATGATCATCTCTTTGCTCATCCAATCTGCGGGGGCCGGGGTTGGGGCCTTTATCGGGGTGCTGATCGGCGTGACGGCGCGCAAACGCAAAGGCAACACCGAAGGGTTGCTGGCCCGCTCTCCGCTCCTGACGGCCGCCGCGGCTGGCCTTGCCGCGCTGCTGACAATGATGTTGATCAAATATTTCACGGGGGCGTCGCTATGATTCTGACCACCACCAACACTGTCGAGGGGTTCAAGATCACCGACTACAAGGGGATCGTTGTGGGCGAGGCCATCATGGGGGCCAACGTCGTGCGCGATTTCTTTGCCGGGATCACGGACATTGTCGGTGGTCGCTCGGGCGCATACGAGACCAAGCTGCAAGATGCCCGCGACACGGCCATGAGCGAGTTGGAACAGCGCGCGCACAGCGTGGGTGCCAACGCTGTGATTGGCGTGGATCTGGATTACGAAGTGGTCGGTGACAGCATGCTGATGGTCAGCGTGTCTGGCACGGCCGTTGTGTTGAGCTGACGACACCAAATGGCGCATCGCCCCCTCATATCCCGGCTCCGGCGGTTGGCAGCGCAGCGCGCGCATCTGATGCGGCCCGACCCTCAACGCGATGCCGTGCAGTGCTACGACCCGGCGCCGCGCAACCTCGACCTGTTTGAAACCTGCGGCCATACCAACACCGCACCCGCCCACACCTATATCGCAGCTCTGCCGGCCCACATGGGCCCGGCTATGCCTGCCTGACATAACAAAAGGACGATCCACGATGCTGACCATCAAAAATCTGCAAGTGAAGCTGGAAGAAGAGGACAAGGAAATCCTCAAAGGGGTCGACCTGACCGTGGAAGCGGGCAAGGTCCACGCCATCATGGGACCCAACGGGTCGGGCAAATCCACGCTGTCTTACGTGCTTTCAGGCAAGGACGGGTACGAAGTCACCGGAGGGCAGGCGCATCTGGGCGACATCGACCTTCTGGACATCGAACCCGAAGAACGCGCCGCAGCGGGCCTGTTTCTGGCCTTCCAATACCCCGTCGAAATCCCCGGGGTCGGCAACATGACCTTTCTGCGCACGGCTGTGAACGCGCAACGCAAAGCGCGCGGGCAAGAGGAAATGAGCGCGGCAGAGTTCCTGAAACTGGTACGCGCGCGCGCCAAGGACCTCAAGATCGACGCCGACATGCTGAAACGCCCGGTCAACGTGGGCTTTTCCGGGGGCGAGAAAAAGCGCAACGAAATCCTGCAGATGGCGATGCTTGAACCGAAAATGTGCATCCTGGATGAAACCGATTCCGGGCTCGATGTGGATGCAATGAAACTGGTGGCCGAAGGCGTGAACGCGCTGCGCAACGAAGGGCGCGGCTTTCTGGTGATCACGCACTACCAGCGGCTGCTGGACCACATCAAACCGGACATCGTGCACATCATGGCAGACGGGAAAATCGTCAAAACCGGCGGGCCCGAACTGGCGCTCGAAGTCGAAAACAACGGCTATGCCAACATTCTGGCAGAGGTGGCGTAATGACGGCGACGGCTGAAACCCTCGACGCAACCGAGGCGCGGATCGCAGAGCTGACACGGCCCACTGGTGGATGGTCCGAAGCAACGCGCAGTGACGCGCTTGCCCGTCTGCGCAGCATGGGCCTGCCGGGGCGGCGGGACGAGTACTGGAAATTCACGCGGCCCGACGCACTCACACAAGTGGGCGCGCCCCCGGCTGCGGTGTTCCAAACGGACGAAGCACCGATTTTTGACGGCACGGACGCGCTGCGCGTTGTCTTTGATGACGGCGTGTTCAATGCAGACGCCTCTGACGCGCTGGCGCTCGATCATATCAGCATCGAACGCCTGGCCGACGCAAATGCCGACATTCATTGGGCCAAAGGGGTCTACGGCGTGCTCGAGGCGCGTGGCCAAGATCCGGTGCCACGTCCACTTGCCGCGCTCAACACGGCCTTTGCCACCGACGGTGTTCTGATCCACGTCACCGGCAAAGCCGCCAAACCAATCAATCTGGTCTACAATCACGCTCAGGACACGTCTGACGCGATCCTGCACCACGTGATCAAACTGGACGCAGGGGCCGAATTGACCGTGCTGGAAAGCGGCCCGGCCGCGGCGCGGTTCAACAAGGTCATGGAAATCGAAATCGCGGACGGTGCGCAATTCAACCATGTGCGCGCACAAGGGCGCGACCATGAACGCCGCGCCGCCACGCACATTTTCACCCGTCTCGGAACCGAATCCGCGTTTAAATCCTTTACGTTGACCGTAAACGGGCGGCTGACGCGCAATGACTGCGTGATCGAACTGACCGGAGATGACGCGATTGCCCACGTGGCAGGTGCATGCGTCGGGGACGGCGATTTCCACCACGACGACACCGTGTTCATCACCCATGACGCTGTCGCCTGTGAAAGCCGCCAGGTGTTCAAAAAGGTGCTGCGCAACGGGGCGGTGGGGGTGTTTCAGGGCAAGATCCTGGTCAAGGAAGGGGCCCAGAAAACCGACGGTTACCAGATCAGCCAGTCGCTTTTGCTGGATGGGGACAGCCAGTTCCTCGCCAAGCCAGAGCTTGAGATTTACGCCGATGACGTGGCCTGTTCGCACGGCTCGACCTCAGGCGCGATCGACGAAGACGCGTTGTTTTACCTGCGCTCGCGCGGGGTTCCACACGCGCTCGCCACGGATTTGCTGACGTTGGCGTTTCTGGCCGAAGCGGTGGAAGAGATCGAAGACGAAGGTTTGCGGGATGTCATCGTGGCGCGGCTCGAAGGTTGGCTGGAGCGACACAGAGGCTAATGGCACTGACGCACAACATCGCCGCGACCTATCGCGGTCCGGGTCGGGTCATCCGCCGGTTGCTGAACCTTGGGCCGCGCGAAGACCGCGCACTGGCCTATCTGATGGGGGCGTGCATTCTGATCTTTGTCGCTCAAATGCCGCGCCTGTCGCGCGAGGCGCATTTGACGGGGCAGGACCTGAACATGCTGATGGGGGCGACGCTGCTGGCTTGGGTGTTTATCGCGCCGTTGCTGTTTTACGTGATCGCCTTTGCCGCACGCGGCGTGGGGCGTGTGCTGGGCGGGCAGGGCGATGCTTACGGGGCGCGTTTGGCGCTGTTTTGGGCGCTGTTTGCCTCGGCACCGCTGGTGCTGTTGCACGGCCTTGTCGCCGGGTTCATCGGGCCCGGGATCGAATTGCAAATCGTCGGTTTGATTTGGGTATGTGTGTTTTTCTGGTTCTGGATCGGTGGCTCACTCGCGCAGGAGCGGCGCACATGAACGCGTTGATTACATTGGCGATAGACACCTTGCGCGACCCTCAAGGCACGGCGCAGCGCATCATCGAATGGGATCTGGATCGCGCCACGTTGTATATGGCGCTGTGCGCCGTTGCGGCTGTGAACGCGGTGCTGGCAACCGCGCCTTTGGTGTTGAACCCCGCATCAGTCGATGACCTCGCACGCGAGGCGTTGCCGGTGCTGGCCCTGCTTGAACGCCCGTTGATTTTGTTCATCTTGATTGCCGGTGGGCTGGTCGTGATGGTGCAAGCCCTGTTTTGGGCCGGGCGCGCCATGGGCGGGCAGGGCGAGATGTTGGATATGTTGGCTGTGCTGACATGGCTGCAGGCCATGCGCGCGATGGCGCAGGCCGTGATCCTGTTGCTCAGCTTTGCAGTGCCGACGCTCGCGGGACTGGGCGCGCTTGTTGTGATGATCGTCGCGTTTTGGCTGATGTTGCATTTCATCAGCGCGGCCATGCGGTTTGACTCTCTGTTTCGGGCACTAGGTTTGCTGATTGCGGTGGTCGCCGGACTGTTTATCGGACTGATGCTGATATTGACACTGCTCGGTGTCTCGGCAGGAGGAATTTGAGATGTATGATGTGAACGCAATCCGTGCAGATTTCCCGATCCTGTCGCGTGAAGTGAACGGCAAGCCTTTGGTTTACCTCGATAATGGCGCATCTGCTCAAAAGCCGCAGGTGGTGATTGATGCGGTCACCCGCGCCTATGGCGAAGAATACGCAAACGTGCACCGCGGTCTGCACTTTTTGTCCAACCTTGCGACCGACAATTACGAAGCGGTGCGGGCAAAGATTGCGACATTCCTAAATGCGCGGTCTGAGGATGAAGTGATTTTTAACTCCGGCACCACCGAGGGGATCAACATGGTCGCCTACGGCTGGGCGATGCCCCGTCTCGAGGCCGGGGACGAGATCGTGCTGAGCATTATGGAACACCACGCCAACATCGTACCCTGGCATTTTTTGCGGGAACGCCAAGGGGTTGTGCTGAAATGGGTGGATGTGGACAGCACCGGCGCGCTTGATCCGCAAAAGGTGATCGACGCGATTGGCCCCAACACCAAGCTCGTGGCCGTCACGCACATGTCCAACGTCCTGGGCACCAAGGTCGATGTCAAAGCGATCTGCGAAGGGGCCCACGCCAAGGGGGTTGCAGTGCTCGTCGATGGCTCTCAGGCGGCGGTACACATGCCGGTGGACGTGCAGGATATCGATGCTGATTTCTACGCGATAACAGGCCACAAACTCTATGGTCCATCGGGGTCAGGGGCGATCCACGTCAAGGCCGAACGCATGGCAGAGATGCGCCCCTTCATCGGCGGCGGCGACATGATCAAGGACGTCTACAAAGACGACGTCATCTACAACGACGGTCCCATGAGGTTCGAAGCAGGTACGCCGGGCATCGTCCAAATGATCGGCCTGGGCGTGGCGCTCGACTATATGACAAGCCACGGCATCCACGCAATCCAAGCGCACGAGGATATGCTGCGAGACTACGCGGTCGAACGGTTGAACGGTTTGAACTGGTTGCAGGTCCAAGGAACGACGGCCGACAAAGGCGCAATTTTTTCGTTCACGTTGGATGGGGCCGGGCACGCGCATGATATCTCGACTATTCTGGACAAGAAGGGCGTGGCGGTGCGCGCGGGACAACACTGCACCGGTCCACTGATGGAACACCTCGGGCTGACGGCGACGTGTCGCGCGTCGTTCGGGATGTACAACACAAAGGACGAAGTGGACGTGCTGGTTGACGCATTGGAACTGGCGCACGACCTGTTTGCGTGACCTGTCCCCGCGGGGACAACGGTAAGTTTTTGTTAACTTTTGCCAGTCAGAGCGTAAAATTCTCTGTACGAACAGCGGGTCTCAAACACACTCAGCCGCTTTGTGTATGCGTAAATGGCGGACCCTAGAGGATTCGAACCTCTGGCCTCTGCCTTCGGAGGGCAGCGCTCTATCCAGCTGAGCTAAGGGTCCACTGAGCGGCGGTATAACGGGGCCACACGCGCCCTGCAATTGCAAAACGCGTGTGCCTGGCGCAGGCGATCACGCCCCGCTGCCCAGCGATCAAAGTGATATGCGGAATTGAGCGAAGCCTCCAGCAGCTTCAC
Organism: Pseudomonadota bacterium; assembly: GCA_039814435.1. Lineage (GTDB taxonomy): Bacteria > Pseudomonadota > Alphaproteobacteria > Rhodobacterales > Rhodobacteraceae > Tateyamaria. Next base: position 5,900 of record JBCCBC010000134.1, read on the forward strand.
CTGCCGGCGCAATGACCACGCCTTTGACGTCGTCAATGTAATCGGCTGCCTTTGGCCCCGTTTCAAACAGGACCGTGGTGCCGGGCAGCGGTGCAAAGGACCAGTTGGCGTCTGCCCGTGGGCTGATGGTGCCCTGATCCACGATGTAGCGCACGATCACGTCGCGATTGGTGTCTGGGGCCTCAAAGACGATACTGTCACCCTTGGCCCCTGGGAAATTGCCGCCACCGCCTGCGCGGTAGTTGTTGGTTGCAATGATGAATTTCGCCTCTGGATCAACAGGTTGCCCGTCAAATTTCAAGTTCACGATCCGGTTTGCATCTGGGTTGGCCATTTCGCCCTTGGGCGTGAACTTGGAGGGTTGGCTGAGGTCAATCTGATACGTCACCCCGTCCATCACATCAAAGTTGTAGGACGGGAAGTCGGGATTGAGCAACGGCTGATCGGCCGCGCCCGCCGTCACCTGATTGAACATGCCGGCTGACCGTTCCAGCCAATCCTTGACCTCGGCACCCGTCACAAGCACGGCGCGCGCCGTGTTGGGGTACAGATACAGGTCCGAGACGTTCTTGATCGCCACATCGCCTTTGGGCACGTCGGTGAAATACTCCGGGCCACCACGCCCGCCTGCCTTGAACGGTGCGGCGGCGGACAGAATGGGAAGTCCCTCGTATTCAGTGCCTTGCATCATGTCCTTGATGTACCAGCTTTGCGCAATCGACACGATCTGGACTGATGGATCATCCGCCACCAGCGCAAAGTAGCTGTGCAGCGGCGCGTCCGTCTTACCCACGGCGCGGCGCACATAGGCCAGCGTCGCGTCATGGTCCGCCTGGACGCTGGCGAGAACGGGTGCCGCACTGTCAACAAGGGCGGTGATTGAACGGTCTTCGTTCCGTTTGGAGATCGGGCGCGCCTCACTGGCGTGGCTGGCGATGCGCCAGCTTGCGCCATCGCGTTCCAGCATCAAATCGATCAATCCCAGATGTGAGCCCCAAAACCCACCCATGGCAGCGGGTTTGCCGTGAATGGTGCCCGCGTCGACGTCAACGGCGGGCATGTCGGCGTAGCTGGGTGACGGGAAAACCTGATGGTGGTGCCCGGTCAGAACGGCATCGATCCCGTCAATGGCGGCGAGGGGAACAGATGCGTTTTCCATACCGTCCGCATGATCGGCGGCGCCGATCCCAGAGTGGCTGAGCGCGATAATGATGTCGGCTCCTTGTTCTTTCATCAGCGGCACCAGCGCCTTGGCCGTGTCGACGATGTCGCGGGCCTGCACGTTGCCTTCGAGATGGCGGCGGTCCCAGTTCATGATCTGCGGCGGGACAAAACCGATAAGGCCAACTTTAATCGGGTGGCTGTTGCCGTCGCCGTCTCTCACGGTCCGCTCGAGGATTACAAATGGCGGCACCAGGGTTGCGTCGGCAGCGGGCGATGCGCCCTGCTGCGTTGCGACATTGGCGCACACCACAGGGAAATCAGCCCCGGCGAGCGATTTCATCAAGAAATCCAGCCCGTAGTTGAATTCGTGATTGCCCAGCGTGGCCGCGTCAAACCCGACAGTGTTCATCGCGGTAATGATGGGGTGGCTGTCGCCGTCTTTCATGCCACGTTCGTAGGCGATGTAGTCGCCCATCGGGTTCCCTTGGAGGAAATCGCCGTTGTCGATGAGCGTCGAGTTCGTCGCCTCGGCCCGGATGCTTTCGATGATTGATGCGGTGCGCGCCAGCCCGACTGTGTCGCGTGGTTTGTCCGTGTAATAGTCATAGGGAAAAACGTGCACGTGCAAATCGGTGGTTTCCATGATTCGCAGGTGCGCCTGATTGCTTGCCGCGTGCACACTGAACGGGTGGAGTGCCGCGAATGTTGCCGTCGTTGCCAGAAAAGTTCGGCGCGAAATCAGATGTGTCATGGTGTCCCCCGTGTGTGTGACTACAACCTCAGGGTAGGCCCGTAATGGCCACATGTCACAAATTCATGTCGCGATGGGCGGCAACGCGCACAAAAAAACGCCCCGAAGGGCGTTGTTGGGTGGCTTTTGTGCTGTTGGGCGGGGCGTTTAGCCGCCCCAGGACCGCACGACGCCGCAATCCATGTGCACAAAGTTCGATCCGGAGTATTTTCCGACCCCACCACCACGGCAGGCCTGTGCCGCGCGTGCCATCTGGCTGACAGACCGTGTGGACA
>JBCCBC010000123.1:0-8381 GCA_039814435.1 Pseudomonadota bacterium
GCACCACCAAACAAACCAAACGCACCTTCATAACAGTTGGCACCGGGGACAAACACACGATCACCCGGCTTGAACCCGGTCAGCGGATTGGCGTCCATCACCTCGCCCGCGGCCTCGTAACCGGGAACCAGCGGATAACCCATGCCCGGAAAGGGGGGCATCTCGCCCGACCAAAACAGCTTTTCGGTGCCGGTGGAAATTCCAGAGTGGGTGATCTGAACAACCAAGTCCTGCGCGCCCGGCGCATTCAGCGCCAGCGTTCCCACGTCCAAGTCGCGGGGGCCTTTCAGCAGGACGGCAGTGGTGTCCAAAATCATCTCCTTCATGCGCGGGCTGGTGAGTGAGGCAGAAGACCACAGACTCAGTACAGACCATCGCGGGTGAGTGTCATACTAGTTAGACACACCAAGGTGTCAATTAAATTGGACACTTTGGATGTAAATCAATCTGGACGCACAGCGGTCACCACCCGGGTGACATAGGCGCGGGCCGGGGCCGGGCTGCGGATCTGGGCAAATCCGGCCTCGGCCAGCAACGCCTCGATCTCTGCGGCTGACCGGGCGCGGCCCGTCTGCATCGCCATGGTGTAAAAGGCGAAGTACACATCCCCCGCCCGCTCGGGACGCGCGCCACCGCCCATCGGTTCGGACACGATCAAACGGCCCCCCGCAGGCAAGGCCGCATAGACCGACGCAAGCAAGGCCCGCACCGTGTCATCGGAATGATCATAAAGAACACGAACCAGCGAAACCGCATCCGCGCCCGCCGGGAGTGATTCGTCGCGAAACGATCCCGGAACGATTCGCACCCGTTTGCCCATGCCCGCGCCGTCAAACCGCGCCTGCGCATCGGGCACCACAGCGGGCAGATCAAACAGGGTCATGTCCATCAACGGGGCCGCGCGGCCTGCCGCCTCCAGAAACGCGCCGGTGCCGCCGCCCACATCCAGCAGATGGGACACACCCTTCAGGGATACGGTGCGCAACGTGTCCTCGGCGACCAGCCGCTGGGACTGGGCCATCAGGTCAGAATAAATGCCCGCCTCGTGCGCGGGCACGTCGCCGCCAAAGACATAGGGCCAGAACTGGCTCAGCCGCGTCTCGTCCGGGCCACGCAACAGCGCAACCGGATCGCGCAGGTCTTCGTAGAACGCCTTGTGATGACGGATCATCGCCTCAAGGCCCGGCACACCCATCAGGGCCGCGCCCTTGCGCGCCAGGGCAAACCGGTCCCGCTTGCGTTTCAGCAACCCCAACGCTGCGCCCGCCTGCAACAAAACCTGCATCCGCTCTGTCGGCACATCACATGCCCGGCCCAGCGTTTCCGCACTTTGCGGGCCAGCGCGCAGGCGGCGGAACATGTCCAACTCGACCAGCGCCATCAGAACTTGGGATTGCACAAACCCCTGCACCACATCAAACAGCGCCGCCCCGTCTGCGCGGGCACGGCCCCGGGTCAGGGGGAACTTGCTGGCCCAGCTTTGAAAGCCGGGGCGCGCGATCAGGCGGTTGATCCAGCCGCCGCGCCACGCACCACCGGTATCGGTTGCGTCAGACATCACTCACCGGGCACGCGGCTTGGCGCGACCACGGGCGTCAGGCGCTCGGCATACATGCGCACCATCTCCGCCAGTTGGGCCTCGCCCGGGCAGCTTGGGATCGATGCAATCGCACCGCCCAGAGTATCCTTGAGGCGGCTGATGGCCCCCTGCACGCCCAATTGGGTTACGGCGTTGGGACGGCCATGCAGATCGTCCTGACCCGCAGGCTTGCCCAGGGTGTCAGCATCATAAAGCGCATCGCGCAGATCGTCCGCGACCTGAAACGCCTCACCAATGCGGTCACCCAGCTCGAACCACGGCTCGGCCTCCTGACCGGCCGCGATTGCACCCATCTGGGTGGCAGCAATGAATAAAGCGCCCGTTTTGGCCTGGTGATAAGCGCGCAAATCAATCTCGGTCTCGCTTTCCCAGCCCTGGCCAGCACAGATGCCACCGGGCATGCCAGTGCGTTGGGCAAGGGTGATGATCAGCTGAGCAACGCGCTCCGGGGCCAGCGCCGACTGGCGGGCCAGCGTCTCAAAGGCCAGCACGATCAGACTGTCACCCGCCAGCACGGCCAACGGCTCGGAATAGGCTTTGTGCACACTCGGCTTGCCACGGCGCACATCCGCGTCGTCAAAGCAGGGCAGGTCGTCATGCACGAGGGAGGCACAGTGGATCATCTCAAGGGCCGAAGCAGCGGCGTCCGAAACCGTGGGGCGGTCGTCACCGCAGGCCATCGCCACAGACATCAGGATAGTCGGGCGAATGCGGGCACCACCCGGGGCGGTCGCATATTGCAACGCACTGGCCAACTTGGGTGGCGTGGCGCGATGAACGCCCCGACCGGCCCCCTGCCCCACTGCAACTGACTGCGCAATGGCCGCTTCGATCCGAGTGTTGAGGCCCATGCCGGTCGCTCCCTGAAAACAAAATGTCACGCTGATGAGACACTAAAGTGTAAATCATACTGGACACATTGCGTTCACGAGTCAACAATCCCCCATGCATTCGCGCACGCCCTCTGACCGTAGGGTGGGCAATCTGCCCACCTCTGCCCAAACCGCCGTGATCATCGGGGCCGGTATCGCCGGGCTCTCCTGCGCGGTGCGGCTGAGGGCGGCGGGATACAAAGTGACGGTGCTGGAACGGCACGGACAGGTCGGGGGCAAGATCCGCACACTGCCCTCAGCGGCCGGGCCGATTGATGCTGGACCCACAGTGCTGACGATGCGGCACGTCTTTGACGAACTCTTCGGCACGCTCGGCGCCCGGCTCGACGATCACGTGACGCTGATCAAACAAGACACGCTGGCACGACACTTCTGGCCCGATGGCAGCACACTGGACCTCTCCGCAGACCAGGACAAAAGCGCACGGGCGATCCACGACTTTGCCGGGGCCAAGGGCGCCTGGCAGTTCAAACGGTTCTGTGCGCGAACCCAAGAGCTGTTCGACGCCTTCGACGGCCCCATGATGCAAGCGGGCGAACCGCGGATCAGCACGCTGACAGGACACGTGCTGAAACACCCCCGGCTGCTGCGATCCATGGCACCACTGTCAACACTGCAAAAGCTGCTGAAATCCAGCTTTGACGACCCGCGACTGCAGCAACTCTTCGGACGGTACGCAACATATGTCGGGGGGAGCCCCACACACGCACCGGCGATCCTGTCACTGATCTGGCAGGCCGAGGCATCGGGGGTCTGGGTGGTCAAAGGGGGGATGCACCGTCTGACACAGGCGCTGGCGAAACTGCTGGAGCAACACGGGGCAGAAACCCGGACGCAGGCGCATGTCGACCATATCGACGTGCAAAACGGGCGGGCAAGGGCGGTGCAGCTGCAGGACGGCACGCGGATCGCCTGCGATGTGCTGGTGCACGCCGGGGACCCACGGGCACTGGCCACCGGCGCGCTCGGGGGCAAAACGGAACATATCGCCAGCCAGACACGGACCGCCAAACGGAGCTTCTCGGCACGCGTGCTCAGCTTTGCCGCCACACCAATCGGGCCAGACCTCGCGCACCACAACGTGTTCTTCAACGCCGACCCCACCAGCGAATTTGACGACCTGATGCACGGGCGGATCCCGAAAAACCCCAGCTTCTATGTCTGCGCCCTCGACCGCGGTCAGGGCAAAGACATCCCCACACTCGAACGCTTCGAAATTATCACCAACGCGCCCCCCACGGGCGACACCGACCCCGAGGACATCACACAATGGCTTCATCAGATCACGCAGCAGATGGCGCAACACGCGATGACTTTCAGCCCGACACCGACGACACATTCGGTGACGACAGCCCAAGCCTTCGCACACATGTTCCCCGCAAGTCAGGGCGCGCTCTACGGCCAAAGCCCGCACGGGCTGACAGCTGCCCTGCAACGCCCCACAGCCCGCACATCGATCCCGAACCTCTACCTGGCGGGGGGCGGGACGCACCCGGGGGCGGGCGTGCCGATGGCGACCCTCTCCGCCCGGCACGCGGTCGCGGCGATTCTGAGCGACCGAACTTCAACGTCCAGGTCGGACCAAACGGCTATGCATGGTGGTATGTCGACGGCCTGAGCGATTGCGGCACGCGGGCGGTCTCGGTGATCGGGTTCATCGGGTCGGTGTTTTCACCCTGGTATCGCTGGTCCGGGCGGAAAAACCCGCAAAACCACGTCTGCATCAACGTGGCGACCTACGGGCGGGGCGGCAGGTTCACGATGACGGACCGGGGGCAAAGCGCACTGCGCCAAACCGCCTCCCGGCTCGAGGTTGGGCCCTCACGGATGCGGTGGGCCGGGAACCAGCTGGTGATCGACATCAACGAAATCTCGTCGCACCCGATGATCAGCCGGGTGCAAGGGCAGATCCGGGTCACCCCTGCGGCAATCACCACTGTCGAACTGCCACTGACACAGGACGGCGCACATATCTGGCGCCCCTTCGCACCGCGTGCGCGGATCGAAGTCGATATCGACCGCAAAGGCTGGCAATGGCAGGGCGAGGGGTACTTTGACGCCAATTTCGGCACCCGCGCCCTCGAAGAAGACTTCAGCTACTGGACATGGGGGCGCTATCCTACCGGGGACGGGGCCACATGTTTCTATGATGCCACGCGGCTGGATGGCTCCGAACTGGCGGCCGCCTTTGCATTCGACGAAAACGGGCAGGCCAAATCGATCCCCCTGCCCCCAAAGGCGCCGATGCGCCGTTCGCTCTGGGCGGTCAAACGCGAAACACGCGGCGATGCTGGCACCAAAGCGCGGCAAGTGCAAAACATGCTAGATGCGCCCTTCTATTCGCGCGCAGCCGTGCAAACGACCTTGAACGGGACACCCACAACCGGGGTGCACGAGGCGCTCGACCTCACCCGCTTCCGCTCACCGCTGCTGAAACCAATGCTGGCGGTCCGGGTGCCACGGCGCCCCGCCTGGGTCTTTCCCTAACCCGTCTCTTGGCCCTAACCCTTCTCTTGGCCAAAAATATCCCGGGGAGCGGGAGGGGCTGGCCCCTCGCTCCCCAAATCTCATCCAAACACACCGGAACGGATTTCAAACCGACACTGCGGCACAGGCTCAGCCCTGCGGCACACCCGGGCTGGCCGCCTCAGCCGGATTCAGGCGCCACACGGACGCATTCAAAGCCGCCGCAATCGTCACCCAAATCAGATAGGGAATGAACAGCGCGCCCGCCAGGGGATCCACCTGCCACAACGCCAAGAGCGCGCCCAGCACCGTGATCCACAAGGCCAGGATCACCGCCATGCCGACACGGATGTTGCGCAGACCAAAAAACACCGGCGTCCACAATGCATTCAGCGCAATCTGCAAGGACCAGGCGGCCATCGCAATCCCATTGTCCGGGGCAACCGCCGCGCGCGCACCGGCAAAGGCCATGCAGCCATAAAGACCCATCCACGTGACCGGAAACACCCAGTCGGGCGGGGTCCAGGCCGGTTTGGACAAGGCCCGATACCACGGCCCGGGCGGAAACATCCCGCCCGTTGCGCCCGCCCCAAAACAGGCGGCCAGGAAAATACAGAAAATCAGCCAGAACATCGGTCAGCTCACCCGCGCACGGGCGCCGATCAACGACGCTCTGTCGGACTGCCGCTTCGCCTCAAGCGACGCCAGGGCTTCAAACAGGCTGTCGCTGCGCGGGGCCGGTGCCGTGGTCGCCGTCGCATCCACCAGGAACTGCACCTCTGGCAGGGGCTTGGCAAACAGCACGGGCGAGCGGGGCATGACCATGCTGACGCCGCTATGCGCCACGGATTGGGCCAGCCATCCCAGCTTTTGCGCCTTGGAGGTGCGGGCACGCGCCGTCACACTGTCATAGTCCATCGCGCGCAAGCGCCCCGCGATCCCGGCATAAATATAGCGGGCCGCATAAATCCCGGGCCGACAGCCACGCGGCAAGGCGGCCAAGCCAGCCTCAGAGCGATAATAAAGCCGGTTGGCCTCCACCACCAATTGCTTGACCATGCGCCGCACCGCATCGCTGGCGCGCGGATCGGCAAAGAACTGATCGCGGTCTATCCCGGCATCATCCATCCAGTCGGTGGGCAGATACAGCCGCCCCTCCAGCGCGTCTTCACCCACATCGCGGGCAATATTGGTAAGCTGCATGGCGACACCCAGATCGCAGGCACGCGCCAGCGCATCCCGGTCGCGCACACCCATCAACACACACATCATCGCACCCACAGCCGAAGCGACACGCGCCGAATACTCCTTGACCCCCGACAGGGTCGCATAGGTGCGCGCCTCCGCATCCCACGCCAGGCCTTCCAGCAACGCATCCGGCAACGCGCGGGGCATATCGAACTGATCCACAACGGCAGTAAATGCCCGGTCCGGGGCGGCGTTCTTGGGCGTCCCGGCATAGACCAGATCCAAACGGTCCCGCAGGCGCAGCACGGCCTCCACTTTCTCGGCCTTCAGGTCAACCTCATCATCAGCCAACCGGCAAAACGCATACAGCGCCAGCGCCGGATCACGGACGGCCTTCGGCAACAGTTTTGAGGCCGCATGAAACGACAAGGACCCATGGCGGATCGCCTCTGTACAGGCCTCAAGGTCAGTTGGATCAATCATCTTGTCCTCCCCCGGTCGGGGCCTGGTTGGGGCCCGGTAGGGTGGGCAATCTGCCCACCTCCGCGCTCATGTCACAGCATCCGGCACCAGCTGGCCCAACACCTCGGCCGTGGAAATCACACCGGGAACGCCCGCACCGGGATGGGTGCCGGCACCGGTCAGATACAGCCCCTCGGCCTCTTCACTCACATTGTGCGGGCGAAACCAGGCCGATTGCAAAATCCGCGGTTCAATGGAAAAACCAGACCCATAGGGCGACAGATACCGGTCGCGAAACGTCTCAGGGGTAAACACCTGCTCAGTGCTGATTTTCGAGCCTAACCCAGGCAAAAGCTGATCCTCAAGAACCTTGAGCATTTTCGCCTTATAGGCCTCCGCCTCGGTCGACCAGTCCACACCGCCATGGCCCAGATGGGGGACAGGGGACAGAACGTAAAACGTGTCATCGCCTTCGGGGGCGACACTGGGATCAGTGACAGAGGGGCGGTGGACATAAAGGCTCATGTCATCCGCCAACTTACCCTTGATAAAAATATCGTCCAGCAAACCGGTATAACGCGGCGCATTCAGAATGGTATGATGACCGACATCCGACCACTGCGACCGCGTGCCCTTGGTGCCAAAATACCAGACAAACAGCGACATCGAATACCGGGTGCGCTTCAGGCGGGCGGGGGTCCACCGCTTCTTCTTGGCGTTGCGCATCAGGTGATCATAAGTGTGGCCGGCATCGGCATTGGACACAATCACATCCGCACCCAGCTCAAGACCGGACGCAAGGCGCACACCGCGGGCACGGCCAGCCTCAACGACAATCTCGTCGACAGCCGTGTCCATCAACAACGTGCCACCCTGATCCTCAATCACATCAGCCATGCAGCGGGCCATATGGGCCAACCCGCCCATCGCGTAATGGACACCAAACTCCTTCTCGAGGTAGCTGACCAGAATATACATGCTGGTCACTCGGGTCGGGTCACCGCCGATAAACAGAGGGTGAAAGGAAAACGCCATGCGGAGCTTCTCGTTGGAAAACCGCTTGGCGGCATGGGCATACACAGACCGGTCCGCGCGCAGGCGGGCAAAGGTGGGCAACACCTGCACCAGATCCAGCAGCTTGTGCATGGAGCGGCGGCCCAGATCCTCAAACCCAAACCAATAGCGGCGGGCCGAATCGCGCAGAAACGCATCAAAGCCCGGGACATCGCGGGGCTCGATCTTGGCAACCTCGGCGCGCATCGCGGCAGTATCCTGCTGGGCGACAAACTTGGTGCCATCGGGCCAGCGGATCTCGTAAAACGGGGTCAGGGGGCGCAAGTCGACATCGTCTTCAAACGTGCGGCCACAGGCGGCCCACAATTCCCGATACAACTGCGGCACAGTCACAATGGTCGGACCCAGATCAAAACGATGACCGTCCTGCCAAATGGCCGATCCACGGCCCCCCGGCACGTCCAGCTTGTCAATGACCGTCACCTTGTAACCCTTGGCACCAAGGCGCATGGCCGAGGCCAATCCACCCAGGCCCGCCCCAATAACAATGGCGCGGTTTCCGGTGCAGGCATCCGATTCTATGGGATCAAAGCGTGTCATCTTCTCCAAACAATAGATGTGTCTAGTTTAGTTGACAATTTGTTTTCCACAGATAGGCTGAATACGTGCCAAAAGGCACCTGCCAGTGCAAAAGTTATGAGCCAGACAATCACAATCTCCTTCTTCCGGTTTGACCGGTGGCGCGACCGGGCGTGGGC
>JBCCBC010000032.1:0-15783 GCA_039814435.1 Pseudomonadota bacterium
CCGAAATCAACCGTGTCACCCGGCAAAATGATGCCCTGGAACGCGCGCACTCGATTGGAATTGGGGCCAGAAACGATCAGGTGGGGCGCAGCGCCACATATATCGACGCCATGCCCGAAGACGAAACCTATGCCGCGCGGTATCATCGCGCCTACAACAAGAAAGAAGACTGACATGAGCGACGCAAGTGCCCGCATCACCGAAACCATCTCCAACAACGACGTGGTGCTGTACATGAAAGGCACCAAAACGATGCCACAATGCGGCTTTTCCAGCCGCGTGGCCGGGGTGCTGAACTACATGAACGTCGACTTTGCCGACGTGAACGTGCTCGCCGACGAAGAAATCCGCTCCGGGATCAAGGATTTTTCCGACTGGCCGACAATCCCGCAACTCTACATCAAAGGCGAGTTTGTGGGGGGATGCGACATCATCACCGAAATGACGCTTTCGGGCGAATTGGACACGATGTTCGAAGAAAACGGCGTCGCCTACGATAAGGATGCCGCCGACAAGATCAGAGAAGCAAACGGGTAACGCGGTCCTAGGGCCCCCTTGGGGGCGCTTTCCCTAAAATCGAACAAGGCGTGCTCTTGAGCACGCCTTTCCTTTGGCTCACAGCAGCGACACGCATGTCACGCTGTTTTTTCTTCCACTTCCGCTGCCAACGCTTCAGCCCGCGCCGCGAGTTCCGCAAGCGTGTCGCTGACGGCGGCGGGGATCACGGGCACCTCTATGCGCTCCGGCTCCGGAGCACCCATCGTGCGCAGCCCTTCCAACTCAGCTTCACGCTCCGCCAGCTTTGCCTCAACTTCGGAAATCCTGTCCTCAACGCTCGCCGTCTTGTCGGCAAGCATCAAACCCGCCATCAGCAACATGCGCGCCTCTGGCATGCGACCGGCCTGATCGGCCAGAACTTGCGCCTCGTCATCAAGCATCTTTGCGGCTGCATGCAGATAGGATTCTTCGCCCTCCTGACAGGCAACGGCAAACTGGCGCCCCCCGATCGCAATGTTAACTTCAGGCATCAGGCGTCCTCCTCTTCAGTGGCGTCGGACTGATCCAACAGCGGCGTCAGCGCCCCAATGATGCTGGTGGCTTCGGCCACGTCCGCCGCGCGGGCCGCGCGCAGGGCTTCCAACTCGGCCATCATCGCTTTGTTGATCAGATGAGGTTCGCCAACCCCCTCTTCGTTCGCGGTGCGCAATGCGGCATTTGACTGGCGCAACTGATCATTGGCCAGACGCAAGCGTTGCAATTCAAGGTCCAGTTCACTGACGCGGGCCTGGGCTGCGGCGGCAACTTCGCGCGCTTCGGCGGCGGCGCTTTCCTGCCGCTCCGACAGTTTGCGGACCCGCTCGTTCAACTGTGCATTGGCGAGACGTTCATCTTCCAATGCCGTTTCAAGGGCGCTCGTGTCACCAGCACCAGCGGGTCCAAGGGCCGCCATTCCGGTTGCAATTCTGTCCATTGCCGCGGTCAACCGCTGCTGCAATCCATCAATCTCGCTCATCTCGATGCCCGTTCCTTGCGATTTTTGACTCATAGCCATGCATTTTTTCCAAACACGCGGGCGCGAATCGGCTCGCCGCTTGGTTGCATTGCAGTCTAGCCAATGCATCTGCGAAATGCGCCCCCCTTTGCGATCAACCACTTGCGGGGCGGCTTTGAAGTGCGCATGCCCACAGCCCCGGCACGGCCTAATCAGCGCACCACAAAACAGATCGCCTTGATCTTTGGGACTTGGCTGATATGCAGCCAGAAATCTTCTTGCCAAAGGACTGAACGCCCGTGGATCTGACCGCCCTTCGCACCGCCCATCCCGACCACTGGTCCAAAGCAACGGCCATTCGCGCCCTCACATTGGACGCCGTGGCCGCCGCCAATTCCGGTCACTCCGGTATGCCAATGGGAATGGCAGATGTTGCGACAGTCCTGTTCGAAAAACACCTGAAATTTGACGCCACTGCGCCAAACTGGCCCGACCGGGACCGGTTCATTCTGTCGGCCGGGCACGGGTCCATGCTGCTCTATTCCCTGCTGCACCTGACAGGCTACGCAGATATGACGCTCGAGCAGGTCAAGAACTTCCGCCAATGGGGCGCGATCACAGCCGGGCACCCCGAATACGGCCACGCCAGCGGTATCGAAACAACCACCGGGCCACTGGGCCAGGGCATCGCCAACTCAGTCGGGTTCGCCATGGCCGAAGAGATCCTGCGCGCCACCTACGGCAAACGGGTTGTGGATCACTACACCTATGTGGTCGCCGGCGACGGTTGCCTGATGGAAGGCGTAAGCCAAGAGGCAATCACCCTCGCAGGGCGCCACCAGCTGGGCAAGCTGATCGTCTTTTGGGACAACAACAACATCACAATCGACGGGCCGGTCACCCTGTCGGATACCACCGACCAACCCCAGCGGTTCAAATCCGCCGGATGGGCCGTGATCGAAATCGACGGCCATGACCCCGAAGCGATTGATGCGGCCATCACCAAGGCGAAGTCGCAGAAAAAACCCACAATGATCGCGTGTAAAACCCACATCGCTCTGGGCCACGCGGCGCAAGACACGTCCAAAGGACACGGCGCGCTGACAGACGCCGATCAAATGGCGGCGGCCAAAGCGGCCTATGGCTGGACCACAGGGCCCTTTGATGTGCCCGCAGACGTGAAATCCGCGTGGGAAACCATTGGGGCGCGCGGCGCTGCAGCGCGGGGCGAGTGGGAAACGCGCTTTGCCGGTCTCTCGACCAAGAAACAGAACATGTTCAACGCCGCCATGGCGCGCGACGTGCCCCGGAAACTGTCCGCCACGGTCAAAGCGTTCAAAAAGCAGATGTCGGAAAGCGCACCCAAGGTCGCCACACGGGCCGCGTCTGAAAAAGCACTCGAAGTGATCAACCCAGTGATGCTTGAAACCGTGGGGGGGTCCGCAGACCTCACCGGGTCCAACAACACCAAAACCGGCGATCTGGGTGTCTTTGACACAGACAACCGCGCAGGGCGCTACATTTATTGGGGGATCCGCGAACACGGGATGGCCGCAGCGATGAACGGCATGGCGCTGCATGGCGGCATCCGCCCCTATGGCGGGACATTCATGTGCTTTACGGACTACGCCCGCCCCGCCATGCGCCTGGCCGCCCTGATGAAAATTCCAACCGTGTTTGTGATGACCCACGACAGCATCGGTCTGGGCGAAGACGGGCCAACCCACCAGCCGGTCGAACACCTCGCCATCAGCCGGGCCACACCCAACACCCGCGTGTTCCGACCAGCTGACGCGATTGAAACGGCAGAAGCCTGGGAACTGGCGCTGTCGGCCAGTGACACCCCGTCGGTTCTGTCACTGACACGCCAGGGGCTGCCAACCGTGCGCACCGAACACAAACTCAAGAACATGACAGCCCAAGGGGCCTATGTTCTCGCCGACGCTGAGGGCAAGCGACAGGTTATCCTGATCGCAACCGGTTCCGAAGTGTCGATTGCCCTGGCGGCGCGCGACTTGTTGCAGGCCGAAGGGATCGGAACGCGGGTTGTCTCGATGCCGTGCATGGAACTGTTTGCCGAACAGGACGAAACCTACCGCCGCCGCGTTCTGCCCGCCGGGGCCGTGCGCATCGGGATCGAAGCAGCGGTGCGTCAAGGCTGGGATCAATGGCTGACGGGCGAGCGTGGGCGCCACAACAAGGCCGACTTCGTGGGCATGGACGACTTTGGCGCATCTGCGCCAGCCGGCACTCTGTTTGAAAAATTCGGGATCACGGCAGAGGCCGCGGTCGAAAAGGCCAAGGCCCTTTTATAAGATAACACCCCCGCCCACAGCGCCCTTTCATGGGACGGTGGGCGGGGCGTCTTTGCGGCGCAGCCGTCAAAGAGCGTCGTCTATCGTCCCAGTGACGTCACAGTGCGCCATAGGGGCGTGATCACCTTTTCCCCGATCGGGATCAGGACAAACCCCAGACCCAAACCCAGCACCCCATCGATAGCGGCTGTGACGATCCACTCGATGGCAGCGCTGCCTTGCGAAAACGCATGACCAACCGCATAGGCAATGTCGTGAATGGTATGGCCAAGCCAGCCAAAGCCGATCTCTTCCAACCCATGCACAATGATCGACCCGCCGACCCACAGCATCGCCGCCGTACCAACAATCGTCAGCGCCTTCATAAACCCGGGCATCACGTGGACAATGCCGCGCCCCACCGCACGGGTCAGGCCAAACCGCCCCCGCCCCGCCATGGCCAACCCAACATCGTCAGCCTTTACGATCAGCGCCACCGCCCCGTAGACCGCGACCGTGATCATGACAGCCACTGCGGCCAAGGTCGCCGCCTCCATCCAGAAATTGCTTTGCGGAATTGCGGCCAACGAAATGGTCATGATCTCGGCGGACAGGATAAAGTCTGTCTTGATCGCACCCCTGGCCTTTTCTTCCTCCAGATGGGCAGGATCCTCGACCACCTGCTCTTTTCCGGCATAGTCCTCGTGCCCGTGGCCCCACCCCAAAACATGCGCAACCTTCTCGGCACCTTCAAAACACAGATAGGCACCGCCCAGCATCAACAGCGGCGGAATCGCCCAGGGCGCAAATGCGGACAACGCCAACCCGGCCGGCAAAAGATAGACCAGCTTGTTGATCATCGAGCCTTTGGCGATGCGCCATATGATCGGCAACTCGCGATCCGCTGAAAAGCCCGCGACATATTTTGGCGTCACAGCCGCATCATCAATAACGGCTCCGGCCGCCTTGGCCCCGGCCTTGGCGGCTTGACCGATCACGTCGTCAACGCTCGCTGCCGCCACTTTGGCGATTCCCGCCACGTCATCCAACAGTGCCAAAAGTCCGCTCATACCGCCTGCTCCTTCATGGGTCTGTTACGTTAGCGCCCAACATCACGAAAGGTTCCAAAAACTGTTAGCGCCAACTGCATACTACGGGACACGTTTATCGCTAACACTCTGTTTTTCATCCTATTTTAGTCTTCTCATGCCGCACTGCGGCAGGTATCACGCCCCCAACACCTAACCCGGCGCTCCATGAGGACCAAAAGATCATGACAATCAAAGTTGGCATCAACGGATTTGGCCGCATCGGGCGTTGCACTCTGTCGCATATCGCAACCTCACTGCGCAATGACATCGACGTGGTGGCCGTGAACGCCACAGGGCCGCTGGAAACAGCCGCGCACCTGATGAAATATGACAGCATCCACGGACGCTTCCCCGGTCAGGTTACGCTGTCCAATGACACAATGGATCTTGGGCGCGGACCGATCCGGATGATGTCGACCTATGACATGAATGAACTGGACTGGGACGGCGTGGATGTCGTGCTGGAATGCACCGGCAAGTTCAACGACGGGCACAAGGCCAACATCCACATGGATCGCGGCGCAGGCAAAGTCCTGCTGTCTGCTCCGGGCAAAAACGTCGACAAAACCATTGTCTTTGGGGTGAACGATGACCTGCTTGCCGCCAATGACCGGATGATCTCAAACGGGTCCTGCACGACGAATTGCCTGGCACCGCTTGCCAAGGTGCTGGATGAGGCGTTCGGGATCGAACGCGGCGTGATGACAACGATCCACAGCTATACAGGCGATCAATCCACCGTCGACCGCCGCCACGATGATCTTTACCGGGCGCGCGCCGCAGCGATGGCCATGATCCCCACCTCAACCGGGGCCGCCAAAGCCTTGGGTGAAGTGCTGCCCAAACTGGCAGGCAAACTTGACGGAACAGCAATACGGGTGCCCACCCCCAACGTGTCCGCCGTCGATTTGACGTTCGAGGCCGGGCGCGACGTCACCGTGGAAGAGGTGAACGCCGCCATGGCAACCGCCGCCAACGGGCCCATGGGCCGTGTGCTGGCCTATGACGACGAACAAAAAGTGTCTGTCGACTTCAATCACACCGAACATTCATCCATCTTTGCGCCTGACCAGACCAAAGTTGTGGGCGGGCGCATGGTGCGGGTTCTGTCCTGGTACGACAATGAATGGGCCTTTTCTGCACGCATGGCTGATGTGGCCGTTGCCATGGGGCGACTGAACTAAAGCCATCACACGGCTTGCAAGCAACGGGCGGGGCTGCGACAACGGCCCTGCTTTTTTGTTTCCGGAACGTTTTTCGTACATGACCAATCGCGGCGCGTTTATCCTTGGCCTGTTCATCGTCGGAGCCATCACGCTTGACGTCTACCTCTATGGCTCCGAACACCTGATATTCCTTGGCAAAAAGCTGGCCGAGCTGCTCGAATGGATTGCATTCTGGCGGTAATCGGCGCGTGTCGCGCATGCGTGTGCGGTTGACACTGACACATAAATCGCGTTGTTAGCGGTAACGGCGCATCCGCTGCATGCGGACTGCGCCTGTACAGATTTTGACACCAGATATGGGGGCTTTCATGGCCATCAAAGTTGCAATTAACGGATTTGGCCGGATTGGCCGCAACGTGCTGCGCGCAATTGTGGAAAGCGGGCGCACAGATATCGAAGTGGTGGCGATCAACGACCTCGGCCCCGTCGAAACCAACGCGCACTTGCTGCAATATGACAGTGTCCATGGCCGCTTTCCTGTTGCGGTGAAAACAACCCACGACAGCATTGATGTGGGAACCGGCCCGATCAAAGTGTCGGCAGAACGTAACCCCGCCGACTTGCCCTGGGCGCATGTCGACATCGTGCTGGAATGCACAGGTATCTTCACCTCCAAGGATGCCTGCCAAGCACATCTGGAAAACGGATCAAGCCGTGTTCTGATCTCTGCCCCGGGCACAAATGCCGACAAAACAATCGTTTACGGCGTGAACCACCAGGCGCTGTCAGGCGATGATGTGATTGTGTCGAATGCCTCGTGCACGACCAACTGTCTGACACCCGTGGCCAAGGTCCTGCAGGATCAATTCGGGATCAAACGCGGGTTCATGACCACGGTACACAGCTATACCGGCGACCAGCCCACACTCGACACGATGCACAAGGATCTCTACCGCGCACGCGCCGCTGCGCTGTCGATGATCCCGACATCCACCGGAGCGGCCAAGGCCGTTGGCCTCGTCATGCCGGAACTGAATGGCAAGCTGGACGGCGTCGCAATCCGCGTGCCGACCCCGAACGTGTCCTGCGTGGACCTGACCGTCGAAGTCGACGGCGACGTCACAGCCGATCAGATCAACGCCGCCATGAGTTCAGCAGCCGCATCCGGCCCGCTGCAAGGAGTTCTGGGTGTGACGGATGCCAAACTGGTGTCGATGGACTTTAACCACGACCCCCACTCGTCAATCTTTGCCACAGACCAAACCAAGGTCATGGACGGCAACATGGTGCGGATCCTCAGCTGGTACGACAACGAGTGGGGTTTCTCGAACCGCATGGGCGATACAGCGGTCGAGATGGGCAAATACCTGTAAGACTGGGCTGTTAATTTGCGTTCATTGAGGCACCCAAAAGGGTGCCTCTTTTTTTTGTGCGGCTACTGGCAGGGCAAATGGCCGCTTTGAGCCCAATGTGCAGGATGCTGCAACGAGTAGGAATGTCCGCAATTGGTCAGTACCAAGTCTTCAGGTTAGTGATTGATGTGCCGGGCTACCACGGTGTTGATCCCTAAAGAAAACGGAAAAGATCTGCCGGAAATCTCAGACAACGTGAAGGAAGGGCTGACGATTATCCCTGTCTCCCACGTGTCCGAGGTGATGAAGCACGCGCTGGTTCGTCAACCTGAGGCCATTGAATGGGATCAGGCAGCAGAAGATCCGGCAGCATTGGCGCGACGGGTTGATTCTGGTGACGGTGCTACAGCGCATTGGTTTAGCACTCAGAAGAACCGTACTGCCGCTCTTGATGACTTCAAGGGCGGCATTTTTCTTGAACTGCTGCAGGGTGTGCTGGAATCTCAAGCGTATTAAAGCGTCAGGGCATGTGAAGATAATGCCGGTAATCCACACTTGTTCTGCCATCCGTCTTGATGCGGCCCTGTTGGACTTTTCTCGCCCAGTCGGCAAAATTTGCATCGCTTTTGGTCCCGTAGCCATTTGTCGACACCCTAATGACATCGCAGCTGGGGTAGTTCTGCTGTACGTAGCGCAAACCCGCGTCAAGCTTGGCGCGGTGCGCGGGAACGCCGGCATCAGACAAGCCCAGCGTGCTCTTGCGAAACCAATCTTTGCTCACGGTATAAGTCGTGCCTGAACTAGCATATTTCTCATTGTGGCAGCCGGGATAATCGACCTGCGTTATTCCAAAGACGAAGTTCGTCTTTACCTTTTGGCTGTCCGTGCGGCATTCCACATGGGTAAGGATGTGGCAAGCGCTGAGATCATAAGGGGGCACATTCACAACGCCCGCGTTGGGCGCTTCAAATACCACGTCAATGGGGGCATCGGTGCGGGTGTTACAGCTCCACGCTGTTGATCTGCAGGTCTTGTCGCCATTGTGTGTCTGACATTCTGAGGCGGCTCGATTGGTCGCATCCACGTCATGCTTGGCATACCCCCAGCCAAATGCACTCGCCCCCGGACTGGAATGATAGGCGATGCAGGCTGGGCCCCTAAGAACAAGTTTGGCTTCGCATCCATCGCCACCCCGACTGCGACATTCGGAAAGTGCACTTTCACGCGCAGCAGCTTCCGAGGGTTGATCAAAGGCAAAGCCAAAGGTGCCGTCGCCGTTCTTCACAGCGAGTGCGGCAAAAAGGCCAGGGCTTGCTGGTGTCTTAGATGCCAAACTTGCCACTGAAGCGGTGGGTCCTTTCACGGCGGCATCCACAGCGGCAACCATATGGGCAGGCAATTGGCGGCGCAGGTCCTTCATCGACGCCTCTACCACACCTTCATTGACAGCAATTTGGTAGTTCCGAATGACCTCGGCCTCATTCACAGGTAAATAGCGCCCATCAGAATGAAAAAACGCGAGGTCTCCGGCGGCCAGCCCAAAC
Organism: Pseudomonadota bacterium; assembly: GCA_039814435.1. Classification (GTDB taxonomy): domain Bacteria; phylum Pseudomonadota; class Alphaproteobacteria; order Rhodobacterales; family Rhodobacteraceae; genus Tateyamaria. Next base: position 8,940 of record JBCCBC010000032.1, read on the forward strand.
CCCGCATCGCGGGCTCTTTCCAGCATCTCTTTGCCCAAGGCCATATCACGGGGAAACCCGGCGCGGCCCTGCATCAAGTTGCGGCCATATGCCCGCTGCGCCACCGGGTATCCAGCTTTGGCCGCTGTCCTTAGACGTGCGTTGGCCAAGCTGGGATTATAGTTGGCACAGTCCTTTTTTTGAAAAGAATAATAAATCCAATAAGCTGCCACCGGGTCGCGATCCGCAGCGGCCTTGAATTGAAGTTTGCTCAGTGCCTCACGCGAATTGCAGGATGCTTTGCCGAGATCCCACATGGCATCACGCCTTGCTTGCCATTCGGGGTTGAGGTCATCCGCCAATACGGAGGTGCCACACAGTATGAGTGCTGCCAATTGAAGACATTTTCTGATGGGTGCATGTTTCATAGGAATCCTCTCTGGCGGTGTTCCGAGAAAGTATAGGCAAATCAGAAGCAGTAAACAGAAATAGACTACTTCGAGAAAAATCTTGGAAAGTTCCCCGGATTTTAAACACTGTTCTTGTGCTGGATTATGACCAAAACACCCCACGACCTTCTTCGTGATTCAATAGCCCAAATGCGTATTTTACATAGCTGTGCCCTGAGCTTGTCGGCATGGTCGCAGGGGATCCGGCACCCGCGATTGTCTGATACCTAACAAGGTCTGCCGCCGTGCAGTTTTTGGCCCAAACGTCGAGTATTTCTGATCCAAACCGGACCCTCATCAGGAACTTCTCTAATGACGGCTAAGTCCCGCAAACCTGCCCTTACCCAAACCGCTCCTTGAGCGCGTCATTCACCAGTGGCGTCACAAACTTGCTCACATCGCCGCCCAAGCGGGCAATTTCTTTCACCAACTTTGATGCAATCGCTTGATGTTCCGCCTCAGCCATCAGAAAGACGGTTTCGATGCTGTCATCGAGCTTGCGGTTCATACCCACCATCTGGAACTCATACTCGAAATCGGCCACGGCCCGCAGGCCGCGCACGATGGTCTGCGCTCCGACATCGCGTGCGCAATCGATCAGCAGGTTTTCGAACGGATGCACAACCAGCTCTGTGCCGGTTTGCGCGGTCAGCTTGGCGCATTCCGCCTCGATCATCGCGACCCGCTCTTCTAGCGGGAACAAGGGCCCCTTGTCGCGATTGATCGCAACACCGATGACGAGCCGATCCACCATCGGACTGGCACGGCGGATAATATCGATATGCCCCAATGTGATGGGATCAAATGTACCGGGATAAAGGCCGATGCGCATTAGGCGGCTCCGTCAGTCGTCGTTTCCGCACTGCATCATTTTGAGGCGCCGAATGCAAGCAGGCTCAGTGGCCCATAATCATGCCTTCAAGCGCGTCTTTTTCCATCGCCAGCTCTGTCAGCCGGGCCTTGACCACATCACCCAATGTGATGAGGCCAATCAACTTGCCATCCTCGATCACCGGCATGTGGCGAAACCGGCCATCGGTCATTTGTTTCAGAACGTCATCAGCACTGTCCTCACGGGTGCAGGTCACCAGTTTTGACGTCATGAACCCCTCGACCGGGTCGTTCAGGATGGCACCGCCCCGCTTGGCCAACACCCGCACAATGTCACGTTCCGACAGAATGCCCGCCGCCCGCTCATCATCGGGTGACACAACAACCGTCCCGATCTTGCGTTCCGCCAGGATTTTCACAGCCTCTGATACAGCCGAGCCCGGCTTGACCGTAACGACTGCGTCATCTGATTTCGACTTGAGAATCTGGTGAACAAGCATGGTCGGTTCCCTCAATTGTGACTGCGTGTGACCCAGCGTCATCGCGCGCGCCCCGGTCTGTCAAGGGCGCAGTCACAACCGCAGATCGTGAAAATCCGCAAAAAGAGGGCAGAACACCAGGCAAGACATTGAACAAAGTAACCTTAACGACGCACCACTACATACTGTTATAGCTTATTTTTTTCTTCTGCACTCGCGTCCGCCTCCAACCGCTGCACTTCGGCGCGCAGCCCTTGCGCCAACAAGTTGGCAAACCGGCCCAATCGCCCTTGCTCTTGATCTGCCGCGTGCCGGATCAGGAAAAAACTGCGGGTGATTGAAAACCTGTCCAGCAATATGCGCTGCAACTGTGGCGCGGCATGCAAGGCAAAGTCATGGACAACCCCGACCCCGCCGCGCTGCTGCAACAGGTTGACCTGAACACAGACCGAGTTTGACGCCAACGCCACACGCGTCACACCCGCATCTGCGAGGTAATCAAGCTCGCGATCAAAGATCATGTCCGGAATGTACCCCACAATCGGATGCTGCTTCAGATCCTCCACCTCTTTGATCTCGGGTGCATTTTCCAAGTAGGACACATTGGCCGCGAAATGCAGTTTGTAATCGGTGATCCGTTGCACAGTCAGCCGCCCGGCAGTCGGGGCACTTACCCCGATGGCAAGGTCCGCCTCGCGGCGCGACAGGTTGAACACCCGTGGCAAGGCAACAATCTGAATGTCGAGGTCGGGATGCTGCGCAGTCAGTGCAGCACAGACCTGCGGCAACAGAAAATTCGCACATCCATCCGGGGCCCCAATACGGATCTGCCCGCTCAGGGCCGTTGATGACACGCCGCGTGCGGTCTGCGGGCTGGCCACGTCATCTGCCGCCGCGCGCATCGCAACCTCTGCCGTTTCCGCGCGCGCCATCAGGCGTTTGCCCACATCGGTCAGCGCATAGCCCTGCGGGGACTTCACAAAAAGGACCGCGTTCAAATCCCGCTCCAACCGGGCCACACGCCGCCCCAGCGTCGCTGCATCCAGACGCACCAGTTTCCCCGCGCCCGACAGGGTTTCCGCCCGCGCCACAGCCAAAAACAACCGCAGATCATCCCACTGTGTTTGCAAAGCCAACCGCCTTCCTTTGCAAAGCCAAACTGCGCTTTGCAAACACGCCACCGTTGCTTTGCAAAGCGCCCGAGATCCAAACCATCATGCATAAATGCAAAATGATTTTGCCCATTTGCCCCTTTTACCCCGCATTTTGCAAGACTATCCTGCCGCCAAAGCACCGCCGCTCCATCGACGCTGTGCCAACCACCACAACCCGACGCGCCTCACCGCAACAGGAGACACCATGCAAGAGCTCACCCATTACATCGGCGGCACCCATGTCAAAGGCACCTCAGGCCGATTTGCAGACGTTATGAACCCCGCCACCGGCGAGGTGCAGGCCAAAGTGCCGCTCGCATCCGCAGATGAAGTCGCGCACGCCGTCGACGTCGCAGCCAAGGCGCAAACCGCCTGGGCCGCCGTCAACCCGCAGCGCCGCGCACGGGTGATGATGAAATTCGTCGGCCTGCTCAACCGCGACATGGACAAACTGGCCGAGGCGCTCAGCCGCGAACACGGCAAGACGCTGCCAGATGCGGCCGGGGACGTGCAGCGCGGCCTTGAGGTCGTGGAATATTGCATTGGTGCGCCCCACTTGCTGAAAGGGGAATACACCGACAGCGCAGGCCCCGGCATCGACATGTACTCGATGCGCCAGGCCCTTGGGGTGACGGCGGGCATTACGCCGTTCAACTTTCCCGCAATGATCCCGATGTGGATGTTTGCGCCCGCCATCGCCTGTGGCAACGCCTTCATCCTCAAACCGTCCGAACGTGACCCGTCCGTGCCGCTGATGCTGGCCGAACTGATGGAAGAGGCCGGGCTGCCGCCGGGCATCCTGCAAGTGGTGAACGGCGACAAAGAGGCGGTGGATGCGATCCTGCACCACGATGTGATCCAGTCCATCGGCTTTGTCGGGTCTACCCCGATTGCCGAATACATCTACGCCACAGGCTGCGCGAACGGCAAACGGGTGCAGTGCTTTGGCGGGGCCAAGAACCACATGATCATCATGCCCGATGCGGACATGGATCAGGCCGCCGACGCGCTGGTCGGGGCCGGATACGGGGCGGCAGGCGAACGCTGCATGGCGATTTCGGTTGCGGTTCCGGTGGGGGATGACACCGCGGACCGTCTGATCGAAAAACTGGTGCCGCGGATCGAAAAGCTCAAGGTGGGCCCCTACACGGCTGGCAATGATGTGGATTACGGCCCGGTGGTCACCGCCGCCGCCAAAGCCAACATCGAACGGCTGGTCGAAACTGGTGTCGATCAGGGGGCCACACTGGTGGTAGATGGGCGCGACTTTAACCTGCAAGGTTACGAAGACGGCTATTTCGTGGGCCCGCACCTGTTCGACAATGTGACCAAAGACATGGACATCTACACCCAGGAAATCTTCGGCCCCGTGCTCGCCACCGTGCGCGCACAAAGCTATGAAGAGGCGCTTGGGTTGGCCATGGACCACGAATACGGCAACGGCACCGCCATCTTTACCCGCGATGGGGACGCCGCCCGCGATTTTGCCAACCGGATCAACATCGGCATGGTCGGCATCAACGTCCCGATCCCGGTGCCATTGGCCTATCACACGTTTGGGGGATGGAAAAAATCCGTATTTGGTGATTTAAATCAGCACGGCCCGGATGCGTTCAAATTTTACACCCGGACCAAAACCGTGACGGCACGCTGGCCGTCCGGCATTAAAGAAGGTGGAGAATTCTCCATTCCTGTTATGGAGTAATATGCCACTGACGTTCCGTATATTGCCCACCCGCGGTCTGGTTGTTGTCCGCTATGTGGGGTTTGGAACCATCGACGAGACGATGGCGGCGTCGGCTGCGTATATCACGCATCCCGACTATGCCTCTGGCCAGAAACAGCTGATCGATCTGACCCACATCACCGGGTTTGAAAAGGACTATGTGCGGTTCATGGAAATGCAGGCCAGCAAGACTGAGCGTCTTGCCGGTGCGGGGGTGCAATCCATTGCTGTCTACGTGGCCCCTACCCCGATCAGCCAAGAGGTCAGCGCGATGTTTGTCAAATCCTGGGCTGATGTGGATGCCGTCGTACCCCTGGTCCAATCGACCGAGGCCGAAGCACTGGCCTTGCTCGGACAACCCGAACACAGCATCCAACAGATGCTGGCACCAGCTGCCGGGTAGCCCTTGTAACAGTTTTGCAAACATCGGAATTTAACGTGCGTTCAATTCGATCCGCCACATGCTGAGGGAGGCATCATGGACTTCGCCCTGACCGAGGAACAGACCGCTATATTCGATATGGCTTTTGCCTTTGGGCAGGACCAGATCGCCCCATTCGCGCGCGACTGGGAAACGGCCGGCACGATCCCCAAGGATCTGTGGCCCAAGGTCGGTGAATTGGGCTTTGCCGCGCTTTATGTCTCCGAAGACGCGGGCGGTTCCGGACTGTCCCGTCTGGATGCCACGCTGGTGTTTGAGGCACTCAGCATGGCCTGCCCGTCTGTCGCGGCCTTTTTGTCGATCCACAACATGTGCGCCAAAATGCTCGACACGGTGGCCAGCGACGATTTGAAATCGCGGGTGATGCCCGGCGTGCTGAGTATGGAAACCGTGCTGAGCTACTGTTTGACCGAACCCGGATCTGGATCGGACGCCGCCGCCCTGCGCACCCGCGCCGAGCGCACAAACGAAGGATACGTCCTGAACGGGACCAAGGCGTTCATCTCAGGCGGCGGATATTCCGACGCCTATGTCTGTATGGTGCGCACGGGCGAGGACGGACCCAAAGGTGTCTCCACCGTCTATGTCGAAGACGGCACCGAAGGGCTCAGCTTTGGTGGTCTCGAGGACAAAATGGGCTGGCGCAGCCAACCCACCGCGCAAGTGCAGTTTGACAATTGCAACATTTCCAGCGCGCATTTGGTGGGTGAAGAGGGTCAGGGTTTCAAATATGCGATGATGGGGCTGGATGGTGGTCGTTTGAACATCGCGGCCTGTTCGCTGGGCGCAGCCCAGTCCGCCATCAACGCCACATTGGCCTATATGGGCGAGCGCAAGGCGTTCGGACAGCCCATCGATCAGTTTCAGGGCCTGCAATTCCGTCTGGCGGATATGGAGATCGAGCTGCAAGCCGCCCGCACCTTCTTGCGCCAAGCCGCCTGGAAGCTCGACACACAGCAGCCGGACGCCACCAAGTTCTGCGCCATGGCCAAGAAGTTCGTGACCGAGGCGGGATCGAAAGTCGTAGACCAATGCCTGCAATTGCATGGCGGCTACGGCTATCTGGCCGACTACGGCATCGAAAAACTGGTGCGCGATTTGCGCGTGCACCAGATCTTGGAAGGCACCAACGAAATCATGCGGGTGATCGTCGCCCGCGATATGCTCAAGAACCGATGACCGACATTTCCATCCGCATCACCGGTCACGCCGGTCACATCACCTTGCAACGCCCGCAGGCGCTCAATGCCATGACCTATGACATGTGCACCGCGATCGAGACGGCATTGACCACATGGCGCAACGACCCAGCCGTTTCCCTGATCATTCTTGACGCCGAAGGCGAGCGTGCGTTTTGTTCGGGCGGGGACATTGCAGAACTCTACGCCACCGGGACCAAGGGCGACTACGCCTACGGGCAGACGTTCTGGGCCGACGAGTACCGGCTGAACCACCTGATTTTCCACTACCCCAAGCCAGTGGTCAGCTTTCTTCAGGGCTTTACCATGGGGGGCGGTGTTGGGATCGGATGCCACGGCTCGCATCGCATCGTGGGCGAAACCAGCCAGATCGCGATGCCGGAATGCGGGATCGGGCTGGTGCCGGATGTCGGCGGCTCGCTTATGCTGGCATTGGCACCGGGGCGGCTTGGCGAATACCTCGGGACCACTGCGGCGCGGATGAACGCAAGCGACGCGATTTTCGCAGGGTTCGCGGACCACTTCATCGCGCAAACAGATTGGGAGGCGGTCAAATCCGCACTGATCGAAACCGCAGCGGCAGAC
>JBCCBC010000076.1:0-11225 GCA_039814435.1 Pseudomonadota bacterium
CGTCGATCCCGTCAGCATCCCGGCTGCCGCCACTTGGGGCGCAAGCCCGCCAAGCATCTTGCGCGCCCAGACGCCGGCCAGCGCGTAACTGATCGTGCCCGCAATGATCGCCAGCTGTGCAAGGCTGCGCACGTCAAAGCTGCGAAAATTGTCCAGCCCAATGGCTGTCGCCACCCCGAAAAACCCCAACAGGACCCCAATCCCCTTGCGCAGAGTCATCCGCTCGTCTGCAAAGAAGAGCGAGGCCGCAATCACGCCGAATATGGCTGTGGCCGCGTTCAGGATCGAGGTCAGGCCGGTTTCGATGTGAAGTTGCCCCCACGCCATCAGCCCGAAAGGGATCACGTTGTTGAGCAGCCCCATGCCGAGAAACCCAACCCAGATGCGCGGATCACGCGGGATCGGCAACCGCATCACGGCCACGACACTCCACAGCACGATCATCGCCCAACCGGTGCGATGTGCCACTGACGTGAGTGGCGAGACTTCGTCCAGCGCGATCCGGATCGACAAAAACGACCCACCCCAGATGAGGGCAAGCAGGATCATCTCGGCCCAGGCGCGGCTCGTTAGGGATTTTTGTTCAGTCATGGGCGATCAATGGCAGAGCATGGTGCGGGGCAAAACCCGTTTGTTGCGCAAAGAAAAACCCCGCCCCAAGGTGGGGCGAGGTTTGCTGACGCAAAGTGCTGTGTATTTAAGTCGTGTGTTTAAAAGGTGAAGTCGATCTTGAACCCGACCGCGAGCGACGAGTTGTCAGTGAACGAGGCAACAGGCTGGCCTGCGACTTCGGGGCGCGCGTCGCCGAGCCAAGAGTAGTTTACGCCACCCGAGATAGTCATGTTGTCCTTGGTGTAGCGACCACCGACCGAGATACCGAACAGACCATCTGTCGGACCCAGTGGCGACACAAGATCATCATCGCCTTCAGGCTCATAAGATAATATGAGCGAGCCCGAGAAGTTGTCGGTGAACCGGCGTCCCACACCCAGCGTGTAGCGGTGCCCGTCATCGAGATTCACGAGGTCGGATCCAAGACCTGTGGGAATCAAATCGACCGATTCAAACTCGGTCCAGCGGTAAGACGCCAACAGCAGCGTGTCTTTTGCGATCCCGGTTTGGAAGTCGACGTTGACCGCCTGTGGCGTCACATAGTCCACCGTGCCGGTGACCGTGTTGCCCAGGATCTGTTCGGTGGTGTTGGCAGTGTATTCGATTTCGGAATGATATGTGACGGCCAGGCGCAGCGCGATATCGGGAATTTCGTAAGCCGCACCGATCAACCAGCCATATTCTGTTGCTGCGTCTTGGGTGTAGGAATAGCCGTTGTCGGCATCAAATGCGTTTTGCAGCGCGCTCACTTGTGCGCCAAGTACGCCCACTACGCCCAAACCGCCCAGTGCCGCGATTGAGGCCGGATCGCCCTGCAACGCCGCGCCCAGAGTTGCACTGTCCACACCGGCCGCGTCGGCAACGCCGGCGACGGGGATGGCATTACGGTACGCTTGCCCGTTCAGGTTGACGCTGGCACGCACCGTCTGGGCTTGCACACCACCATAGACACTAAAGCGGGGTGAAAACCGGTAGCGACCCACCAGTTTGTAGGCTTCGCTTGACAAGTCGGCACCTGTGCCGCCCAGCGTGCTGGTTGCCGGATCGTCGTTGTAAAATACGTCCGCGCCATAAGGTTGGTCGGTGATAAATCCGAGTGTAAAATCATCGCCCAACTGTTTTGTGAAGCTCAGCGTTGTCTGTTCATAGCTTTTGCCGACATCATAGCTACCACCCAGAGCGTCGGTCCCAGAGACGCTTGGGTTAATGTGAGAAAAGCTGAAGCTGACGGTATCGTCATTGGCGAAAATGGCCGACACGTTCTGAAAAGAACGGTCAAGGCCAGAGGCGTATAAGGATGTTGACGACAGCAACAGGGCCGCCGCCGCGAGAACGCGGGTTTTCATGTTGTCTCCTCCCAAAGGCGCGCGTTTTTTCGGTCGAGTGGATGCGCGTTGGGCAACAATAAGCGTTTTTCAACCCCTATGCGTCAATAATGACCCTAGGGCATGAAAGCCCATGTGACGGAGCGTCATAATTTTGTGACTTTACAGTCACAGCGCTTTGGAGGCCCGCGTTTCCGACCAGATGTTCAAGTAGTTGCCGGTAAAAATGACGATTGCGCCCACAAACACCCAGATATCAACGACTTCGCCGTAAACGAGCATTCCGACAATTGCGATGGCGGGCAGCCGGATAAAGTCGATGGGCACCACAACGGTTGCTGGCGCAATCGACAGGGCCGTTGTCAGGCAATAATGCGCCAACAAACCTGCGCAGCCGATTAAAAACACCCATGGGCCGGTCTGCGCATCCGGCAGCGCGATGTCGCCGTCATACCCGGCCATCACCAGGCCCATGACCAGTTGCATGACCGTCAGCCACAGCAGGATCGACCCGATACCCTCGTATCGCGTCAGCCGCTTGGTCAGCATGATGCTGAGCGCGAAAAAGATGGCGGATGCGGCTGCGCTCAGCACACCGGCATTGATGCCAGCCATATCGGGGCGCGCCACAATCAGGATGCCGAGGAACCCCATCACGGCCGCGACCCCGCGCACCAGCGTCAGCCGTTCCCCCAAAATGAGCGGGCTCAGCACAATCACCCAGATGGGCGACGTGAACTCCAACGCGAAAACCTGTGCCAACGGGATGGCCGTCACCGCAAAAAACCACAGGTTCTGACCGGTGAAATGGGCCAGGTTGCGCATCAGGTGGGTCGTCATGCGCGCCGTTTGGACGGTGCGCCAGTTGTTTGTCGCCGTCAGCAACACGCAGACGATTATGACGCCGACAATGCTGCGATACATCATGATTTCAAAAGTATCGAGACGTGCGGCAACCTCGCGGCCTGCGACCGCCATCACTGAAAACGAGGCGATGGAACCCGACATCCAGATCGCCGCCCGCACGATTGGGCTCATGGCATGCCAACTATGGTGTAGTCGCGTGCGATCCCTTTTGTGTGTTCTGCCCATGCGGACACGGATGCGCGTGCCTGATGTGCCTCAAAGGCGGCAGGCGTGGTGAACTCTTCGGCCACGCTCCAAACAAGGGGATCGTCCGTGGGATGTACCTCAAATGAGACGCAGCCCGGTTCGGCGCGCGTCAGGCGGATGTGCGCCTCAAGGGCGGCGCGCACTCTTGTGGCTTCGTCCGTGTTTGCGCAGCGCAGAAACCCCGTCAGCGTCACTCCCATTCGATTGTGCCCGGCGGTTTGGAGGTAATGTCATAGGTCACGCGGTTGATGCCTGGCACTTCGTTGATGATGCGTGTGGCGGTCTCACCCAGAAAGTCATGGGTGAACGGATAATAATCCGCCGTCATCCCATCCACGGAATTCACCGCCCGCAGCGCGCAGGCGTAGTCATAGGTGCGCCCATCGCCCATCACACCCACGGTGCGCACCGGCAAGATGGCGACAAAGGCCTGCCAGATCTCGTCATAAAGCCCGTGCTTGCGGATCTGGTCGATGTAAATCGCATCCGCTTCGCGCAGGATCTCCAGCTTGGGGCGGGTGATTTCGCCGGGGCAGCGGATGGCAAGGCCGGGCCCGGGAAAGGGGTGGCGCCCAATGAATGAGGCAGGCAAGCCCAACTCTCGGCCCAAGGCGCGCACTTCGTCCTTGAACAGCTCGCGCAGCGGCTCGACCAGTTTCAAACCCATCTTTTCCGGCAATCCGCCCACATTGTGATGCGACTTGATGGTGACGGACGGACCACCTGAAAAGCTGACCGATTCGATCACATCCGGGTACAGCGTGCCCTGCGCCAGAAACTCGGCCCCTTCGACCTGATCAGCGTATTTCTGGAACACGTCGATAAACAGGCGGCCAATGATCTTGCGCTTGGTTTCAGGGTCCGATTGCCCGTCCAGCTCGCCCAGAAACAGCTCACTTTCATCAGCGTGGATCAGCGGAATATTGTAATTGTCGCGGAACATGGCCACGACCTCTTCGGCCTCGTTCTTGCGCAGCAGGCCGTGATCGACAAACACGCAGGTCAACTGATCCCCGATCGCCTCGTGGATCAGCACTGCGGCAACGGACGAATCAACGCCCCCCGACAGCCCACAGATCACCTGTTTGTCGCCGACCTGGTCGCGAATGGTCTGGATGGCTTGTTCGCGGTAGGCCCCCATGGTCCAGTCGCCGGTAAAACCTGCAAGCCGAACGAAATTTTCGTAAAGTTTCGCACCTTTGGGGGTGTGATGCACTTCGGGATGGAACTGCACCGCATAGAAATTCCGGCTGATGTCCGCGGTGATGGCAAAGGGCGCATTCGGCGAGGTTCCATAAACCTCAAAACCCGGCGCCAGGCGCGAGACATGGTCGCCGTGGCTCATCCAGACCTGTTCTGTGCCATCTGCAAACCAGCCCTCGACCAGATCCAGCGATAAGGTGGGCGTGACAAATGCGCGGCCAAACTCGGCAGTGCCGCCACCACCCGAGATTTTTCCGCCGTCGACCTGGCCGCCCAGCTGCTGCATCATGAGTTGTTGGCCGTAGCATATCCCAAGGATGGGCAGCCCCATCTCGAACAGTGCCTGGGGCGCGCGCGGAGAGCCGGGCCGCGTCACGCTGTCGGGCCCCCCCGACAAGATCACCGCACGCGGTGCCATGTCAGTCAGAAACTGTTCGGTGACGTTCTGGTACGGGTGGATTTCGCAATAGACATTCAACTCGCGCAGACGGCGCGCGATAAGCTGCGTCACCTGGCTGCCAAAGTCGATGATGAGGAGGCGGTCATGGGTCTGATCGGTCATGGGGTGAGCAATAGGCCCGGGTGTGCGCAGAGGCAAGCACCCGACCGGGGGCCGGGCCCCCGACCGTCAGGATTTTTTCAGAACAGAGAGGGGGATGTCGCTTTTTGCTCACGGGGGCCGCTATCCGCGCGCGAGGGGGCGAGGGATAGGGTAATCACCTGTGCACTGGATCACACGAGCAGGGGGATCAGCCATGGCAGAAGCAGCAGCACGCAAACGAGGGCGTGGTGGTGGTGGTGCAGCGCGCCGGGCCGAACGCAGTGCCGTGTCGTTCGAGACGGCAAAGTTCATTGAGCGCAACATCCCCAACTTCGAAGTGCTGACCCAAGAGGCGCTGGAGATCATCGAGCACAACGCCGAGACCGTGCTGGAAGAGGTTGGGGTGAATTTCCTCGACAACCCGGCGGCGTTGAAACGCTGGGCGGATGCGGGGGCTGATATTGATGGTGAGCGTGTGCGCATCCCGCGCGGCCTGGCCCGCAAGCTGTGTGCCACGGCGCCCAAGTCATTTACCCAACATGCCCGCAACCCCGAACGGTCGGTCGTTATTGGTGGCAATAACCTGGTGCTTGCCCCGGTCTATGGCCCGCCCTTTGTGCGCGATGCGGCCGGTGGGCGGCGCTATGCCACGATGGAGGATTTTCGCAACTTCGTGAAGTTGGGGTATATGTCCAAGTGGCTGCACCACTCGGGCGGGACGGTATGTGAGCCCACAGATATCGCGGTGAACAAGCGCCACCTGGATATGCTGCACGCGCATATGACGCTGTCGGACAAGCCGTTTATGGGATCCGTGACCGAACCAAGCCGCGCCCGCGACTCGGTTGAGATGTCAGAGGTTCTGTTCGGCAAGGAGTTCGTGGCCGAGAACACGGTCATGACGTCGCTGATCAACATCAACTCTCCCATGACGTTTGATGATGTGATGATGGGTGCGCTTGAGGTTTATGCGCAAGCCAATCAGGCCTGCATCATCTCGCCCTTTATCGTGGGCGGGGCGATGGCACCGGTGTCTGTTGCCGGCACACTGACGCAAGTTCTGGCCGAAGTGTTGGCCGGAATTGCCTACTCGCAGCTGTGCCGCGAAGGGGCCCCTGTGATCATGGGGGCGTTTGTGACGTCGATCGACATGAACTCCGGTGCGCCGACATTTGGCACGCCCGAGGCTGCGCACATCACATATGGCGCGGGCCAACTGGCGCGTCGCCTTGGGCTGCCGTATCGGTCCGCGGGGTCGTTTTGTGGCTCCAAGCTGCCGGATGCGCAAGCGGCCTACGAGACGGCCAATTCGCTCAACATGGGATTGCTGTCGGGTGTGAATTTCATGCTGCACTCTTGTGGCTGGCTAGAAGGGGGGCTGGTCAGCTCATACGAGAAATTCGTAATGGATGCCGATCAGCTGGGCACGCTGCATCATCTGGCGGCTGGCGTTCAGATCGACGACAACGCCCAGGCCATGGGGGCCATTCGCGAGGTTGGTCCAGGCGGGCACTATCTGGGCTGTGACCACACGCAGCAAAACTTCAAACAGGCGTTCTGGAAGTCCGATCTGCTGGACTACAAACCGTTCGAAACCTGGGAAGACGAAGGCGGACGCGACACAGCACAGCTGGCGACTTTGCGCGTCGAGAAAATGCTGGCCGACTACCAGCAACCCGCGTTGGACCCGGCAGTCAGCGAAGCGTTGAACGCCTTTGTCGCTGAGAAAAAGGCGGCAGAGCCAGACAGCTTTATGTAGCTTGGAACCGGGACGGTTCAGGCAACTGGATCTGCCTGGGCCGCCCGCAAAATCCGTGCTTCGCCAACAATTGCGATCAAAATGTCGATGTGGCGCAACAGGCTGTAGGACGAATCATCGCCTATGCGCATGACGTTCAGATCGCCTTCGATTTCCATCAACCGCATCAGGGCCGCGCCGTGGCGTGGCAATTGCCCATAGCCCAACAAACGGGGCAGGTGGGCGCTGCGGCGGTAGTCTTCTGCGCCAATTCGTGCGGCCCGCATCAGCAGGCGTGGACGGTGCAAAGCGTTCAGCATGGACAGGATATCTTGCATTTCCGGTGCTCCTTTTGGTCGTGTCACCCCGATCCCCATCGAGACTGACAAACGCACCATGGCACAACCTGAACGGGTGTTGCGTGAGCGGGAACGTGCCCGTTCGTTCGTTTATCAACTGTTTATCTTTTAGAAACAATGCTGCCCATATCGACGAATATTAACGAACGAGTAACCAATGCACTTTTAGGTTGTGTGGAAAACCTGTGGATAACTGAAGCAGACTCGCAAGAGCTTTGGACACGGCTGCAAGAGGACGGACGAAAGATTATGCGCCAGACGGACAGGTCAAATCCCGTGTTAACGGGCTTGCCAACTTGGGTGCCAGACGCTGCATTGCATTACCTTGCTCATACCGAAGCCGGGTTGCCGATCCGCGAACTTGCACGAAAGTCAGGGTGTCATGCCTCAACTGTGTTGCGCCAAATCAGACGATTTGAAACGCGCCGCGACGATCCTTTGATCGATGCGGTGCTGCGCAAACTTGGATCACGGGTCGTTCGCAAGAGTTCGTCGACCGCAACTGCGCAACAAAAGGACGTCAAACTCATGCATGCTGTCGCTCTGGATCAAAGCCCTGATACGCCGACCCTCACCCGTGATGCACAGCGCATTTTGCGCCGGTTGTGTGAAACCGGAGCCGTCTTGGCGGTGGCCGTGGATATGGAAAAAGCCGTTGTGGTGCGCGATGGCGCGGCGGGCAAAAGCACCCGTACCGCCGTTGTGGACCGCAAAGTGGCCGAAGCGATGGCGCTGCAGGATTGGATAAGTGCGGATACCGCTGGCCGTATCACGCGCTACAAGATTACGCCGGGCGGCCGCGCGGCCCTCGCCGAAATGATGGACGAGGCGGACCAGACTGCCCCCGGCATGTCCGAGGCACCCGCTGAATTTGCGGACCAACACCGCGTCTGGGGGGAACGCACGGTTCGTGATTCTGAAACCGGGCAGCCCCGCAAAGTGCGCTATAACCTCGCCGAGTCGCCACTGACCGCGCTGGCACGGCGACGCGACAAGGATGGCTCTCCGTTTTTGACAGATGATTTGGTAACTGCCGGAGAACGCCTGCGCGAAGATTTTGAGCTTGCCCAGATGGGGCCGCGGGTTGCGCAGAACTGGGATCGGTTTTTGACCGCAGGTGGGCGTGGCGGCTTTGCGCAAGACAGCGGCGTTGGCAATGGCCCGGAACGGGCACGCAACAAGGTCGCCGCGGCCTTAAAAGACCTCGGCCCGGGCCTCTCTGATGTGGTGTTGCGGTGCTGTTGCTATCTCGAAGGGCTCGAATCGGCGGAAAAGAAGCTGGGGTGGTCCGCCCGATCCGGCAAGATTGTGCTGCGGATCGCGTTGATGCGACTGAAACAACACTATGACGAAACGACGGGACCCGGGGGCGGCATGATTGGCTGACACCGTTCGGTCCTGACACGATGGCGCTGCGATCCCTCCCTCGCAGCGCCATTTTTTATGTCACGCAACGCGATGAATGTTTCCGCGTGCTCTTTTTGAGTTTACTTGGCAACCTGCATTTCACCCGTCACAACTGCGCTGACACGATAGGGCGGGGGGGGGCACGCGATGTCCGAACATAACAGGGACAGTTTTGCCCTTTTGCTGATGCGGTTGGGGTTGGCGTGGTTTATCTTTTTGTGGGCCGCTCACAAAGTCATCACACCCAAGCAATATCAAGGGCTTGCGCGCCATTTTGACGGCGTCGATCTTGATTTCACCACCATTTACGCTGTCGCTGCAGTGCAAATTGCGCTCTGTTTGCTTGTGGCGATCGGTGCCGTGCGCTGGGTCAGTTATCCCGCACTGGCCGTGATGCATCTGTTTACCGTTTTACGGCGCTGGGAGGGGTTTTGGGATCCCTTCGCCCTGAATGATCGCGGTTTCCCAATTCATCGCAATCAGGTGATTGATCTGGCGGTCCTGGCCGCGATGGTTGCGCTGGTCTTGCTGATTCACCGCGATCATTGGAGTGTTGGGGCCTGGTATCGCAAACGTGGTGCATAGCGGCCATGCGCCACGTGGTATATTCTGGCACGGTGTCTATGTTAGAAACAAGTTTAACGGTGAACTATCCCGAGGCGATGCAATGCGCGATTTGAAAATCCCTGAACAGCGGCACCCCGAAAAGGCGCGTCGCCCGGACAATCCGCAGCCCAAGAAACCAGACTGGATCCGGGTCAAGGCACCTGGCGGCAAAGGGTATACAGACACCGCAAAAATCATGCGCGACAACAAGCTGGTCACTGTGTGTGAAGAGGCCGGATGCCCCAACGTTGGCGAGTGTTGGAGCCAAGGACACGCCACCATGATGATCATGGGGGAAGTGTGCACGCGGGCCTGCACGTTCTGCAACATTGCGACGGGCAAACCACCCGAGGACTTGGATGCGTTTGAACCGGGTCGCGTCGCTCACGCGGTTGAGAAACTTGGCTTGAACCACGTGGTGATCACATCTGTGGACCGCGATGATGTTGAGGACGGCGGGGCCGACCATTTCGCCCAGACAATCCGCGCCATCCGTCACCGCAGCCCGGACACGACAATCGAAATTCTGACGCCTGACTTTATTCGCTGTGATCCATCCGTACTGGAAACCGTGGTCCAAGCACGCCCCGATGTGTTCAATCACAACCTCGAAACCGTCCCGGGACTGTATCCCGAAGTGCGCCCCGGCGCGCGCTATTTCCATTCGCTGCGGCTGTTGCAGCGTGTGAAAGAGCTTGATCCGTCGATGTTTACCAAATCGGGCATCATGGTCGGACTGGGCGAGGATCGCCAATCCGTCATCCAGGTGATGGAAGACATGCGCGCCGCCGACATCGATTTTCTGACAATTGGGCAGTATCTGCAACCCACTCCAAAACACCACCGTGTGGACCGGTTCGTGCATCCAGACGAATTCTCGTCTTACGAAAAGGCGGCATACGGCAAAGGGTTCCTGATGGTCTCTGCCACGCCATTGACGCGGTCATCCTATCACGCGGGTGATGATTTTGCCCGGTTGCGGGCCGCACGTCTGGCAAAGCTGGCCTAGGGGGTCGCAACTGCGGGCAAGGCCTTGATGTAGGCTGCGATCGCCGCGCGGTCTGTTTCTGGCAGTTTGCTGAGGTTTTCGACCACCTCTGCCATCTCTCCGCCTGCGCTGTCGTAGTCAGGGGTAAATCCGGATGTGAAGTATTCGACCAGATCGCGTTCGCTCCACTCCAGCGCCGCTGGTGTGATGTTGGGGATCGTGCCTTTGCCGGATGGGTTGGGTGCGCCGGCCATCCAGCGCGTGCGATCCAGCCCTCCAACGGCGTTACGCGGGGTGTGGCATTCGGCGCAATGCGCGAGCCCCTCGGCGAGATACTGACCGCGCATCAACACCGGGTCCGCGCCAACATCGACACCGTAACTGTCCGAAATGAATGCCCGTTTCCAAAGCCCCAACCCACGCCGGATGTTGAATGGAAAACCCACATCATGCGCCTGACTGGCCGACGGGCTTGCGGGGAGGGACATTACATACGCATGCAGATCAACCGCGTCTTGCGGCGTCATATGTTGATATGCGCCATAGGGAAACGCGGGGTAGTAATGCTGCCCTTGCGGCGAAACCCCCACGGTGACGGCGCGCGCGAACTGGGCTTGCGTCCAGCTGCCGATCCCATGTTCCCGATCTGATGAGATGTTGGGGGCGTAAAACGTTCCAAAATCACTCGGGAACGCAAGCCCTCCGGCCAGAATCGGGTGTTCGGCGGGTGCATCATTTGGGCTGACATGGCAGGACGCGCAGCCGGCTGCGTGAAACACAAGCGCCCCGGCCGATGCATCAGGCGTCAGGTTGGCACCGTAGTCGGCTGGCACGTTGGAGGGGTGGGTCAGGTAGAAACCAGTCCCGACCCCCGCTACAACGATCAGTGCAAATGCGCGCCGCCACACAGCCTGTTCAGTTCCGCGGCCCGCGGTAGGCCTTGTGACAGTCGCCGCATGACGCGCCAATGCCACCCATGGCAGCCCGCAACGATTCCAGATCTGTTCCAGCTGCGCTCACCATCGTGGCGGCAGCGGTTTCCAGGGCAACGGCTTTTTCCTCAAACCCTGCGGCATCCGTCCAGATTTCCGCCTTGGCACGCGACCCGGGGGCGGCCCCTTGCTCGGATCCTTCGAGCCACAAAACGACACGGTTCATGCTGGCCGCCATAGCAAGGTTTTCAGCCGCCGCCGTGGCGCTTGCTGCGTCATAAGGCGTTTCACCCTTGGCCATCGCACCCAAAAGTCCGGTGTGATAGGAAATCATGCTCATCTGCGCATTGCGCGCCTTGATGGCCCCATCAAGGGCGGGGTTCGCGTGACCATCTGCCAGC
>JBCCBC010000099.1:0-9602 GCA_039814435.1 Pseudomonadota bacterium
AACGCACTGGAAGAGGCCGCAGATTTGCTGTCGGCGGTTGGTGATGTGGTGTGTCTTGACAGCGAAGCCCAGATGGACGCGGTCACAGGCGTCAGCGGGTCGGGTCCGGCATATGTGTTTCATTTGATCGAGGCGATGGCGGCGGCGGGCGAGGCCCAGGGGTTGTCGGCCGATTTGGCCATGCAGTTGGCCAAGGCAACAGTTGCGGGTGCCGGTGCTCTGGCCATGGCGGCAGAAGAGGATCCCGGACAGCTGCGCCGCAATGTGACCAGCCCGAATGGCACCACGCAGGCCGCACTTGAGGTGCTTATGGACGCTGAAACCGGTTTTCCGCCCGTGCTGGAGCGCGCAGTTGCGGCTGCGACCCGTCGATCAGAGGAGTTGGCCCGTGGCTGAGATTGCGTTTGATGATTTTTTAAAAGTGGACGTGCGGGTGGGCCGCGTCCTACGCGCGGAACCCTACCCAGAGGCCCGCAACCCTGCGATCAAGATGTGGATCGATTTCGGGCCCGAGATTGGGGAAAAGAAAACCTCGGCCCAGGTGACGGTGCACTATGACCCGGAGACGCTGGTAGGCCGGCAGGTGATGGCGGTAGTGAATTTCCCACCGCGTCAGATTGGCAAGTTCATGTCCGAGGTTCTGGTGCTTGGCTTTCCGGATGCGGATGGTGCGATTGTGCTGGCGTGCCCCGAACAGGACGTGCCGGTTGGCGGGAGGCTGCATTGATGCGTATCTGGATCACGCGCCCATTGCCGGAGACGGTTGTCGCCGCCGCTCGTGCTATCAGCGATGACATTGTGGTACGCGCCGAGACGTTGCCGTTGGATGCGGAGGAGTTGCGGAGCGCTTTGCGTGACTTTGACGTGGTGGTGCCCACATTGGGCGATCAGTTTTCTGCCGATGTCTTTGCCGATGTGGGCGCGCCGCGCTGTCAATTGCTGGCGAACTTTGGTGTCGGATTCAATCATATTGATACGGACGCGGCGACGCAGGCGGGCGTTGTTGTCACCAACACACCGGGTGCGGTGACGGATGCGACGGCGGATATTGGTGTGATGCTGATGTTGATGTCGGCGCGCAGGGCGGGTGAAGGTGAGCGGATGGTGCGCGCGGGTCGCTGGCCAGGCTGGCATCCGACGCAGATGTTGGGCCTGCATATGTCGGGCAAGCGGGTTGGTATCGTCGGGATGGGCCGGATTGGGCAGGCGATTGCGCAGCGGTGCCATTTCGGGTTCGGGATGGAGGTGTCCTATTTCAACCGATCCGCCAAAACGCTGCCGTTTCCGGCCGTGCGGGCAGAGAGTTTAGGTGCCTTGGCGCGTTCTGTGGACTTTGTGGTCATTGCGGTGCCTGGTGGAGGGGAGACCCGCCATCTGATCGGGGCCGAGGTGTTTCAGGAAATGCAGGCCCATGCCCATGTGATCAATATCGCGCGGGGCGACGTCGTGGATGAAACGGCGCTCATTGCGGCCTTGCGCACTGGGCAGATCGGCGGCGCTGGGCTGGATGTCTACGAGCGTGAGCCTGATGTGCCTGCGGAACTTTTGGCTTTGGACACCGTGACGTTGCTGCCGCATCTTGGGACGGCTGCGCTGGAGGTGAGGGCCGATATGGGGCTGATGGCGGTAGAGAATGTGCGCGCCTTTGTGGCAGGCGAACCTGTTCCGAACCAGGTGTGAGGAGCGCGGAAACTGACGCAGTTTCCGGCTGTTTTCCGGCGCGGAAAACGGTGCAGACGCAGGCCAGGTGACTGGAAACCGCGCCGGTTTCCTGCCGCGATCTGGGTCAGATCGCGTTCAGCGCTGTCCCATCGTTTCGCGCCAATGACGACGGCACAGCGAAACGTACCGGTCGTTCCCGCCGATCTGTACCTGGTCCCCATCAGCGAGCGCCCGCCCGTCCGCATCCTGCCGGATCACCATCGTGGCCCGTTTTCCGCAGTGACAAATCGTACGCACTTCGCGCATTTCGTCAGCAAGAGCGAGCAAAGTTGCGGATCCGGGAAAGAGCTGTCCGCGAAAATCGACACGCAACCCATAGCACATCACGGGCACACCAAGGTCATCCACGACCCGCGCCAAATCCCAGATCTGGCCGTCTGACATGAACTGCGCCTCATCCACGAAAATGCAGGCGACCGGGCCGGCGGCCAAACGATTTTCAACTTTGGCAAAGATGTCTTCTGTCGGCGTGAACGTATCTGCCGGGGCCGCGATCCCAATGCGGGATTCGATTTGCCCCTGACCCGCCCTGTCGGCCACTGCAGCGGTGAGCAGATAGGGTTCCATCCCACGCTCGCGGTAGTTGTGTGCGGCCTGCAGCAAAAGCGTAGATTTGCCTGCATTCATAGTGGAATAGTTAAAATAGAGCTTTGCCATGGCGCGCTCATAATCCGCGCGTCTCAGACGGGCAAGTGACTCTGTCAGCGTTGGCCCGGCTGATCGGGCGTGTGCGGGCGGGCCCGAGAACTGTGCGCATCATTGTTTTTTTATGCGTCTGCAGTCCCCGGACCGCTTTGGTACTGGGATAAAACGGGGCAGGCAGATGAACACCGGAGTGCCCAGTTTGGGGATGGTGCCTAACCCATTACTCGTGACCTTTGACGGGTCCACCACACCGACTGCCAACATCGCTGGCCTGCCGCCCCCAAGCAGCAGAAGTGAATGGTGAACCCCACCCGGTCCCGATGCTGGGGACATCGGGTACTCGTTACGTCCCGAAAACCGAGGGACGATTAACAAATGACATTTTGTTTCCGGACGATTAATGGGAAAAGACTGTGCCGGTTCCCCAAACCCAAAGGTTGAATCGGCGCAAAAGCGTGCAAAAGGGGCAAGGGTATGGCCGGTATGGGCAGCTATTTGAAAAAGCACACCGAGGCTTTGGTGAAAGATGTTGGCATCGAGCCGGCTTGTGATGTCACGGGCAAGTCCAAGGCCACACTGGGGCGCTACTATTCAGACAACCCCGAACATGCTGACCGCTTTATGCCTATCGATGCGGTGGTCGCTCTCGAGAAAGCGGCCAAGTACCCCCATGTCACGAGTGCGCTCGCTGAATTGCAGGGTATCACGCTGAGCCATGATGACCGGCGTCCCAACGCCGAGCGCACTGGCGGCGTCAACAGCGACGTGATTGCGTTGAGCCAACGCTTTGCGATGTTGATGAGCGAGTATCAGCAATCCATCGAAGACGGCATCATCACTGTCAACGAGGCCAAGCGTTTGCTCAAAGAGACCTCGCTTCTTCAACAGGTTCTGATCGACATGAAGCTGCATTTGGAAGATGAAAGTGGCTGAGGACACGCCATTGCCGGATGATGATCTGCCGGCGTTGATTGCAGCCGCCCTGCCTACCATTGATATTGACGCGTTGCGTGCCCCTGATGATCCAGGGCATCCACCGCGCATCCTTCTGCTTTATGGATCCTTGCGCGCGGCCAGCTATTCGCGCCGCGCGGCCGAAGAAGCGGCGCGTATCCTGCGCCATCTTGGTTGCGAGACGCGCATGTTTGACCCATCCGGCCTGCCATTGGTCGACGATGTGGACGCCGATCACCCCAAGGTTGCCGAGTTGCGCACACTGGCCGTGTGGGCCGAAGGCATGGTGTGGTCGAGCCCGGAACGCCACGGCGCCATGACCGGTCTGATGAAGACCCAGATCGACTGGCTGCCCTTGTCCCTGCAAGGCGGTATTCGCCCCACCCAAGGTAAGACTCTCGCTGTGATGCAGGTGTCAGGCGGCAGTCAGAGTTTCAATGCGGTCAATCAGATGCGCATTCTGGGGCGCTGGATGCGCATGGTTACTATCCCCAATCAATCCAGCATCGCAAAGGCGTGGTTGGAGTTTCAGGGTGATCGCCTGCCTGCGGGTCCGTTTTATGCCCGCGTCGTCGATGTGATGGAAGAGCTGGTTAAGTTCACTTGGATGGTGCGTGGGCGCCAGGCTTACCTTGTGGATCGCTATTCGGAGCGCTGTGAAAGCGTTGAAGAGGTGCATGCTCGCGTCTCCAACAAAAGCACGTAAACGTTGGATCGCGGGTGGCTCTGTTCGCCTGACGGCAAAGGCGCCCACCCGCCGACCCTGCGGAGTGCGTGCTGTATCGGCCCGAAACCTGGAATTCCCTTGCGTCATAATGGGTTGATTGCACACCCATTGGCGTTGCACTCTGCGCGCAAAAGGGGGCGGGTCAGCGTGAAGGACAACATCCGCAGGGCGGAACTGATTGTATTGTTGCAAGGCATCAGTGGGTTTAGTGCCCTGTCTTTGCCCGTGCTGGAGCAGATGGCCGATGTGGCTGTGTACCGCGATGTTGACCGGGGTGAGTTGCTGATCGTCGAGGGCGATCCTGCCGACGTTCTCTATATCGTTCTGAAGGGTCGGTTCACCGTTCTGGCCGGTCCCCGCGCGATCGCTGAAATTGCCAAGGGCGAGCCCATTGGCGAGTTGGCCTTTTTCGCGGGTGGGATGCGCACAGCCAGCGTGGTTGCAGCGCGCAACAGCACCGTGATGGAGCTGAGCCGCGCCGCCTATGACGCGTTGGCTGCCCACACCCCGGCCTTGGCAAATGGCATTTTGGCGGCTGTGTCGCAGCGTCTGGCCCGTACCATCCCTGCGAGCCCTGGCTTGCGCCCGCACGCCGGACAAGTCTGTGCGATTTTTCCCGGGGCGGGCCGCGTGATGGACCCGGCATTTGTGAGCGGCATCCGCGCGGCGTTCGAGGGTGATCCGGACTGGACGCTGTTGGATGCTGCGTCATGCGATAGTGAGGTCGCACGCGACCAGCATGATTTTGCCAAGTGGTTGACCGCACAGGAAGAGCGATTGGGCAAGCTGGTATTGTTGTGCCCCGACCCTGACGCGCATCCCATTTGGGCAAAGGTTGCCGCCAGCAATTGCGACACGGTCATGGTGGCGCTGGCCAAGCAGGGGCGGTGTGGCCCCAACGATGCACCATCGCCGCTGGAAGAGCGGATTTATCAGGCCACGCTACCGTCCCATTTGCATCTGGTCCTTCATCGAGACCACGCAAGCGACCCTACGACCCAAACCGCTGACTGGCTTGCCGAGCGCCCTGTGGGGCTTCACCATCATCTGGCCCTCGACAGTGATGAGGATTTTGCCCGCATTGCCCGGTTTATCCGCGGCGAGGCTGTAGGTCTTGTTCTGTGTGGGGGGGGATCGTTTGGAACGGCCCATCTGGGTGCCATCCGGTCGTTGCAGGAACGTGGGTATCGATTTGATTTTGTGGGGGGCACCAGCGTTGGCTCTGCCATGGCGGGGGCGCTGGCCATCGGGCTGACGCCGGACGATATCATGGAGCAGTGTGAAGATATTTTCATCCGCTCCAAGGCGATGTCACGTTTGGCGGTTCCGCAATACTCGCTGTTGGATCATCACCGCCTCGATGCGGCATTCAAAAAGCACTATGGCGGATTTGACGTCGAAGACCTGCCGATCAACTTTTTCGCGGTCGCTGCCAGTCTGACCCACAATGATGTGAGCGTGATCCGGTCGGGGCCGCTGTGGCAGGCCATTCGCGCCTCTACCGCGATTCCAGGTATTTTTCCGCCTTTTGTCCGGTCGGATGGTGAGGTGCTGATTGATGGCGGGTTGATTGACAACGTGCCCATGACGGCCATGCGCGACCTAAAACCCGGGGTCAATGTGGTGTTGAATTTCTTGCCCGCCAAGCCGTGGATTGTGCGCGCAAAGTACGAGGACTTACCGACCCGATTGCAAACGCTGCGCGGGTTGCTGAACAAGCCGAAACAGGGTGCGCCTCGGCATCCGACCGCATTTTCGGTTCTGGCGCGCGCGATGGTTGTGAACGCGCGCAAGCTGGTCCGCCAAATTGATACGGAAAACGACGTCATTCTCAACATCCCTGTCCTGAAGGGCATGAGTTTCATGAACTGGCGGCGTGGGCGGGAGTTGTTTGATGTCACCTATGACTCAATGGAGGCCGCGTTGGAGCGTCACCCCGAGGTTGGGTCGACGCGCGATGCGCATTTGGCCCGCCTGCACCGTGTTGCAGCGCAGGTATCGTCGGAAACGGATGACCGGTTGGGTGCCCGTTAGCCGTGACGTTCCACGATGACAGAGCCCACCGAATAGCCCGCCCCGAACGAACAGATGATCCCCAGATCACCGGGCCCCAGATCATCTGAATATTTCGAAAACGCGATGATGGATCCTGCCGAGGATGTATTTGCGTAGTCTTGCAGGATGTTGGGTTGTTCGCCTGCTCGCGGGTCGCGCCCCAGCACCTTTTTCCCAATAAAATCGTTCATGGATTTGTTGGCCTGATGCAGCCAGAGCCGTTTGAGTTGATCGGCCACAATCCCTTCGTCGCCCATGTGGGCTGCGATGTGTTTGCTGACCAAAGGCAGCACTTCCTTGAATACTTTGCGCCCGTTTTGCATGAACTGCATGTCCCGCCGATCTTTGACCCCGTCCGGGCGCGACCGGCGCAGATATCCGTTGTTGTTGCGGATGTTGTTGGAAAACTCGGTGGCGCAGCGCGTTGATTTGATTTCGAAATAGGGGCCTGTGGCGTCTTCGACCCGTTCGATAAGTGTGGCTGTAGCCACGTCGCCAAAGATAAAATGGCAGTCTCGGTCGCGCCATTCCAGATGAGCCGAGCATATTTCGGGGTTCACCACCAGCGCCGAGCGGATCGAGCCCGAGCGCACCATGTCCGCCGCTGCCTGGATCCCGAATGTTGCAGAAGAACAGGCAACATTCATGTCAAAGGCAAAGCCGTGCACGCCAAGCAAGTCCTGGATTTCGATGGCGACGGCGGGGTATGCGCGTTCAAGGTTTGAGGCTGCGCAGATCACCGCCCCAACATCCTGGGCCGTTTTGCCAGCAGCTGCCAGCGCCTTGTGTGCCGCATCCAGCGCCATTTCGGCCATGATCGAGGGTTCATCATCGCTGCGCTGGCGCAGCTGAGGGTGCATGACGCCCGGATCCAGAACGCCGGATTTGTTCATCACATAACGCCGCTCAATGCCGGAGGCTTTGAGTATAAATTCTTCTGAGGAGTGGGCCTTGGCTTCGACGTCTCCGGCGGCGATGGCGTCCGCGTTTTCGGCGTTAAACCGGTCCGCATAGGCATTGAACGCCACGACCAGCTCTGCGTTTGAGATGGACAATTCGGGTGTGAACACGCCGGTTCCGGTGATGGCGGGAGTGTAGGTCAAGGCGCGCCCCTTTGCGGGTTGTCAAAGTTTCGTGGGAACTTATAGGCCGCGCACCCCGGTCGCAAGGCTTTGCGCGGGTGGGGTCACACGCGCTTGTGTTGGCGGGAATCGCGTCTTGCGCTAGGCTGACCCGGTTATTGAAAGGTCCCTATATGTTGCGCGCGATTTTGACTTTGACGTTCTTACTGGTTGTCCCGGCCTTGGCGGAGGACAGCAACAAGATCCCGACCCACCGGTCGATCCAGGTTCAGGTCGGGCAATCCATAATCGTGAACGGATTTCGCGGTGCCTGCGGTGCCCGCCCAAAGAATGTCGATCCAAACCGCACGCGCGCCACCAGGTTGGGTGTGTTGAGCAACGGCAAATGGGGTGTCGTACAAAGCCGGACATGCGGGGGGTGGACCCCCGCGGTCGAAGTGATCTTTACCGCGCAGAAAAAGGGCCGCGAAACGATTGAAGTTGCGGGCACCAAGATCAAGGTTGCTGTGCGTTAGGGACTGATCGCGGGTCTTTCGCCGCTACAGTGATGCGGTGATCCCGCCATCCACATAGAGCGTGTGCCCGTTCACGAATGTCGATGCGGCGGAAGATAGGAACACGGCCGCCCCGACCAGTTCGTCCACCTGGCCCCACCGCCCTGCGGGGGTTCGTTTTTCCAGCCACGCCGAGAATTCCGGATCGGCCACCAGTGCGGCATTCAGGGGCGTATCGAAGTAGCCCGGTGCGATGGCGTTGCAGTTCAGCCCATGCTTGGCCCAGTCGGTCGCCATCCCCTTGGTCAGGTTCGCCACCGCCCCTTTGGTGGCTGTGTAAGGAGCGATTCCAGGCCGCGCGAGCGCGGTTTGCACGCTGGCGATGTTGATGATCTTGCCCGTGCCGCGCCCGATCATGTGCCGGGCACAAGCCTGGCCGACGTGGAACACCGATGCGACATTGGTTTGCAGCAGCCGCTCAAACGCGTCGGCGGGGAAATTCTCGAGCGCGGTCCGATGTTGCATGCCCGCGTTGTTGATCAGGATGTCGATCTGGCCGATGTTGCCTTCGAACCCGTCAACAGCAGTGCGAACGCCGTCATGGTCGGTGGCGTCAAAGGCCAGCGCGTGCGTGGTGATCCCCTGATCTGTCAGCGCTTTGGCGGCGGCGTCGAGTTTTGTTCTATCGCGCCCGTTCAACACGATTTCTGCACCCGCCGCTCCCAATCCTGCGGCAAGCGCCAAACCGATCCCTTGGGACGATCCGGTGATCAGTGCGCGGGTACCTGCGAGGGAAAAGAGGGATGTGCTCATGGCTTGGGGCTACCTTTGGTCTCGGAATTACGATACCGGTAACGTAATGTCTGGGTCGGGGCGACGTCAACACGACTTGTACCGGTTTGCGCCTGCGCGCAAAGTGCCCGCAATACGTATCGAGGAGTGTTCGTGAATGAAAGCCATCGTTGTCCACGCCGCCAAGGATTTGCGGATCGAAGAGCGGGAAATGCCAGTCGTTGGTGCTGGTCAGGTTCTGATCAAGATGGCCGCAGGAGGAATTTGCGGGTCTGATCTGCATTACTTCCAGCATGGGGGATTCGGTACCGTACGGTTGCGCGAGCCGATGATCTTGGGCCACGAGGTTGCAGGCCATGTGGTTGAGATCGGGGCAGGCGTTGAAGACCTGAGCGCGGGCCAGTTGGTGGCGGTGTCGCCGTCGCGCCCGTGTTGGAACTGCGCATTTTGCCATGAGGGTACGCCGCAGCATTGCATGAACATGCGGTTTTACGGGTCGGCCATGCCCTTTCCTCACATTCAGGGGGCGTTTCGTGAATACGTCGTTGCAGATGCCGCCCAATGCGCGCCCGCAGATGGCCTGAGCCCAGGTCAGGCGGCCGTGGCAGAGCCGTTGTCCGTCTGTCTGCACGCCGCTCGTCAGGCAGGAGATTTGATGGGCAAGAGGGTTCTGGTCACCGGTTGTGGCCCGATTGGCCAGCTTTGTGTGCTGGTGGCACGCGCGGCCGGAGCGGTTGAGATCGTGGCGACGGATATCGCCCCCTTTACCTTGGATATGGCACGCCAAGTTGGGGCTGATCACACAATAAACATGGCCGAAACACCGGACGGTCTGGAACCCTACGCCGCCAACAAGGGGCATTTCGACGTGCATTTCGAATGCAGCGGCGCGGCCCCTGCCTTGGCCGCTGCGATCCCTGCGCTGCGCCCGGGTGCGACATTGATGCAGTTGGGGCTGGGCGGCGACATGACGTTGCCCGTGCAAATGATGACCGCCAAAGAGATCGTGTTCAAAGGGTCGTTCCGCTTTCACGAAGAGTTCTTTACGGCGGTCAAGATGATGCAGGGTGGGCAGATCGATGTGACCCCGCTGATCACCCACAGCTTTGACCTTGCGGATGCAAATGCCGC
>JBCCBC010000203.1:0-5211 GCA_039814435.1 Pseudomonadota bacterium
AATGCAACTGGTCGCGGTATAGCTGAACTCCCAAAGATCAAAGCCAGTAGAGGACACGAACAACAAAACCGGTGCATAGACAAAGGCCATCGGCGCGACAACTTTGCCCAATCCCAGCGAGAACGCGGAAAGGCCCGTGCGAAACGGGTTGGAATTCGCAATCGCCGCCGCCGCATAGGCCGAGGTACAGACCGGCGGCGTGATTTCTGACACCACCCCGTAATACAGAACGAACATGTGGCTTGCGATGGGGGGCACGCCCAGTTGGGCCAGCGCGGGCTGAGCCACAGACACCAGCATGATATACAGCGCAGTTGTCGGAATACCCGCCCCCATCAGGATACAGGCGATCGCAATAAATACGAGCGAGATGAACAGTTGCAAATCCTGTACAGTGAACCAGTCAAACAGACCGCCAAGGGACAAAAAGCCGAACATGTCCGTGGCCAGGTTCCCCGCCCCTTGCGTGACCATAAAGCCGATGCGAAAGCCGATCCCGGTGGTGTTGATGACACCGACCACGATGCCCACAGCCGCCGATGCCGCGCCCACCGCCAGCGCGTATTTGACGCCAAGTTCCATCGCCGCCGACATCTCGGGGATCTTGATGCGGGTCTGCGGGTTCAGGGTGGCAACGCCCGCGCCAATACACAAAATCGCCGTCATGATCAGGTCAAACCCACCCCCGGAATACTTCCACACAACAAAAGCGATAAAGGCGGCCGCATAGACCAGCGTCGCGGGTTCCCTCAGGCGGGACATGCCCGTGACCACCGCCAGCGAGATACCGCAAAAGGCCGACATAAACGGAGTATAGCCGGAAAACAGCACGACCAGCAGACCGACAAGCGGGACGATATTGGCCCACCCCTCGGACCAGACAGCCTTGAACTGGGGCAACTGCTCTTTGGTTAACCCTTTGAGGTCCAGCTTGCGGGCCATCAAATGGACAACGGTGAACACACCGACATAGTGCAGGATCGCAGGAAAGATCGCCGCAATGACGATTGTGGTGTAGGGCAGCTCCAGAAACTCAGCCATGATAAAGGCGGCCGCACCCATGATCGGCGGAGTGATCTGGCCCCCGGCAGACGACGCGGCCTCGACCCCGCCTGCAAAGTGGCCTGGATAGCCAAGGCGCTTCATATTGGGGATGGTGAGCGCGCCAGTGGACACGGTGTTGGCCACGGACGACCCAGAAATCGTGCCAAAAAACGCAGAAGACACAACCGACACCTTAGCCGGGCCCCCGGTATAGCGGCCCGCCAGGATGGTGGCATTGTCGATAAACAACTGACCCAACCCGGTGCGCTGCGCGATGACACCGAACAAGACAAAGTGGAACACAATTGTGGACACAACCCACAACGTGACACCAAAGATACCCTCTTGCGGGAAGTACATCGACGACACGAATGTTTTGAAATTGACGCCGGGATGCTTCAGCAACCCCGGGAAATACTGGCCCAATAGGGCATAGCTTATGAAAAAGCAGATGATCAGGGGCAGCACCCAGCCCAAGGTGCGCCGCGCAAGGTCGAGAACCAGAACAATGATAATGACGCCAAAGGTCACATCATAGCTGTTGGGGTTGCCCATGCGGAACGTCTGTTCCTCGATGCCCAGCATCGGAACACCGCGCCAGGCAAACCCAACATAAAGCGCGGACATCACGCCCAGGGCCATGAACACCAGATCATAGACAGGGATATTGCCGATGCGCAGCGCGCTGGCCTTCATGGCAAACAGGCTCTTGGATCCAACAATGGGGAACAGGGCATAGGTCAGAATAAACAGGCCCGTCAGGTGCCAGCCCATATGCCAGTGATCCGCTGGCAGTCCAAACCCGGCCGTGAAAAAGTGATACAAGGCAAAGACAAGGGCGACAGCGCGCAGGATCATACCCGTGGTCGGGCCAACAGCGCGGGTGGCAGATCCTTCGTCGTACTTCTCTTCAATCGCGGCAAGTTCTTCGGCGGTCAGGTCATGGGTCTCGGTCCGAGGTGCGTCTGACATCGCGGTGGCCTCCTTGGCGCGGGTACAGATCAGGAATGCGGTGCCCCTCCAAAGGGGCACCACCAGTGCACGTAACTGTCAAAGACAGAGAACGTTACTGCAACAGACCGGCTTCTTTGTAGAACTTCTCGGCACCCGCATGGAGCGGAACACCAAGGGCGGCAACGCCGTCCAGCGCAGTTTCTGGAGTGATCTGCTTGCCTTTGGCATGTCCATTGTCCAGCAACTTGCGGGTGTTGTCGTTCCACAGGGCCTTGGTCAAACCATAAACCAGCTCTTCGGACAGATCAGAGGACACAACCAACAGCGCGGACACCGCAGGGGTCAGAATGTCAGACTCAACACCTTCGTACACACCGCCCGGAATCTTGGACGGGATGTAAGCCGGAATGATCTCGTTGATCTTGGCCAGATCCGCTTCGGAGAACGAATGCAGGCTCATGCCCTTGGTCGACGCCAGTTGCACCATCGCCGCCACAGGCCAGCCTGCCGCATAGAAATAGGCGTCAATCTGGCCATCCGCGAGGCGTTCGGCAGATTGGCTGTTGTTCAACTCGGCCTCGTCCATGTTGTCGCGGGTTACACCCCACGCTTCCAGCATCTGCAACACCGCCACCTGCGTGCCAGAACCCGCCTGCGCAATGCCAACACGTTTGTCGGCCAGATCACCGAGATCGGCAATTGTTGCGCCCGCAGGCATGACCAGATGCAGATCTTCGGGATAAAGGTTGGCAATCACGCGCAGTTTGGGATGGGCCTTGCCCTCAAACTTGCCCTCGCCCAGATACATGGACCGGGTCACATCAGCGGCCGCCAAGCCGGCCTCCAACTCGCCGTTCTGGACAGCGGCATTGTTGAACACAGACGCCGTGGTCGACTGCGCAATCGCAATCAGACCGGGCACGCCGCACTGTCCACCCTCATCACAGGCACGCGATCCCGGAGGGGCCGAAATGCCATTGGCAATCGTGCCGCCAATCGGGAAATACGTGCCACCGGCACCACCCGTACCAATGCGGAAAAAGGTTGGGTCTTGCGCAACAGCCGGAACAGCCAACGCGCCAGCCAGGGCGATCCCGGCCAAAGTTTTCATCATTTTCATTTTCATCTACCCGTCAGTGAGATCAAGATTCGGTTCAGCCGAATTTTCATCCCCTCAGGTTAGGTAAAATCAACATTAAAACAAATTTGTTATATTTCACAATTCCATAGTTTTGCTTATGGTTTGCAGATGAACCTCACACAACTCACCGTGTTTCGCGATGTTATGGACAGCGGCTCGATCTCGCAAACCGCCAGAAAGCTTGGGCGCACTCAGCCCGCCATCAGCCTCGCTATAAAGAACCTGGAAAAAAGCCTTGGCATGGCGCTGTTTGAACGGCGCGGCAGACAGCTTATTCCTGTGCCCGAGGCGCAGTACCTGATGGTCGAAGCCGCCGAAATCCTGGACCGGCTGGCAACAGTGTCGGGCACGATGAAAGAACTCAAATCGGCAGAATCCGGCAGCCTGCACATCGCCGCGATGCCGGGGCCTTCCGCCTTTATCTTTCCGCGTTTCATCAGCGAAAATGTCAGCAGTGATGCAACATTTCAGACGACAATTGCCTCGCGCAGCACGGCCCAGATCCGCGAGTTGGCCAGCACCCAAAGCATCGATTTCGGCTTTGCGGATTTTGACGATCCGGTCAAACCCAGCGCCCAATACGGCGTCGATATTATCAGTGCGGATTGCTTTTGCGCGCTGCACCGCGATCATCCACTGGCCGCGCGGTCCCAAATCACCGTTGGTGACCTTGATGGGATCCCCATTGGAACGCTGACTGGTGATCACCCGATGTCGCGCAAACTTGAACGGGCCTTTCAAAACGACGGGGCACAGTTCGTGTCCAATATTTCCGCGCAGTTTTTCCTACCGCTGATCCCATTTATCAGCGCAGGGCATTGTGTTGCGATCATGGATCCACTGACAGTTGTCACGGAACGGGAAATGAACATCGCAAAAGGTCAGATCGTGTTTGTGCCTTTTTTCGCCCTTTTGCGTTATGAATACGCGATCCTGACACCCTCGCTGCGCCCGCCGTCGCAACTGGCCATCCGGATCAAGGACAAGTGGCTGAACGCGCTCTTTGACATGCTTGACGACATCGGGGCAGCGCCCCACATCCGGGATCCGTCATGATCGCGTGACGGCCTCGGCCAGCACGGTCTGATAGGCAAACAGCGATGCCAGCCCGCCAGTGTGGACAAACAGCACCTTGCTGCACGTCGGGATCCGCCCGCTTTGGACAAGTGCCGGAATAGCGGCAAACACCTTGGCCGTGTACACCGGGTCCAGGATCAACCCTTCGGTTTGGGCCATCATCTGCATGGCATCCAACGCCAATGGGCCCATCTGACCATAGCCCGGGGCAAGGGCACCGTCCCAGATCTCGATCGCGTCCGTGGGCACGTCCGTACCGCCGCCCATCAGCGGGGCCAGATCATCCAGCACCGTTCGGATGCGGCGACGCTGATGGACAGCGTCGCGGCGCACGCAACTGCCAATAACGCGGCCAGCAAAGCCACCCTGCACCAACCCGGCCAGCAACCCCGCATGGGTCAACCCGCTGCCCGAGGCGACGACCACAAAGTCAAAGTCATCCGCTTGGGCCAATATCTCATGCGCGGCTTTGACATAGCCCAGCGCACCCAAGGGCGGATTGCCCAACGCCAGCGGAATAACAAAAGGACGATGGCCCTTTTTGCGCTCAACATCTGCGCGGGCGCGCAGCGCAGCGTCAGCGCCCGCTTCGTCCTCTCCGTCCGGGTAATACATCACCTCGGCCCCCAGCAGGCCGTTCAGCACGACATTGCCCGAAGACTGATACAGCGCATCCTGACCCGGCACGCGCTGCTCAAGCTGGACGATGGTGCGCAACCCGATTTTGGCGGCCAGGGCGGCAGCCGTGCGCACAAAATTCGACTGCACTGCGCCGGTGATCAAAACGGTGTCGCAATCGCGGGCCAGCGCAGCGCCCAGATAGAACTCAAGCTGGCGGGCCTTGTTGCCACCAAAGGTCGTGCCGGCCAGATCGTCCCGCTTGACCCACAGCGCAACACCCAAACGATTCGACAGATTGGCCAGCGGCTCCAGCGGCGTTGGTGCCGGCACAAAGGTCACAGGTACAGGCGGCGTCATCCCAAAGTCCCCCAAAT
>JBCCBC010000222.1:0-3883 GCA_039814435.1 Pseudomonadota bacterium
AATGGTCTGGAATTGCTTGGGATGTCGGACCAGCGGGACGGGCCCGAAATCGACCTAATCTCGGAAAGTGTTGAGAATGCAAGCGCGCGGATCCGGTTCTTTCGCATCGCCTATGGTGCCGCCAGTGATACGCAGATGGGCCGGGCCGAGGTTGTCTCGATCCTGAACGACAGCACGCGCGGCGGGCGCTTGACCGTGGCTTATGGCCCACTCGACGGGCAGCCGCGATGGGCCGTCCGGATGGCGTTTCTTGCGATCCAGTGTCTTGAAAGCAGCATGCCCTATGGCGGGCGGATTGAGCTGAACAGCGATGCCACCGGTTGGGCGATCACTGGGTATTCCCCCAAATCAAACCCTGATCCGGATCTTTGGGCCCTGCTCAAAGGGGCGGAACCTGGCGATTTGGCCCCCGCTCATGTGCAGTTTGCGCTGCTGTACGCAGTGGCGACAGACGCCAAGCGCCGGATCGAAACGGAATTGACCCAAGATTACGTCAGGATTCGGTTCTAGTCCCTGACCATGCCGGCGCGGTCAGGGCCGCACAGTGCCATCACCGCGCACCAGATATTTGAAACTGGTCAGTTGCGCCGCACCAACCGGGCCACGCGCATGCATCTTGCCTGTGGCGATCCCAATCTCGGCTCCCATGCCAAATTCGCCCCCATCCGCAAACTGGGTCGAGGCATTGTGCATCAGGATCGCGCTGTCGAGTTCATTTAGAAAGCGCGCCGCCGTAGCGCCATCTTCGGTCAGGATGCAGTCGGTGTGGTTCGAGCCATAGGTGCGGATGTGTTCCAGAGCCGCATCCAGATCAGGAACGACGCGGGCGGCGATATCCATGTCCAGATACTCCTTGCCCCAATCCTGATCCGTGGCCGCCAGCACCCCGTCAATGGATTGGAGGGCAACATCGGCATGCACCATCACGCCAGCCTCCATCAAAGCGCGTACAACCCCGCGCCCCATGGTTGCGGCCACGTCCTGATGGATCAACAGACACTCAGCCGCCCCACAAATGCCCGTGCGCCGCGTCTTGGCGTTCAGCACCACTTTCAAGACCTTTTCGGGGTCTGCATGCTTGTCGATATAGATGTGCACGATCCCCTCGAGGTGGGCAAAGACCGGCACGCGCGCTTCACGCTGGACCAGCCCGACAAGGCCCTTGCCGCCACGTGGCACGATCACGTCGACAAAATCGGTCATGGTCAGCATTTCACTGACCGCTGCCCGGTCGCGGGTCGGGACCAGCTGAATGCAGTCTTCGGGCAGGCCTGCATCGCGCAGACCCTGCACGAGGGCTGAGTGTATAGCACCCGAGGAATGAAAACTCTCGGACCCGCCGCGCAAGATCACAGCATTGCCCGCCTTGAGACACAGCGCCCCTGCATCTGCCGTTACGTTGGGACGGCTTTCATAGATGACGCCGACAACGCCCAATGGCGTGCGGACACGCTGGATGTGCAACCCGCTGGCTTGGGTCCAGTCGGCAATCACCTCGCCCACCGGGTCAGCTTGTTCGGCAACCGCGCGCAGGCCGTCGACCATACTTTGAATCCGGTCTTCGTCGAGGCGCAATCGATCCAGCATCGCGGCCGACAAACCTTTGTCGCGCCCATAGTCCATGTCCAGTTCGTTGGCGGAGATGATATCGGCCCGGTTGCGCCACAGGTGTTCTGCCGCTGAAATCAAGGCCGCATGTTTGCGTTCTGCATTGGCGTTGGCAAGCTGGACAGCCGCCGCTTTGGCCTGCGCACCGATGTTGGCCATCAGGCTGGGAATGTCAGCAAAATCTTTCATCGTTGCGTCCTTGTGCAGGGGTGCGCCCCCAGATTTTAGGCCTCCGGCGGGGATATTTATAGCCGAAAGAAGGGTTAAAGGGCCATATCGTCCCGGTGGATCAGCGCAGCGCGGCCTGGATAGCCTAGCAGGTGTTCGATTTCAGAACTTTGATGTCCTTGGATCCGTTCGGTTTCTTCGGCGGTGTAGCGGCTGAGGCCGAGGCCCATTTGCCGCCCGTCCGGTCCGTGGATGGCAACCGGGTCGCCGCGTCCGAAAGCACCAGAAACCGCGTGAATACCAGCCGGTAACAGACTGTTACCTTTGGATAATGCGCGTGCGGCCCCTGCATCCAGGGTGACTGTTCCACATGGTTTCATCGCAGCAATCCAGCGTTTGCGCGCCGCTTGCGGATCAAGTGTGGCTGTGAACCAGGTGGCATTGGCCCCGTGTTCCAACGCCCAGAGCGGGCGCAGCGCCGCGCCGTGGCAGATCGCCATTGCACAGCCTGCTGCCGTTGCAGTTTTGGCCGCCATTACCTTGGTTTTCATCCCGCCCTTGGACAGCCCCGACCCGGCATCCCCGGCCTGCGCCTCGATCTCAGGTGTGATGGTGTCGATTGTGTCATAGCGCGTCGCGGTTGGATCATCGGCGGGGTTCGCAGAATAAAGCCCATCCACATCCGACAACAACACCAGTTGATCCGCACCAATCGTTGCCGCAATCTGGGCCGCCAGCCGGTCATTATCGCCAAAGCGGATTTCGTCTGTGGCCACGGTGTCGTTTTCGTTGACGATCGGCAATGCGCCAAGACCAATCAACTGTTCGAGCGTGGCGCGCGAGTTGAGGTAACGGCGACGGTCCCGGCTGTCTTCCAATGTGACGAGAACCTGGGCCGTTGTGATGTCATGCGGGGCCATCGCCTCTTCATAGGCGCGCGCCAGCCGGATCTGTCCAACCGCTGCCGCCGCCTGGGATTGCTCAAGCGCAAGGTCCGTTGCGGTGATCCCAAGCGCGCCGCGCCCCAGTGCAATCGACCCCGATGAAACCAAAACAACCTGCACCCCGGACGCTTTGAGCCAGGCCACATCTTTTGCCAACCCATGCAACCAGTCGGTGCGCAGATCACCCGTGGTACGCTCAACCAGTAAGGCCGACCCGATCTTGACCACAAGCCGCCGGGCTCCCGTCAGGGATGCCATGGCGCAGCCTCTTCCGCGGGTCGGTGGCGCAGACGGTCGTCGTCAATCTGAGCCCGCAAGGCGCGCAGAACCTCTGTCACGCCGGTGCGCGCAACCCCCGACATCAACATGACCGGACCGCCGCACGCTTTTTCCAACGCAGCTTGCGCTTTTTTACGCTGTTCATCGTCTAACGCGTCTACCTTGTTCAAGACCGTCATGCGCGGTTTTTCCGCCAAATCACCGCCATACTTTTCGAGTTCGGTGATGATGGTTTGGTAGTCTTCGGCGATGGTGTCTGACGTGCCATCGATCAGGTGCAGCAGGACCGCGCAGCGTTCCACATGGCCCAGAAACAAATCCCCCAGGCCGCGCCCTTCAGAGGCCCCTTCGATCAGGCCGGGGATATCAGCGACCACAAATTCTGCGTTGTCCACACCCACGACGCCCAAATTGGGATGCAGCGTGGTAAAAGGGTAATCGGCAATTTTGGGACGCGCATTGGACGTGGTGGCAAGAAAAGTGGACTTGCCCGCATTGGGCAGCCCCAACAGTCCCACATCCGCAATCAGTTTGAGGCGTAGCCACAGCGTTCGCTCGACCCCGTCCTGGCCCGGGTTGGATCGACGTGGGGCCTGATTGGTGGCGGATTTGAAATGCAGGTTGCCCCAGCCACCGTTGCCACCGCGCGCCAACTCGACCCGTTGGCCCAGTTCGGTGATGTCGGCGATCAGCGTTTCCTGATCTTCGTCCAGGATCTCCGTGCCGACAGGTACGCGCAAGATGATGTCGTCACCATCTTTGCCGGTGCGCTGTTTGCCCATTCCAGGCACGCCGTTTTTTGCAAAGAAGTGTTGCTGATACCGGAAATCGATGAGCGTGTTCAGCCCATCAACAGCCTCCGCCCAGACCGAGCCACCGCTGCC
>JBCCBC010000087.1:0-10546 GCA_039814435.1 Pseudomonadota bacterium
ACCACGACGTTTTTGCCCGGGCTCATCAGCGGAAACAGCGCCATAATCTGTGCGGCGTGCCCCGAAGAGCAGCACACGCCCCCGGCCCCCCCTTCGAGCGTGGCGATGCGTTCTTGCAGCACGGCCACCGTCGGGTTGGTCAGGCGCGAGTAGATGTAGCCGACCTCTTGCAGGTTAAAGAGAGCTGCGGCGTGTTCGGCATCGCGAAATACGTAGGCTGTGGACTGGTAGATGGGCGTTTGGCGCGACCCTGTGGCCGGATCTGGCCGGGCCCCTGCGTGGATCTGGAGGGTGTCAAAGCCGTATTTTGGGCCATCAGTCATTGTATCGTGTCCTTTTGCCGGGGCGAAAATTGCTGGGCCATCGATAGGCAATGGGACGCGCCGGGGCAAGGGCGGTGCGCCGAGCATGCTGGCTAGAGAGGTGCTGCGCCGCAACGGCACACTTGTGCCGCATACTTGTGATGTATGTTGACAGGACCATGGTTTATGTATAGACATACAAGTATACATAAAAACGAGGAGGCCAAAACATGGCTGAAGCAGAAACAAAATCCAAAGAGACACCAACGACAGAAACCGCCCCCAAGACGGGCAAGCGTGCCGCAAAGCTGCAAAAGCTGAAAAAGGCCGAGACGTTCAATTTCGCCATTGATGCGGATGTGCGCGCCTATCTGACCCAAGCCGCCCACGATCAGGGCCTGGACCTGTCCCACCTTATGCAAAAGATCGTCGAAGGGTATGTGGTTGAGACCGCGCCCGCCGACACAGCCCTGTCTGTCCGTCTGGCCGCAAAGCGCAGCGTCATCGATGCGGTGCAGAAGACCGCCACCGACATGGACACGGCCGGCAAGTTCGACGACCACTTTATCCTGAATGTCATCAAGGCATCATCGGCCGACGCGGCCTTTGTCACTGCTTATGAGACGGCAACTGCGGCTGAGGGCGACACCAACAAGGCCAAGGTCAAGGCCCGTCGCACCCGCACGGCGTTGAACCAGCAGTTGGGTCGCGTGATCAAGCGCACGGTTGGTGCGCGCAGTGTGCGCAAAGAGGGTGGTGGCACGGCCCGGTCCTCGGCTGCGGATGCGCTGATCACCACCTATACGCTGTTGGCCAAGCCTGCCTGAGATTAGGCGGTGGCGAACATCGGGAACTGATCCTGGACTTCGGGAAAGGCGATGACTGTATAGTCGATCATCTCGATACGTGGAAAAAGCGCTGCGCTGTCTTGAAAGACGGCGTAGCGCACTTGGTTTGTGCGCAGGCATGTGCGGTCTGCAGTCAGGTGATCCCATTCCACCCAGACGTTGCTGTAGCCCCGCACCGGCACCCCTTGGGCGATGATCCGCGGCACAACCCGCACGATCCCCGCCTTGATCGTGGCTGTCCGGTAGAGCTGCAGCCCTTCGATCAGGGCGCTTGGCCCCCCGAACACCGTAATATTGTTGTCCGCGTAGAACGGGCAGGGGTAGGCAAAGTGCTGCGCGATCACATCTAGCCTGTCTTGGTCGAATGCGTGTGCGAGGTTTTCCAGGAATTGGACACAAGAGACAGCCATCATACTCATCCGCGTTAGGAAGGGTTTCAGATTTTACTAATTGGTCAAATAGTACAAATCCCCCACTCGCATGGCGGGAAATCGACCCTTTTTGTCTAAATTCGCCGTATTCTTGTCCGAAACGTAGCGTCAGATGTCAGCGCATCCAGAATCCGTTGGATTTGATCCGGTTGCGGATGGCCTGTTCTTTTCTGGGCATGTCGTCCTGGTCAAAGAGCGCGCGCACCTTGGCCCCGCGCCCCTGGAACACCATCCGTTTGATCGGCTCGTAGGCTTTGAGCACTTTTTTGATCTTGTTTGGGGCTGCGACCGCTTCGAGTGTGGCAATCACCGCTTCGGTTTCGCGCGCATAGAGCAGGGGCAGCAGCCTGTAGTGGCACGAGACCGGCCCGTCGAGGTGGTCGTGCGCTGCACTGCTGCGCCCGCCCCCCAAGCTGTGGATCACCAGCGGCAACGCGACCTGATCAAGCCAGGGATCGAGCGATTGGCACACAAGGGCGTCCGGTGGTGTGTCGCGGATTGCCAGCGCGTAGTCGAGGAACCGTTGCCCAAAGACGTGCGGGCAGGCCCCAAAGAAGTAGCCTGCATTGAAATAGAGGTAGCGCGCCCAGTATTCGTCCGGCTCTGCCAGATCGAGGCTGGAGGCAAAATCCAGATCGAACGCGTCGTAGAGTGATTTCCAGATCTCGCTGTATCCCGGTCCGTAAAGTTCCAGTTGCGGCCAGGTGCCGGTGCGCCGCAGCGAGGCGCTGGGGGCGTCAAAGTCGAATGGAACCGAGGCCAGATCGCCGGTGATCAGCGTGTCGCTGTCAAAGAACACGAACGGCTCGCCTTTGGGCAGCGCGCCGAGCATCTCGATCTTGTTGCCATAGGGATAGGTCTGGCCGAAATGCACGCTGTCGAAGGGGATGATTTCGGCCCCCAAATCGCTGAGCGCGCTGCGCAGATCGTCCGGTGCAATCCGTGGGTCATTGGCCCAGAGCGGCCCCGGTTGGGGTTCTGCGATCAGCACGCGACCGGCGAAATCGGGGCTGGCCGCGCGCAAGGAGGCGACAAACAGCAGTGCCTCGTATCCCAAGCGTCCGTTTTGCCCCACAAGGGCGACGTTAAAGGGGCTTGGGTCCGTGGTTTTGGTCGTTTTGCGTGCCATGGTGCCTGCGATATGCTCAAAAGGGTCGGGCGGTTTGCCCGCCTGTTTCGTCAGAGTATACGCAGAACTGCCCGATTGCGAAAAGGGGTGATCCCTATTCCGGTGGCGGGTTCAGCAGGTCGTAGAGTTTTTGCAGCACGGTGAGCACTAAAAACGCGCCGACCGCCCAAATCAGCAGCTCGAACGGGGCAAAATCGGTTCCGCGCAGCCAGCGGCCCAACAGCCCGCCTTGCGGGCGCAACGCTTCGATCCCGAATAGGCCGCTGCGCGGCCAAAGCGACAGATACCAGAAGCGCGAGATGTAAAACAGCACAACCGCCACTGCGGCCGCGATGACGATCCAGAGCGCGCGCTTCATTGGGTCAACTCGATTGTGTCGGTGTCGATGGCCCAGACCAGCAGGTCGCCCCGCTTGGTGATCTCACCCTCGGCGGTGATGAACTGGGCCACGTAGTCATAGGCCTCGCGCGGCAGGCGCGTGCCATCGGGCCCCACAACCAGCAGAAATTCAGAACCGAGCACAGGCTGGGACGACACAAAAATCGGCGGCACATCCCCGAGCAAGCACAGATTGGCGCAGGCCTTGTGCGCGAGCCCGCGTCCCGGCCGCATCGCCCCCGCGAGGCACTTGCCATCGCAAATCTCGCCCGTCAGTTGCCAGCGTCCTTGCGGTTCGCTTGCGATCTCGGGTGCATCCCCTTCGGCGGCCTTGATCCCGTTGCGCCCACCGCGCAGCTGCATCATGTACAGATCGCCCCGTTCCAGCACGATGCCGGACACTTCGGCCAATTGCCCATTCAGGGGCATGGCGCGCCCGTCTACGCCGGATTTGCCCCCGGCCGTCATCATAAAGCTGTCGCCCGGTTTGATCCGGTCGTTGCCTCGGGTGACGTGGATGACCGGGTAGGGTGTCATTTCGACCACCCCTGTCACCGTCTGGCGGCCATAATCAAAGCGGAACGCACCGGGTCCGGGATCATCCTGCGCGGCCCCCATCAAAAAGCCAGCCACCCCAAGCCCCGCGATCAGCAACACGCAGGCCCCAAGCAGGAAGGTCCGCAATGGGCCGGGCACGGGCAGATAGCCCACAAAGAAGGGTTTGTCGCTCATGCCGGCTCTCCCTCTGGGTCGGGATCTGGTGTGGGGGGTGCTGGCATTGGGACGGGGTCGACATAGGTGCCAGGCGGGTTGGGGTCTGGGTGTACCTCGACCATGTCGCCCACCAGTCGGAGGCGATAGGTCGGCACCATTTCAGTGAATGGCGCAGGCGAGCGGCCAGACCGCACATCATACTGGAACCCGTGCCAGGGGCAGGTCACAAGGCAGTCGATAATCTTGCCCTCGCCCAGCGGCCCGTTCTGGTGCGCACAGGCATTGGCGATGGCCGACAGCTGCCCCTCCATCAGAAAGATCGCGACGCGGTCGCCATTGGCCAGCCGCTTGATCTTGGCAAACCCTTCTTTGAAAGAGTGCGCCGGTCCGACCTTGACCCACGCCCCATCTTTGGAGACCGGATCGTTGCGTTCGGCCCACCATGCGGCGAGGTGCAGCACGATGACGGCACCGGCCCCGGCGAGGAACATGATCGTAAAGACGTGGTTTTGCTGGTCTTGCAGGATGCCAAGGCTGATATGCGCCGCGACCGAAAAATAGGCCGCATAGATCAGGTAGTGCAGCCGTTTCCACACTGGCGGAGTCAGAAACTTGAGCCAGAAATCGTGGCTGGTTGTCGCCAGCACCAGTAGGCAGATCAGCGCGAAAATCCCAAAGAGTTCAAAAGGAAAGCCCGCCAGTTGCCCAAAGCTGGAATTGGCGTAGAGCAGCCCGACATATTTGTCGGAACTGGAAAAATTGAAGTACCAGTTCAGGATGTAGCCCGAATGCGTGAGCGCCACAAAGGTTGTCATCACCCCGAAGTGGCGCCGATTGTAGAGCAGTGGCAGGAACCGCCGGTCAAGTCGCGCGGCAGGCCCGATGCACAGGATGATGGTCAGCATCATAAAGGCGCAGGCCCCAAAGGCGCGGGCGTTGTGAATTTGCGGATTGATGTCACGTTCAAAGCTGAGCGTTTCGGGCGTAACGTAGAGAAAGACCCAGAGGAACGCCGCGACGCCTGCCAGCATCACCGCGTCATAGATCCATTTGTTGTTGTTCCACTGAACGGGGGTGTATTTGACGCTCATTGGCTTGCCCCCTCAGTCAATTGTACGGGCGCGACATCGCCGGGCCAGGATTGGCGCACCGACAGTCCGGTGATCACGACGGCGACGATACCGAGACTCATCGCGCAGACTGCAAGACCGTATGAGGCGCGCACAGGGCGATAGCGCGCGGCCCAGCCCGACGCCTCGGTTTCGATCCGCCACCACCGCCACAGCACGAGGGGCCAGATCAGCAGGACCCCGGGGATCAGCAGCGGGCGAAAGACATAGGCCCCCCGCGCGTCTTCGTCGATCCGGTCCATCCCGATGGTCAGAAATACGGCCGCGACCATGCCACCGATGATGCCCCAGATTTGCATGCCCATCACGAGGGCCTGTGCGACGTCCATACGGCGAATTCCTTGTGTCTTGCTGTCTTTGGTCGCGTGACCCTAACAAGACTGCGCGGGCGCACCCAACCCCAAAGGCGTCGATTTTGCCCCCTGGGCCTAGATTGTGATCGCTGGCACCGGCGAACGGCGCGGAATCGCGGGTGAATCCGGGTGTCGCGCAAATTGGACTGTTACGTTGCAGCGCTTTGGGTCTATCACTTGCCCCATCTTTTGGCGAAACTTTTGCCAGAACAGGGAGAACTGATATGAAAAAACTCGCATTTGCTGCCACGTTGATGGCAGGCACCAGTGCCGCATCCATTGCCGCTGCCGATTGTGGTGAGGTGTCGATCACGGAAATGGACTGGGCCTCGTCCGCTGTCGTCACATACGTGTCCAAGTTCCTGTTGGAGCAGGGCTATGGCTGTTCCGTCACCACTGTGCCCACGACGACCGTGCCTGCGATGGCATCGGTTGCCGAAACTGGTGAGCCCGACATTCTGACCGAGCTGTGGACGTCTTACACCGAAGTGTACGAAGAGCTGCGCGGCGAGGGCAAGCTGGTCGAATTGTCCAAAGTGCTGTCGGATGGC
Organism: Pseudomonadota bacterium; assembly: GCA_039814435.1. Taxonomy (GTDB): domain Bacteria; phylum Pseudomonadota; class Alphaproteobacteria; order Rhodobacterales; family Rhodobacteraceae; genus Tateyamaria. Next base: position 5,837 of record JBCCBC010000087.1, read on the forward strand.
GGCGTTGAGGCGTGGTGGATCCCCGATTATCTGGCCGAGGCCCATCCCGAGCTGACAACCCTGGACGGGATCAAGGCCAACCCGACCCTTGTTGGTGGCCGGTTCCACGATTGCCCGTCGGGCTGGGGCTGTGATGTGACCAACCACAACAACTTCAAGGCCTCTGGTCTGGCGGATGCCGGTGTGGAACGGTTCCAGCACGGGTCGGGTGAGACGCTGGCCACTGCCATTGCTGCCGCTTACGAGGCGAAAGAGCCGTGGTTTGGCTATTACTGGGCCCCCACATCCGTCTTGGGCAAGTACCCGATGGTTCAGGTGTCCATGCCTGCCTATGACGCCGACATCCACACCTGCAACGGGGTCGAAGACTGCGCCACGCCCGGTCTGTCGTCGTACCCTGTGTCCAACGTTGTGACGGCCGCCACGCAAGCCTTTGTTGACCGCGAACCTGATGCGGCCGAGTTGATGGGCAAGGTGACATTCACCAACGCGCAGATGGGCGAAGTGCTGGCTTGGCAGGAGTCCAATCAGGCCTCTTATGAAGAGGCGGCTGTCTATTTCCTGACCACCTACAAAGAGACGTGGGGGTCCTGGCTGAACGACGAGGCCAAGGGCAAACTGGCGGCATTGCTGCAATAATCAATTGGCCTCGCGCTGGGCAACTGGCGCGGGGTCCATTCACGGCGATCCCGGAAACAGGGTCCAATAAAAGACCGAACATGGGGGTGTGGCATGGCGCGCTATGAGGCGATTTTTGACGCGTTGGGGCTGCGTGCGTGGTGCGATGCGGACAAGGCGGATGCCCCGCTGTCGATGGCGCAGCTGCTGGCCCAGACCCAAGGCGGTGACGCCGAGGTTGTCGCCCCCGGTCTGCCCTTTCCATCCCTTGATGTGCTGCACGAGGCCTGTGCCAAGATTGGTCAGACGCGCGATCTGACCGAGGGTCTTGAGAACGGATTTCTGTCGATCCGGGCTGAGTTGAAATTTGTCCTCGATCCCATCACCCAACCGCTGAGCTGGATGCTTGACGGCACCTTGTTTGTGTTTGAATCCGCGCCGTGGTGGGTGATGATGCCGGTGCTGTTGTTGATCACGTGGGCCGTCAGCCGGTCGCGTGCGGTCACGGGGTTTGTCGCCTTTGTGCTGCTGTTTTTCGCGTTCATCGATCACTATGAGGTGGCGATGCAGACGCTGGCGATTGTGTTTGTGTGTACCGGCATTTCGGTGCTGCTGGGTGTGCCCATCGGCATTGGGATGAGCAAATCGGACACTGCGCAGCGCAGCATTGTCCCCTTGCTGGATCTGCTGCAAACCCTGCCCACATTCGTCTATCTGATCCCGCTGATCTTTCTGTTTTCTGTCACTGAATCAAAGCTGTATGGGATTGCCATCATCCTCTATGCCATCGTGCCCGTTATCCGGCTGACTGATCTGGGTATCCGCCTTGTGGACAAGGATGTGATCGAGGCTGCGGATGCGTTTGGCCTGACAGCGGCACAAAAGCTGTCGCGGGTCGAGTTGCCGCTGGCGCTGCCCAACATCATGGCGGGCGTGAACCAGACCATCATGATGAGCCTTGCGATGGTTGTTATCGCCTCGCTTGTGTCAGCGCCGGGCCTTGGCGTTTTGGTGCTGCGCGGTATCCGCAGCCTTGATCTGGGCGTCGGGATTGTGGCCGGTTTGGGCATTGTGCTGCTGGCGGTTGTACTTGACCGCGTTTCCAAGGCGGCTCTGGCCCGCGTAGACACGCAAAGGAAAGCGAAATGAAGGATGGGGGCATGACGGCCAAAGTCTCGATCCGGGGGCTTTACAAAATCTTTGGCCCGCAGGACCGGGCGATGGTGGCCCACGTCCAAGGTGGCATGGACAAGGCGACGCTGCTGGACCAGTACGGTCATGTTCTGGGTTTGAAAGACATCAACGTCGATATGCAGCCGGGTGAGATCACGGTGATTATGGGCCTGTCGGGCTCGGGCAAATCCACCCTGATCCGCCACCTCAACCGCTTGATCGACCCTTCGGCGGGCGAAATCCTTGTGGACGGCACTGATGTGATGGCGCTGGACGACATGCACTTGCGGGCCTTGCGGCAAAAGCAGATGTCGATGGTGTTCCAGAAGTTTGCCCTGCTGCCACACAAGACCGTGCTGGAAAACGCGCAATTGCCGCTGAGTGTGCAGGGCGCGGACGCGGCCACGCAGGATGAGCAGGGGCGCAAGTGGCTGGCCCGCGTGGGCCTTGGCGGGTTCGAGGATCGCTATCCTGCGCAACTGTCAGGCGGTATGCAGCAACGTGTCGGCATCGCCCGCGCCTTGACGGCGAACACCAATATCATGCTGATGGACGAGGCGTTTTCCGCCCTTGATCCGTTGATCCGCACGGATATGCAGAACCTGCTGCTCGAGCTGCAAAAAGAGCTGCAAAAGACGATCATTTTCATCACCCATGATCTGGACGAGGCGCTGAAGCTGGCCGACCACCTGGTGATCCTCAAGGACGGGGCCGTTGTGCAGCAAGGCGAGCCGCAGGGCATTTTGCTTGCCCCATGCGACCCCTACATCGAAGATTTTGTCAGCGATATCAATCGCGCACGGGTGCTGCGCGTTCGATCAGTGATGGGGCCGGTCGATCGCGACCGCTTTGACGGAGACGTCGAGGCGAGCAGCAATCTGGAGGATATGATTGCGCTCAGCGATGGGGATACGGCCCATGTGTACCGCGTTACAGAAAATGGCGCGCCCGTCGGGCAGTTGGATATGAAAGATCTGGTCAAAGCACTGGTTCCCCGGGTGGCGGGCCGGTAGCGGCACACCGTGTGTGCCCGGTTGTGATGATGGGTGGAAATTTCGGCACCCAACCGATCTGTCACCGTGCAAGGGCAGGGATGTGTTGCGCCACGCTTGCCTTTTGGACAGGGTGGGGGCGCAAATTGTAACGGATATGATGGTGATGGACAGGGACACGGACCTTGGGTTTCTCAGACGTACGATTGTGCTGGCCGATCAGGCTGTGGCCGAGGGCAATCATCCGTTTGGCGCGGTTTTGGTGTCGCGGGACGGCGATGTTTTGGCTGAGGGCATGAATTCCTACAAGATCGACAAGGGGCCGGGCCATGCTGAGACGAACCTCGCCCGGGATGCAGCGCGCAGATTTGACGAAGAGACCTTGCGCGGCGCGACCTTGTACACGTCGGTTGAGCCATGTTCGATGTGTTCCGGCAGCATCTACTGGGCCGAGATTGGCGCTGTTGTTTTTGGCATGACCGAAAAGCGCCTTGCCGCGCTGACGGGGGATGATCCGGAAAACCCAACGCAGGACTTGGAGTGCCGCGTCATCTTTGCCTCGGGCCAGCGCCCTGTTGCGGTGCGCGGCCCGTTTGCGGAACTTGAGGGTGAGATTGCACAGCAGCACATCGCGTTTTGGGGCAATCCGTGAGCACAACGGCCCTGACCCTGTCGGGCCAGTTGGAGGCAGACAGCGCGATCCCTTGGTTTCTGCATCGCGGCCGTGTTCTGAACCTCGTCGGTTGGATTTCGCGCGTGGATGCCCGCACGATCACGATGATTTTGTGGGGCCCTCCCGACTTGTTGGATGCGATGGAAGTTGCCTGCAGCCTTGGTCCGGCCAATGTGTTGGTCGAGCAGTTTGTCCGCGCGCGCCATGAGTTTGAGACGGCTCCATCAACGTTTGAAGTGCGCGCACTCAACGCTTAATTTCTGTGCAGAGCGACATTTTTCAGGCAAGTGTCTTTTGACAGAGCTTTTCAACGCGCAAAAACTCCATAGCCTTGCGCTGTGGGGAAATGGGACAACATGAACAGCACGCCTGTAGGGCTTTCGCGTGACTTGCCAGCCAAGCGCGTCATGAGGGCAGAGGTCGACGGCCAGGATGTCGCCGTGTGGCGGGATCCAGAGGGCGATTTGCATGCCTGGAACAACCGCTGCCCCCATCGTGGCATGCGTTTGAGCCATGGGTTTGTGCGCGGTGACAAGCTGGCCTGTCTGTATCATGGCTGGCACTATGCCAGGGACGGTGCATGTGCGTACATTCCGGCCCACCCTGATCTGGAACCGCCCGCAACAATCACCGCGCAGGTCTATCATGTCGCTGAAGCGTCTGGTGTGATTTGGGTGGCGACCACAACGCAGCCCGACATGCCACAGCCACGCCAGGCGATGGTGCCACTGCGCAGTCTGGCAGTGTCTTGTGCGCCCGAACGCGCCCTTGCGGCTTTTGCGGCGACCCCGTTTCGTGGGGCTGTGCCAGAGGAGACTGCAGAGGGTGAGGTGCGTTTGGGTGATCGTCTCGTATCGTTGTGTGCCAGCACGCTTGGGGCCGATGTGACCCTGATCCATGCGCGTGTTGACGCGGGCGCGCGCCTTCCCGACCTGAGGGCCCTGTCACGCTGGTGCGAGGCTGCGCGCCACACTGCCGAGGCGGACGCCGCATGAGCACCGCCTATGCAGAGAACGATTGGTGCGTGGTGGGCGACATTCACCAGCTTCGCAGCGGCGCACCTGTTCAAACTGCGGTGTTGGGCCGCCCCATCACGGTTGCGGGCACGCCGGATGCGCCTGTTGTGACGGCAGACGATGGCACGTCCTTGCCCGTGCTTTTGCGCTATGATCACCTCTGGACCACCTTTGGTGCAAATCCCCGACCGCTGTTTGATATTGCCGAAGCTGCTGAGAACGGGCGCACGTTTGTGCC
>JBCCBC010000148.1:0-7405 GCA_039814435.1 Pseudomonadota bacterium
GTGCGCCGGCTCGCCCGTGCCCATGGTGGGCGGGTGATGATCGTGCCGCCCGAGTCGGGGGGCGGGGCCGAAGTGCAGTTCGAATTGCCGGGGCGTATTGACATGCCCGCAGCAAAAGTGGCGCAAAGTGCCGGGTGATCAGGCGGCCAGCCCGATTTGCCCAAGCCCGAGAAACTTGGAGCGGCGGTCCGCAACCAGTGCGGACCCGTCCGTGCCATCCAGATCCTGCAACATACCGGCAATCGCGCTACTGACGGACGCCATCGTTGCAGTCGGGTGCCGGTGCGCCCCGCCAACCGATTCCGGAATGATGCGGTCAATCACACCCAACTGCTTGAGGTCCTGTGCGGTCAGGCGCAGCGCCTCTGCCGCTTCGCGCATCTTTTCCGCGTCTTTCCACAGGATTGACGCGCACCCTTCGGGGCTGATCACCGAATAGACGGAGTGTTCCAGCATCGCGACCCGGTTCGCGGTGGCAAAGGCCACAGCCCCGCCTGATCCCCCCTCACCAATCACGACAGAGATCAATGGCACCCCGATTTGCAGACACTTTTCGGTCGAACGCGCGATGGCCTCGGACTGGCCGCGTTCCTCGGCCCCTTTGCCGGGGTATGCACCTGGCGTGTCCACCAGCGTGATGACAGGCAGGCCAAACCGGTCGGCCATATCCATCAAGCGGATAGCCTTGCGGTATCCTTCGGGGCGCGCCATGCCAAAATTGCGTTCGATCCGGGATTTGGTGTCGTTGCCCTTTTCGTGGCCAATGATCATGACGGGGCGATCTTCGAACCGGGCGAGCCCGCCCATGACGGCGTGATCATCGGCAAAGTTTCGATCCCCCGCCAGTGGCGTGTAGTCCGTGAACAAAGCATCGATGTAGTCCACACAATGGGGACGGTCGGGATGGCGCGCCACCTGGCATTTGCGCCAAGGCGTCAGGTCTTGATACAGATCCTTCAGCAGCGTCTCGGCCTTGCTGTCCAGTGCGGCGGCCTCGTCGGTGACATCCATATCTTCGCTTTGGCGTGCGAGGGCGCGCAACTCTTCCGCCTTGCCCTCGATTTCGGCCAGTGGCTTTTCGAATTCCAAATATTGTGTCACGCGCGCACTCCTGATGCGGTTTGCAGCTATATGGCTGGCCGGCCTGCGTTTTGCAATATTCAGGGAAAGATCACCGGATAAAGCGAGGCCACCAGCAGTGTCGCCATGGTCCAGTTGAAGGCGGTCATGCGCGCCCGATTGGTCAGCACCCGCGCCATTTGCTGGCCCAGCAACGTCCACGCGCTGACCGACGGCAGGTTGATCGCCCCAAAGACCAATGCAACAGCCATAATGGCCCACAGCGATGTGTCGGGGGTGTAGACGGTAACCGCCGTGAGCGCCATGGTCCATGCCTTGGGATTGACCCATTGAAATGCCGCCGCCTGCAGAAACGTCATGGGCGTACCGCTGGTTGCCCCCTCTTTGATCGGGGCCGCATTGGCGATTTTCCACGCCAGATACAGTAGATAGACAACCGACGCGCCCTTGAGGATCGTGTGGCTGACAGGAAAGGCCGTGAATACCTGCGCAAGCCCCGCGCCCACCAACATCACCATGAAAACGAACCCGATCCCGATCCCCAACATATGCGGGATAGATTGGCGAAACCCGAAATTGGCCCCCGACGCCATCAGCATGAGGTTGTTGGGCCCTGGCGTAATGGAGCTGACAAAGGCAAAGGCGGCAAGCGCCGTGAGAAGGTCAAAGGTCATGCGCAACAAATGGGGAAAAGTCGACCGTGTTAAATTGCAAAGATGGTTTGACGTGGGCTATGTTCGCAATGAATGGCGAAGATAGATGGTATAAACGAACGGATATTGCAGGAGCTTGGTCGCGATGGTCGGATCAGCAATATCGAGCTTGCCGATCGAGTGGGCCTGTCCCCGTCCGCCTGTCTGCGCCGCGTTCAGGAGCTTGAGCGCGCTGGCATCATCACAGGCTACCGCGCGGTGCTGGATCGTACCAAATTGGGCACCGGTTTCGTCGCCTATATTGGTGTCGGTCTGAACGAACATTCCAAGGCCAGCCAGGAAGCGTTTGAACGCGCCATTTCCCACGCGCCTGAAGTGCGCGAGTGCCACAACATCACAGGCACCATCGAATACTTGCTGCGCGTCGAATGCGCCGATATCGCCAGCTATAAGGCGTTTCATACCGACATGCTCGGGGCCTTGCCACATGTGAACGGCATTACGTCCTATGTGGTGATGGGGTCCCCCAAAGACGATCGCGCCTGAGCGCGGATAGGTCGGATTTGCATATTTATCAGAACAATGAAGCCTACTGAGTGGCTTGATCATTGATCGCGGCAAAGATGCCATCGAGCTCTTGGGCAAGTGTTGCCAGCGCGGGGCCAGCCTCTGACAAATAAGGCGCAAAGACGTCTGAGGGCAGTTTGTAGCTGAGCGTTGCCGTGCCATCCCTGTTTTCCGTCACATAGACGCGCACGGGGGCTTCGATCATTGCGGCGGTCGATAGGGTCAGGATGTTGACCGCATAGACGTTGTTGAAGAGCCCGATCACCCGATTGCCGGGAATGGTAATGCCCCTGTTCTTGGCCGCGCTTGTGGGGCCTGCTTGGGTCACGACACCCATTTTGTTGGATTTGGCAGCGGCTTTGACTGCGTCGATCAGCTGGGCATAGGATTTGGTTGTCGGCGTGACGGACCATCCTATGCGCGGTACCATTTCGGCATTTGCGATTTGTGCGCACATGATGACGGCGAGGGCTGCAAGGATGCGGGACATGGCAAGGCTCCTGAATGTGATGCGTGGCACTCAAACACCAGGTGCCGCGCTGTGCCCAATCACGTCTGTGTGCGGTGGTGGCAATCGGACGCCGAGCGGGCGTTCAAGGCTGGGCGCAGGGGCGTTTGTTGTGTAACCCATCGGGTATGAAATGGATATTGTGGTTCTTCGTTTTGGCCGTCGCGGCCTGTTCTGCCCGCGCCCCTGCGCCGGCACAGATTCCGGACGTGCCCCTGTATCCAAATGAAACGCCGCAACTGCGTGCCCAGATCGAAGCGGCGGCTGGCGCAAATGATATACCCGTGGCCTTGGTACAAAAGGTTGTGATCCGCGAAAGCACGCACCGCCCTGCCGCGCGCAACGGTCCTTATTACGGGTTGATGCAGATCCTGCCCGCAACGGCGCGCAGCATGGGGTTCCGTGGCCAGCCCAACGATCTGCTGGATGCGGAAACGAACCTGAAATACGCCACCCGGTACTTGCGCGGGGCGTGGCTGGTGTCGGATGGCGATTTGGACCGCGCGGTCATGTGGTATGCACGGGGCTATTATTACGAGGCAAAACGACGAGGACTGGTGGCAGAGACTGGCGTTGATGGCCGCAAGGACTGGCCGGATTAGGGACGCCGGGTCGCTCTTTGCCTATGGCAAAGACGCCCCGGCGTCCCTCGGCTGTCTCAGTGAGCCGCGATCATTTCGGACTGTTTCACAATCACTTCGGCCTGTTTGATCGACGCGATATCGACCAGCCGCCCTTTGTAAACAGTCGCGCCTTCGCCATTTGCCTTGGCCGTTTCCATGGCCGCCAGGATCTCACGTGCTTCGGCCACCGCTGTTTCTGATGGGGTGAACACATCGTTTGACAGCACGACCTGCTTGGGGTGGATCGCCCATTTGCCCACCATGCCCAACGTGGCCGACCTGCGCGCTTGCGCCCTAAATCCCTCGTCGTCGGAAAAATCGCCAAAGGGTCCGTCGACGGGCAGCACCCCGTGCGTCCGGCAGGCCGCCACAATCGCCGCTTGTGCCCAGTGCCAGGGGTCTGACCAGTGCTTGGCCCCGTCTTGCAGCATGTAGTAATTTTCCTGCGTTCCACCGATCCCCGTTGTCTGCATACCCATCGAGGCGGCAAAATCCGCAGCGCCCAGGCTCATTGCCATCAAACGGGGGGAGGCTGCTGCTATCTCTTCGACATGGGCGATCCCGGCCGCCGATTCGATGATCACCTCAAAGCCGATGGGTTTGCTGCGGCCCTTGGCAGCTTCGATCGCTGTGACAAGTGCGTCGACGGCATAGATGTCTGCGCCATTGCCAACCTTGGGGATCATGATCTGGTCCAGCCGGTCGCTTGCCTGTTCCAGCAGGTCCACCACATCCCGGTACCAAAAGGGGCTGTCGAGCCCGTTGATACGAACGCTTAACACCTTAGTGCCCCAATCGATATCATGGGTCGCCTGAATGACGTTCGCGCGCGCGCTGTCTTTGTCAGACGGGGCCACTGAATCCTCAAGATCCAGGTTGATCACATCCGCCGCTGATGCAGCCATTTTCTCGAATATGGCAGGCCGGGATCCGGGGCCAAACAATTGGCAGCGATTGGGGCGGGCTGGGGGTGTCGGCTGCAGGCGGAACGACATGGCGTAGACCTTTCGGTAAGAATATTGCGCTGAGTTTGCGATGAGGGTTATTAAATTGCGCCCCGCTCTGCAAGCGCGATTGTGCATCTGCAGCATTCCAAAGCCCGCGACGTCCTGCGCTGCGTATACCGCTTGCACAAATCTTGTGACATTTAGCCCCTAGTGAAAAAATCTTCGAAGAATGCTTTGTCCACCGCCGATAATGAGATGCGATTGCGTGGATTTTGCGCGAATGTACCGTGTCATAGCCGCACGGGGACTGCACCGATGATTCAAACACCATATCTTCTGTTTTTGGGTGACGCACCCGATCAACTGGCCGCCAAGGTCGCACAAGGCATCAAGGATTGGCGCCCGGAAAATGCGGTGGGCCAATTGCGCCTGCCTGGGTGCGGGGCTGACATGGGCCTTACGGATCTGACCCTTGAAGAGGGGTTAAAGGCGGGGGCCAAGACCCTCGTGATTGGTGTAGCCAACCGCGGCGGCGTCATCTCGGACGAGTGGAAAGTCGTCCTCGTTCAGGCCTTGCAGATGGGCTATGACCTTGCCGCTGGTCTGCACAACCTTTTGCGTGACGAAAACGAGCTGCAGTCGGCGGCCAAAGTGAACGGGGCCACCTTGCACGATGTGCGGGTGCCGACCATTGCCTATCCCATTGCCACAGGCGTGAAACGCACAGGCAAGCGGGTGCTGGCCATCGGCACTGACTGTTCCTGTGGCAAGATGTACACGGCCATGTCCATGGACGCCGAGATGCGCGCGCGGAATATGAACTCGACCTTTCGTGCCACCGGGCAGACGGGCATTCTGATCACGGGCAAAGGTGTGCCGCTGGACGCGGTGATCGCCGATTTTATGGCTGGTGCCGTCGAATACCTGACCCCGGACAATGACGCAGATCACTGGGATCACATCGAAGGGCAAGGCAGCCTTTTCCACGTTTCTTATTCCGGCGTCACCATGGCGCTGATCCACGGCGGTCAGCCCGATGCGCTTGTGTTGTGTCACGAGCCTACGCGCACCCATATGCGCGGCTTGCCCCACTATGCTCTGCCATCGCTTGAAACCCTGCGTGACACGGCCCTGCCACTGGCGCGCGTCGCCAATCCGGCAGCGCAAGTCACAGGCGTGTCGGTCAACACCAAAGCGCTGGACGAGGCGGCCGCAAAAGCCTGCCTGCAGGAGATCGAAGACCGCATGAACCTGCCGGCCACTGATCCGTTCCGTTTTGGTGCGGCCAAGCTGGTGGATCCGCTTGTAGATTTGTAATCGGCGTGCATGCTTAAACCAGCCCTTCGGGGCGGATTTTTGGGAACAGAGTAGGGGACAGGATGAGCATAGACGTCACGCAGGATGTGTTTCAACTGGCGCAGGTCTTTACCATTTCGCGTGGGTCCCGCACGCAAGCCAAAGTGCTGACGGTGACCGTCAGTGACGGCGTGCACACCGGTTGGGGCGAATGCGTGCCCTATTCTCGGTATGATGAAACGCTTGAATCTGTCACATCCGAGATCCAAGGCCTGCCGCAAAACATGACGCGTGCGGCTTTGTCTGACCTCTTGCCAGCAGGAGCGGCGCGTAATGCAGTAGACTGCGCTTTGTGGGATCTCGAGGCGAAACAGTCCGGCCGCCGTGCCTGGGAGATGGCTGGGTTGCCCGAACCTGGCCCCGAAATCACCGCCTATACCCTGTCCCTTGATACCCCGGACGCCATGCAAGCGCAGGCCGCGCAAAACGCGTTTCGCCCAGTGCTCAAGATCAAACTGGGCACCCCTGACGACATGCCCCGGCTTGAGGCGGTGCGCGCAGGTGCCCCCACATCCCGCATCATCGTGGACGCGAACGAGGGGTGGTCCGCCGAGGTTTACGCCGACCTTGCACCCCACCTTGTGCGCCTAGGCGTGGGTATGGTGGAACAGCCCCTGCCTGCCGGGGCTGATGATGCATTGCTGGGGCTTGAGCGCCCTGTGCCGGTGTGCGCCGATGAATCCTGCCACGACCGCGCCTCGCTGCCCGCACTCAAGGGCAAGTATGACATGATCAACATCAAGATCGACAAGACGGGCGGCCTGACCGAAGCACTGGCCCTGCGCGACGCGGCCCGCGCGCAAGGCTACAGCGTGATGGTCGGGTGCATGGTGGGGTCCAGCCTTGCCATGGCGCCAGCCACACTGGTGGCACAAGGTGCGGCGGTTGTGGACCTTGACGGCCCTCTCTTATTGGCCGAAGACCGCACTACACCACTGACATATGACACTGCCGGGGTGCACCCACCCGCGCCGGAACTTTGGGGATGACCATGAGAACAGTCTACGTAAACGGTGACTACCTGCCCGAAACCGAAGCCAAGGTTTCGATCTTTGATCGCGGCTTTCTGATGGCGGATGGGGTCTATGAGGTGACCAGCGTGCTCGATGGCAAGCTGATCGACTTTGATGGGCACGCCGTGCGCCTGCAACGCTCGCTGGATGAGTTGGACATGCGCACACCGATCTCCAAGGACGATCTGCTTGAAGTGCACCGGGAACTGGTGCGCCTGAACGGGATCGATGAGGGGATGATCTATCTCCAGATCACCCGCGGTGCGCCCGAAGACCGCGATTTCGCCTTCCCCGACCCAGAAACAACACCCCCCACCATCGTGTTGTTCACGCAGAACAAGCCTGGCCTCGCCAACAATCCTGCGGCCAAAAAGGGCATGAAAGTCATCAGCATCGAAGACATCCGCTGGGGCCGGCGCGACATCAAAACGGTGCAGCTGCTTTATCCATCGATGGGCAAGATGATGGCGAAAAAGGCGGGGGCCGATGATGCCTGGATGATCCAAGATGGGTTCGTGACCGAGGGGACCAGCAACAACGCCTACATCGTCAAGGGCAACAAGATCATCACCCGTGCCAAATCCAACGACATCCTGCACGGCATCACCCGCGCGGCTGTCCTGCGCTTTGCCCAAGAGGCGCAGATGGAAGTGGAAGA
>JBCCBC010000135.1:0-8070 GCA_039814435.1 Pseudomonadota bacterium
CGCAGGTGCTGGTGCTGGAACGGCTCAGCACGGATGATCTGGAATTGCTGGCCGTGCGGGCAGAACAGGACCTTGGCGCGTCCCTGCCGCTGGATGCAAATGCCCGCACTGCGCTTTTGGACATGGCGGACGGGGACGGGCGCGCGCTGCTCAACCTCATCGAACAGGTGATGGCCTGGAAAATCGACGGCACGCTGGATCCGGGGGCGCTGGCGACCCGCCTGATGCGGCGCGCCGCGCAGTACGACAAATCGGGGGATGCGCATTACAACCTGATCTCGGCGCTGCACAAATCGGTGCGGGGGTCAGACCCGGACGCATCGCTCTACTGGTTTGCGCGCATGCTCGAAGGGGGTGAAGACCCCAGATACCTCGCACGGCGCATCACGCGCATGGCGGTCGAAGATATCGGGCTCGCCGACCCGCAGGCGCAATCGATCTGCCTGCAGTCCTGGGAAACCTACGAACGTCTGGGCAGTCCCGAAGGGGAACTGGCACTGGCACAGGCCCTTGTCTACCTCGCGCTCGCCCCGAAATCGAACGCGGTCTACAACGCCTACAAGGGCGCGCGCCGGACCGCCAAACAGACCGGATCAAACCCGCCCCCCAAACACATCCTAAACGCGCCCACGGCGCTGATGAAAGATCAGGGATACGGGGACAACTACGCCTATGACCACGATGCCGAAGACGGGTTTTCAGGCCAAAACTACTTTCCCGACGCAATGGAGCGACCCGACTTGTATCAACCGGTCGAACGCGGGTTTGAACGCGATCTGAAAAAGCGGCTCGACTACTTTGCCAAGCTCAGGGCCAAGCGGAACACCTAAAGCGGCGCAAACCTTGACTCCGCGCGCCGAAGGGACGACAGACCGCCCATGATCTCAACCCTTTCTCTTGTGGCCCTTGGCGGGGCAATTGGCGCGTCCTTGCGCTGGCTTGCGGGCGTGGCGATGCTGCGCGCGATGGGGCCGTCTGATTTTCCGCTGGCGATCATCACGGTGAATGTCATCGGGTCCTTTTTGATGGGGGTATTTGTGGTGGCCGCAGCGCAGCGTGGGCTCACGCATCTTAGCCCATTTGTGATGACGGGCCTGCTGGGCGGGTTTACCACATTCTCGGCGTTCAGCCTTGAGACTATGACCCTGATCGAACGGGGTCAGATGGGGCACGCCGCCCTCTACATCGCCATTTCGGTGGCGGTGTCGATCGGCGCATTGGCGTTGGGGCTGGTCCTGGCGCGGGGAGTGTTGGCATGAGTGGTGTTCAAATCGTCACAGTCGAAGAAGGCGAAGGCGATCAGCGTCTGGACCGCTGGTTCAAGCGGCGCTTTCCGCAGGTGAGCCAGGGCATGATCGAAAAGATGTGCCGCAAGGGGGATTGCCGCGTCGAAGGGGGGCGGGTCAAATCCTCCACCCGGGTCGAAGAAGGGCAACAGGTGCGGATTCCGCCGCTGCCGGACCGGCCGGCGCCTGCGATCCAGCGCACAACCGTGTCCGACAAGGACGCGCAGATGATCCAGTCCTGCGTCATCCACAAAGACGACCAGGTGATCGCGATCAACAAACCCGCCGGCTTGCCGACCCAGGGCGGTTCTGGTCAGACGCGCCATGTCGACGGGCTGGCCGAGGCGCTGACATTCGGGCTCGAGGAAAAACCGCGCCTTGTGCACCGGCTCGACAAGGACACATCCGGGGTGCTGTTGCTGGCCCGCACGCGGCAGGCAGCCAAAGGGCTGACCGAGGCGATGCGCCACCGCGAAACCCGCAAGATCTACTGGGCGCTCGTGGCCGGCGTGCCCACGCCGTACCTGGGCGAAATCAAGTATGGGCTGGTCAAGGCATCTGGCCGCGGGGCCGGCGGCGAGGGCGAAAAGATGCACGCTGTCCATCCCCGCGACGTCGACAGCACGCCGGGGGCGAAACGCGCGCACACGCTCTATGCCACGCTCTACCGAGTGGCGAGCCGGGCGGCCTGGATCGCGATGGAGCCGGTGACCGGACGCACGCACCAGTTGCGCGCCCACATGGCCGAGATCGGGCACCCGATCATTGGCGATGGCAAGTACGGCGGGTCAGGTCAGGAAAACCTCGGTGACGGGTGGGGCGCGCAACTGGGCGGCATCATCTCCAAAAAGCTGCACCTGCACGCGCGCATGATGCGCTTTGAACATCCCCACACGCGCAAGGTGATCACCGTGACCGCGCCCATGCCCGATCACATGGCCCACAGTTGGGACACGTTCGGCTGGACCGAAGATCTGGCGGCCGAAGATCCGTTCGAGGATCTATAGACCATGCGGTTGGTGATCTTTGACGTGGACGGCACGCTGGTGGACAGCCAGGCGGATATCATCGCCTCGATGCACGCAGCCTTTGATGATCAGGATCTGACGCCGCCAATGCGCACCGACATCCTTGGAATTGTCGGGCTGTCGCTGGACGTGGCCATGCACCGGCTCGCGCCGGAGGCGGACAACGCGCGCCTTGTTCAGGCCTACAAGGACAGCTACGCCGAGTTGCGCCAGGCGGGTGGGGCGGCGTCCTCGCCGCTGTATCGCGGTGCACGCGAGATGCTGGACCAGTTGCGCGGACGCGGTGATCTGATGCTGGGTGTGGCCACGGGCAAATCCAAGCGCGGGCTCGACAGCCTGATCAAAGTACACGGGCTTTCGGGTCTGTTTGACACCCGGCAAGTGGCCGATTTTCATCCCTCCAAACCGCACCCGTCGATGATCCATACGGCCCTCGCCGAAACCGGTGTCGCAGGGGGCAACGCGGTTATGATCGGGGACACAAGTTTCGACATGGACATGGCGCAGGCCGCCGGAGTGCCCGGCATTGGGGTCACGTGGGGGTATCACCCGCGCGAAAACCTCGGCAGCGCCCGGCAGATCATCGACGACTTTGCCGATCTGCCCGCCGCCCTCGATGCCGTTTGGAGCGACCAGACATGAGCGAATGGAAACAGAAACGGTTCTGGACAGACGCCGCAGCCGTACAGGCCGATGGGGGCTGGGCCGTGCATCTGGACGGGCGGGCAGTGAAAACCCCCGCCAAGGTTGGGCTGATCCTGCCAACACGCGCGCTGGCGGATGCGGTCGCCGCAGAATGGGACGCCCAAGACGATGTGGTGAACCCGACGGCCATGCCATTCACGCGCAGTGCCAATGCGGCCATCGACAAGGTGGCAGTGCAGCACGGCGAAGTGGCGGATATGCTGGCGGCCTACGGGGACGCGGACCTGTTATGCTACCGGGCGGACGCGCCGGACGAATTGGTGCAACGCCAGGCCGACACCTGGGATCCCTATCTGGACTGGGCGGCCGAAACCTTTAGGGCACGGCTCCATCCCCGCACCGGGGTGATGCACGAATCACAAGACGCGAACGCCCTGCAGGCGCTCTCGGAGTGCGTGCATGCGCTGTCAGACTTCGAATTGGCGGCCTTCCATGATCTTGTCAGCCTGTCGGGATCACTGGTTCTGGGTTTCGCTGCCGCCCAAGACCTGAACCCGACGCCCACGATTTGGGCAGCCTCCCGACTGGATGAACTCTGGCAAGAAGAGCAATGGGGCCCCGATGAGGAAGCCCAAGAGGTCGCCGACATCAAGAAACACTCGTTTTTGCATGCAAAATCGTTCTTTGACGCGGCGCAAAGGTTGTCAGAGCAACCATAAATTCCACGCAAAAGACGTGCATAAATATGCATCATTGTTGGTGAAGCGACCCTTGACGTTTAGCGATGAATCCGGCCAATGTGTCGCCCACCGGAGCGGGATAAACCCAACCGGGGTAGCTATCGGCGCGGGGTGACACTCAATTCGTGCTGGTCGACCCGTCAAAACATGACGGAAAATCAGGAAGAGGTAACTAATGAAAAAATCCGTATTCTTTGGCGCGCTCACCGTCGCCGGCCTGACAGCCGGTGTTGCGGCTGCCGGCACGCTCGATGATGTGAAAGCACGCGGCAAACTGAACTGCGGCGTGACCACCGGTCTGGTTGGCTTTGCCGCACCAGATGCCAGCGGTGAATGGAATGGTTTTGACGTCTCCGTCTGCCGCGCAGTTGCTGCGGCGGTTCTGGGCGACGCAACAGCCGTCGAATTTGTCCCCACAACAGGCAAAACACGCTTCACCGCGTTGGCTTCGGGCGAAATCGACATGCTGGCGCGTAACACCACATGGACATTCTCGCGCGACGTGGACCTCAAGTTCACATTCGTCGGCGTGAACTACTATGACGGCCAAGGCTTCATGGCTCCAAAAGAACTGGGCGTGTCCTCGGCCAAAGATCTGGACGGCGCAACCGTCTGCATCCAAACCGGTACAACAACCGAGCTGAACCTGGCGGACTTCTTCCGCTCCAACAACATCAGCTACGAGCCCGTGCCAATCGAAACCAACGCCGAAGCACAGCAGCAGTACCTTGCTGGCGCATGTGACGTCTTCACCACGGACGCGTCCGGCCTGGCCGCGACACGTGCAACATTCGAAGATCCAAGCGCACACATCGTTCTGCCCGAGATCGTTTCCAAAGAGCCACTCGGCCCGCTTGTTCGCCACGGCGACAACGAATGGGGTGACGTGGTCCGCTGGACCCTGAACGCTCTGATCACAGCCGAAGAGCTGGGCGTGACATCGGCCAACATCGCCGAACTGTCTGCCGCTGCTGGTGGTAACCCAGAAATCAACCGCCTGCTGGGTACCGAAGGTACGCTGGGCGAGATGCTGGGCCTGGACGCGGATTGGGCGAAAAACGCCATCTCCGTCGCCGGCAACTACGGTGAAATCTTTGAAAAGAACATCGGCGAAAGCACACCGATCGGTCTGGCCCGTGGCCTGAACGCTCAGTGGACCGAAGGCGGCCTGCTTTACTCGCCTCCGTTCCGGTAAGATGAAACAGCCAAGGGGCGCAGGGTAAAACCTGCGCCCCTTGCGCATCCGGGGCATAGATCGCTGAAAACAGCGGCACAACTGCCCACATTCAAGCCAACAATTGAAAACCCGGCCCGGCGACATAAAACGCGCAAAAACCAAGGGTCGGATCCACGGGGAACATCTCCATGACGACAATAACCGACCCGCCTCAGGGCGCGTTCCGCCTGTCGATGCTATTGAACGACACGCGGTACAGATCCTACACGTTCCAGTTTATCGCCCTTATCGTGCTGATCGGCGCAATTGCCTTTCTGATGAGCAACCTGTTCAGCAACCTCGCTGCGGCCGGTCTGAACATCTCTTATCAGTTCCTGGGCACGCCGGCCGGATACGACATCAACCAGACGCTGGTTGAGTATTCAAGCCTGTCCACCAACGCGCGCGCCGCCCTTGTGGGGATCCTCAACACGCTGCTGGTCGCCTTTCTTGCGTGTGTCACGGCGACGATCTTTGGGGTGATTGCGGGGGTCCTGCGACTGTCCAACAACTGGCTCGTGTCCAAGTTGATGTCGTTTTATGTCGAGATCTTCCGCAACATTCCGGTCCTGATCTGGATCATCATCATCTTCACCATCATGACAGCGGTGCTGCCGGGGCCACGGGCGTTCCGGGGTGACAATGCCACGTCGTCGATGTTCCTGGATGCGTTCGCCTTTACCAACCGCGGGATCTACATCCCGGCACCCGTTTGGGGTGCAGGGTCCATGGTTGTGGTGGCCGTGTTCATCCTGTCGGTGATTGGCGTGTTTGCGTATCGGCGCTACGCCACCAAGTTGCTGTATGACACAGGGCGTTTGCTGCCCACAGGGTGGCCAAGCCTTGCGATCCTGTTCGTACCTGCGATCCTCGTTTTCTTTGTCATGGGCATGCCCATTGGCCTGGAATACCCAGAGCTCAAAGGCTTCAACTTTCAGGGCGGGATCAAGATCGGCGGACCGCTGATCGCACTGTGGTTCGCGCTGTCGATCTATACCGGTGCGTTCATCGCTGAAAACGTGCGGGCGGGGATTCAAGCCATCTCCAAAGGTCAATCCGAGGCTGCCGGGGCCCTGGGGCTGCGTCAGGGGCGGATCATGAACCTTGTGGTGCTGCCGCAGGCACTGCGGGTGATCATCCCGCCGCTGATTTCGCAATACCTCAACATCACCAAGAACTCGTCGCTGGCCATTGCGGTGGGGTATGCAGATATCACGGCAACGCTGGGCGGCATCACGCTGAACCAGACGGGGCGCGCGATTGAATGCATCCTGTTGCTGATGCTGTTCTATCTCACGATCTCGTTGAGCATCTCGGTGATCATGAACATCTACAACAACTCTGTTAAGCTGAAGGAGCGCTGAGCCATGGCTGATTCAAATGCCAACTCCGTCGCCTTTGTGCGTACGGAACAGGTGCCACCGTCACCGCCGCCGTTCCAGACATCCGGACCGGTCAAATGGGCCAAGGACAACCTGTTTTCCACGCCCGCCTACACGGTTCTGACAGTCGTTGCGGCATACTTTATCTACCTCATCCTCAGCGGCACCTTGCCGTGGATCTTCAACGGGGTGTGGGGCACGTCGAGCCTTGCTGAGTGCCGCGAAGTGCTGGATGGCGTGTCGGGGGGCTGTTTTTCGGTGCTGACCGAACGCTGGAACCAGCTCATCTTTGGCTTCAAATATCCACCAGATCAGTATTGGCGCCCGGCGCTGACGTTCCTGATCTTTTTCGCGGCGGCCGCACCCGTGCTGTTTTTCAAACTGCCCCGGCAGTTGCTGATCATCACTGCGCTGTTCCCGTTCGTGGCCTATTGGCTGATCTGGGGCGGCACCATCCTGACGCCAATTCTGGCGCTGGCGGGCTTTGTCGTGGGCTACTTTGTCTACCAACGCTTTGTTGCGGGCAGCTTTGCCGCCGGGTTCTTTGGCGGTGTCGCGGCAGCGTTTGTGGTCTGGACCTTCGGCGGACTGCTGATCCCGGGGTCTGCAAACGAAAACGCTCTTTTGGAGGCAGTGCCATCGCGCGATCTGGGGGGCTTTATGCTCAACATGATGCTGGGCGTGGTCTGTGTGTCCCTGTCTGTGCCCTTGGGCATCGCGCTGGCGCTTGGGCGTCAGTCGGACATGCCGCTGATCAAATGGGTCTGCGTGATCTTCATTGAGTTCATCCGGGGCGTGCCGCTGATCACGTTGCTGTTTGTGGCGTCGGTGATGCTGGCCTATTTCTTCCCGCCCGGCACGACAACCGACCTGTTCCTGCGCGTTGTGATCATGATCACGATGTTCTCTTCGGCCTATATCGCCGAGGTGATCCGGGGCGGGCTCGCTGCCCTGCCACGCGGGCAGTACGAAGCGGCAGACAGCCTGGGCCTTGATTATCCGCAAGCCATGCGGCTGATCATCCTGCCACAGGCGCTCAAGATCTCGATCCCGGGCATCGTGAACATCGCCGTGGGGCTGTTCAAAGATACGGTGCTTGTCTCGGTGATCTCGATGTTTGACCTGCTGGGTATGATCCGGGGACCTATCCTGGCCTCAACCGAATGGAACGGGGTCTATTGGGAACTTCTGGGCTTTGCCTCGCTTCTCTTCTTTGTCGTTTGCTACGGCATCTCGCAATACTCGCAGTGGCTGGAACGCCAACTTGCGACCGGTCATCGCTAAGGGATGGATGATATGAACCAACAAGTTGCACAAAATATTTCCTCCGATGTTGCGGTGTCAATCGAAGGAATGAACAAGTGGTACGGCACGTTTCACGTGCTGCGCGACATTGACCTGACAGTCTATCAGGGCTATTGATTCGACAGTATTGATCTGGAACTGTCTTGAAGTGTAGAGGAGAACTGATCGATACTTACTCAGGAGACAAGAGAACGGATTCTGCTGATGGAAAGTTGAATGTTGAGTTACTCTGAAGCCAGGAGGAAGCAAGTGTTGATAATGTCAGAGAGAACCGATTTGAATGGACGTGAATGTTGAAGGGGGGTCCAGAAGAAGCGGAGAAACTAGTGAGAGCTGACCGCCTGTGGTGTAAATCTCTGACGCAAAGCGCAGCTGAGGGTAAACACATATTTGTGGTGAGATTGAGACTCGATGAGAGGATAAAAGAAAAGCCAAGGTGAAAGAAAAAAGCAAAACCTCCAGGACAGC
>JBCCBC010000206.1:0-5080 GCA_039814435.1 Pseudomonadota bacterium
AAGCAGATCTTCGTAGGGCCATTAGCGATGCATACTATGCAATGTTTCATCGGCTTTGTGAGGCGCTCGTTGAACATATGAACGCGCAAGACCCTTCTGAAACGGCATTCAAGCAGACCTTTGAGACACTTTATCGTCTGCCTGATCACAAGCTTGTCACGGAGAAATGCAAGCAAGCTCACAAGTTTGGCTTTTCCAAGGAAGTGGTTTCATTTGCCAACGGCCTTGCAAAATTCAAGTTGAAGCGCGAACAGGCAGATTACAATCCGTTGGAAAAATTTGCGATTTCAGAAGTACGCACGGACATTGAAACGGTCGAAACCCATATGAAAAAGTTTGATGGCTTAAATCCTGTTGAACGTTCGCGTTTCGCCTATTTTGTTTGCCTCAAAGTATCTCGAGGTAAAGGCTAATCAATCACCGCAATCGCTACAACAAACTCAACGACGCATAGCCATCTTGGTCCAAACCCTTCGACCGTTGAAAGCTGCGCACAGCCTCAATCGTCTTGGGCCCAATTTTGCCATCTACCCCTTGGGTGTTGAACCCGGCAGCCGTGAGCCTGCGCTGCATCTCCTGACGTTCGGAAAAGCTCAGCGCACGATCACTGCGCGGCCAGCTGGCCTTGATCGGTGGGCCGCCCTTGATCCGATCGCTGAGGTGTCCGACCCCGATCACATAGGCATCGGCGGCGTTGTACCGCTCGATCACCGAGAAATTCTTGAACACCATGAACGCCGCGCCCTGCCCGCCCGCAGGCAACAGGATCGACCCAGCCCCATGGTTCGACACCGCGCGTCCATCCGTACCCAGAATGCCCAAGCTGGCCCAGTCGCCCGGGCTTTTCTGAATTTTGCGATTGGCCAGCGCATAATCAAAGGTGCTGGGCAGGGTCACTTCGACCCCCCAAGGCTGACCGCTCACCCAACCAAAGCGCGACAGGTACTGCGCGGTCGAGGCCAGCGCATCCGTCGGGTCATCCGCCCAGATATCGCGGCGCCCGTCGCCGGTAAAATCCACAGCATAGTCCAGGTAAGATGTGGGCATGAACTGCGTGTGGCCCATCGCCCCCGCCCACGACCCGGTCATGTTGCGCGGCGAGGTGTCACCGCTTTGCAGGATGCTCAGCGCGGCAATCAACTGCTGTTCAAAAAACGCGCCACGTCGCCCGTCATAGGCCAGCGTGGCAAGACTGCGCACCACATCACTGCCTCCACGGAACGTGCCATAGTTGGTTTCCAGCCCCCACACAGCCGCGACAACCTCTTTGTCGACGCCGTAGCGGGCCTCGATTGCGTCCAGAGTGCGAGCATGTTTGCGCGCCGCCGCTTTGCCGTTTTTAACGCGGCTATCAGACACGGCACTGTCCAGATATTCCCAAATCGTCTTGGTAAACTCTGACTGATTGCGGTCCAGCTTGATCACGCTTGGGTCGTAACTCACGCCGCGAAACGCGTTTTCAAAGGTTGCAGCACTGATGCCCTGGCGCAGGGCACGGTCGCGAAATCCTGCGATCCAACGCTGAAATCCTGCGTCTTCGCCCGTCTTTTCCGCTGGCTGGGCCACGGTTTGGGGGCGCAACTGCGGGCGCAATACGGATGTTTCGCGAAACGCCAGCAGGGGGGTTGCCGGGGCGCGGCTAACCACGTCTGCGTTGGGCCGCAATTCGGGGCGGGTGGATTCTGCCACACCCTGCGCCATCGCCATAGCTCCCAGGAAAAGGGCCCCGCTCGCTGCCCAAAGGGTGACCGCCCACCGCATATGTTGCCTCATGATCGCTTGTTTCGCGTTGTTTCCAATCTAGCGACAATAGGGGCAGCACGAAAGGGATCAATCCGCGGTGGCGCGATCCTTTGCCACTTCCTCTATTTCCGCCCGAATTCGCGCCAGATGATCGCGCAACAGTGGCACACGGTGTGGGCGAAAACTGTCGCTTGTGATCTCAAGAGCATCCATCCGGTCCAGCCGAAACACCCGGAAATCTTGCCGCAGGTGGCACCAGGCCAGCAGAACGTTGGTGTTTTCCATATAGACGATGCCCAAGGGTTTGACCGCCCGCTCTGTCTGATCCCCCTTTGCGTCCTGATAGGCAAAGCGCACGCTGACCTCATCCCACGCCGCTTGGCGCAGTTGGCCCACATCGATGCGCGGTGGTTCGGGGCGCCAATATCGGCGCGCGTCCAGAACAGCATGTTTGAGGCGATGCGCCTGCTTGGGAGGAACGCGCGCCTGGATCTTTGCCAAGGCGGAAGTCGCCGCTTTGGCCAGGGCCGGATCTGCGATCACGGCCACGTCACGCAGCCCCAACACAAGTGCTTCCAACTCATCATTCTCGAACCCCAGCGGAGGCAGTGTCGCGTCTTCGATCAGGGTAAATCCAAACCCCGCCTCCCCATCGATCACCGCGCCGAGGCCGCGCAATTCGTCAATGTCGCGGTAGATTGTACGCAGCGACACATCCATATCATGCGCCAACGCCTGAGCGGTGATAGGCGGGGCCATGCGGCGCAACGTCTGCATCAATTGGAATAAGCGGTGTGTTCGTGTCATGCCCTGACCATAGCACAAGTCCTGCCAAAAACTGTCAGTAGATCCGCCTATCCCGGCACTCGGTTCAAAACTGAGGTTTCACATGATCACGCTTGTCACCTATCCCGCCGCCTTTGGGCAAACCAGCGCCAGCCCGTTCTGCGTCAAGGCGCTGTACCTGCTCAACCTGTCCGGTCTGCCCTGGCAACGCGAGGACACGCACGACCCCCGCGCCTACCCCAAAGGTAAGCTGCCCGCCCTTGTGGTGGATGATGAGGTCATTGGGGACAGTGACAATATCCGCCTGTGGTTGGAGGAAAAGGATGTGTGTTTCGACACCGGCCTCAGCGATGTTGACAAGGCCACCTCGCGTGCGTTCATCCGCATGGCCGAAGAACACATGTACTTTCACCTTCTTTTGGACCGTTGGGCCGATAACGCAGTTTGGCCCATAATCAGAGACACATATTTCGTCTCTATCCCGCCCCTAATGCGCAAATTCATCGCCCGGGGCATGCGGCGCTCCGTGCTCAATGGGATGAACGCGCAAGGCCTTGGGCGGCTTACCGCAGGCGAACGGCTCGACCGGGTCGAGGCAGATTTGCAGGCGATCACCAGCCGGCTTTGGCAGGGCAAATTCCTGTTCGGGGACGCGCCCAGCGCCGCCGATGCCAGCGTCGCCGCGATGCTGGGTGCGATGGCTGGCACGCCCGGCGGCACGGCGCTTTCGCGACGTGTGGGTAACGATCCGGTGCTCAGTGGCTATATCACCCGTGTCGAAGACACTCTGGGGTAGCTACCGCTTGCGGCTCACCTTGCGCTTGGCCTTGTCACTGCGTCGCTTGGCCTTGGCCGGTTTGCGGCGCGGGGTGCGCCCGGCAGGGCTACCACGCCCCTTGGGCAACGATTGCCCGTCAAGGGCCAGCAACTCCAGCGCGATGCCGCCCGTAACAGGCACCGCTTCGGCCAACCGCACGGTGGCGCGCTGGCCCAAGCTGATCACCAGGCCAGTGTCAGAGCCCAACAACGTGTTCGCCTCGCGATCAAAGTGGAAATACTCCGCCCCGATCGAGCGCATCGGCACCAGGCCATCAGCGCCACTGCCATCCAGCTTGACGAAAATGCCGAACTTCGCAATCCCAGCCACCCGGCCTTCGATCTCATCGCCGACCCGCTCGCTGAGGTAGGCAGCCAGATACCGGTCCGTCGTATCCCGCTCTGCCATCATGGATCTGCGTTCGGTGTCGGAAATGTGCGTGCCGGTTTTCTCCAACGTCTCCGCATCCTCGGGGCGCAACCCGTCCTTGCCCCAGCCATGGGCAGTGATCAGGGCGCGGTGCACAATCAGGTCCGCATAGCGGCGGATGGGTGATGTAAAGTGCGCATAGCTTTTCAACGCGAGACCAAAGTGCCCAAAGTTCTGCGGGCCGTAGTAAGCCTGTGTCATCGACCGCAACGTCGATATGTTGATCAGTTCCGCATCGTCCGTTTCTTGGGCTTGCGCCAACAGTCGGTTCAGGTGCGCGGTCTTCAGAACCTGCCCCTTGGCCAGGGACAATCCAGCGGCCTGAGCGGTTTCGCGCAAGCTGTCCAGCTTGTCGGGTGATGGTTCTTCGTGGACGCGGAACAGCAGCGGTTGCGTCTTGGCGATCAGCGTCTCGGCGGCGGCCACATTGGCCAGCACCATGAACTCTTCGATCAGCTTGTGGGCATCCAGCCGATCCTTGAAATTTACAGATCCAACAGTGCCATCATCCTGCAAAACGATCTGGCGTTCGGGCAGGTCCAACTCAAGCGGTTGGCGCAGTTTGCGAGCCTCGAGCAGGGCAGCATAGGCCGCGTAAAGAGGCTGTAAAATAGGCTCTAACAAGGGCGCAGTCCGCTCGTTCGGAGCCCCGTCAATCGCCTGCTGCACCTCTTCGTAGTTCAGCGACGCGGGCGAGCGCATTAGACCGCGGTGGAACGTGTGCCCGATCTTTTCACCTTGGGCGTCAATCTGCATGCGCACCGCGATACAAGCACGCGGCACACCTTCGTGCAGTGAACAAAGATCACCCGACAACCGGTCCGGCAGCATCGGCACAACCCGGTCGGGGAAGTAGGTCGAATTGCCCCGCTTCCTTGCCTCGCGGTCCAGTTGAGATCCGGGCGTGACATAGGCCGCGACATCGGCAATCGCCACCCAGATGACGTGGCCACCCTTGTTCTTTGGATCGTCGTCGGCGTGAGCGTAACAGGCATCGTCGTGATCGCGCGCGTCCCAGGGATCGATGGTGATCAACGGCATGTCGCGCAGATCCTCGCGCCCCTTGAGGCCAACCGGCTTTTGCGCATCGGCTTCGGCCACGACATCATCGGGGAAACTGTCGGGAATGCCGTGTTCATGGATAGCAATCAACGACACGGCCTTGGGCGCAGACGGATCGCCCAACCGGTCCACCACACGCGCGCGTTGCAGACCAATGCGCGACTTGGGCCCGGCCTGCTCTGCCTCGACCAGTTCGCCGTCCTTGGCCCCACCCGTTGCATCCGCCGCCACGGACCATTCGCG
>JBCCBC010000177.1:0-6267 GCA_039814435.1 Pseudomonadota bacterium
CAGTCGCTTCGATCACCACGCCTGCGGACCCGGCTGCACCTGACAGGATGCGCAAACTGCCATCAAGCTGTTCCACACGTTCCTGCATGTTGCGCAAGCCAATGCCGGGGCTGCGCTGCCGACGGTTTCGGTCCATGCCCACGCCATCATCCGAGATGCGCAAGGTCGCGCCGTTCTTGTGGCCACGGATGTCCACGGCCACCTTGGCGGCACCGGCATGGCGTTCGATATTTGTCAGCGCCTCCTGAGCGATGCGGTACAACGCGATCTTGGCGTCCGGATCCAACCGGTTGCGAAACACGACGGTGTTGAACTCGGTCTGGGTGCCGGTGCGCTGCGCAAAATCCTCGACCAGCGCCTTGAGGGCGGGGCCAAGGCCCAGATCATCAAGCGCACCGGGGCGCAAATCGCGGCTGATGCGGCGGACCTCGGAAATGGCGGTGCCCAGATTGTCGATCCCTTGCGTCAGGGGGGTGGCCGGATCGCCGTTGCCTTTCTCCAGACGGCGGCGGGCACTATCAAGGGCGTAGCGGACACCGACGAGGATCTGGCTGATGCCGTCATGCAATTCGCGCGCCACGCGTCCGCGTTCCTCTTCCTGGGCGTCAAACACCCGCTGGGTCAGGATTTTCAGTTTGGCGTCTGCCAGCCTGCGCTCGCGAATGTTGAGGGCCATGCCAGAGCCAAACACCAACAAAAGGGCGGCCAGCGTGATCCCTGAAATGTAGTAGAACGTACGCTGCACCCGGTCTTCGACATCGGCACGCGCTGCGGCGACCGAGGCCAGCACATCATCGATAAACACACCTGTGCCGACGGCCCAACGCCAGGACGGAAAGGATGTGACGTAGGTGATCATCTCGGCCTCTTGCCCGTTAGAAGGCTTGGGCCACAGATGGGTGAAATACCCATCCCCCTGCCGGGCAATCTGGATCAATTGGGCCACGACGGGGGTGCCACGGCTGTCGGTCAGATCCAGATGATTGCGATTGATCATTTCGGTCTGACGGGGACTGACAAGGTTCGTGCCGTCGTAGTCATAAACGAAAAAGAACCCCTCATCACCGTAGATCATGGCCGACAGGATCTGGGCGACCTGATCCTTGGCAGTCTGATCATTTGGGGCAGCAGAGCCGTAGATAAAGTAAAAGCCGTTGCGGGCTTGAGTGACGTAATTGCGCAGCTCGCGCTTTTTGGCCTCGATCAGCTGGGTCTCAAGGGTCTGGATTTCGCGCTCGGCCAACGCACGGGACTGTAGGGCGACCAGAACGGCAATCGCAGCCACCGCCAAAATCAGCGGAACGGCCGCCACCAAAGACAGCTTTTGCGCATAGGTCAGGCGCAGGAGGGCAAAGAAGGATCGCACACCCGATTCGATACGACGATTGGGCCGCGAATCAAAGGGGATAGGGGCGAATTGGTCGCGCTAACAGACCAAAGCACATCCTAAGAAAGCGTGAAATTGGTGCAGAAATCTGACCGGAAGCGGAGATTTGCCGTCTTTCTACGCAGTACTAGGTATTCCAAACACGGTCGCCGTCGCTAGGGTGGCCGCACTCGAAACGATCCGCCTGCCTCGGGAGGGGACGGGCATCATATCTGGGAGGAGTATCTCTATGGATCGTCGTTCTTTTCTGAAGACGTCTGCATTGGGTGGCACAGCTGCCGCCGCAACAACACTCGCCGCACCTGCGTACGCCCAAGGCAAGCGCACCCTGACAATGGTCACATCCTGGCCCCGCGGTTTCGCGGTTCTGGATGATGCTGCGACCTACCTCGAAGAATTCGTAGGCGCGATGTCGGACGGTCAGCTGACCATCGACAAAAAAGCCCCAGGTGAACTGGTTGGCGCGTTTGAAGTGTTTGACGCTGTGTCGTCGGGCCAGGCAGATATGTACCACTCGGCTGACTACTACTTCATCGGCCAGCACCCTGCGTATGCGTACTATACGGCTGTTCCGTTTGGTGGCACCGCACAGGAAGTCACAAACTGGTACGAGCACGGCGGCGGCCAAGAGCTGCATGACGAACTGGGCGAAATCTTCAACCTCAAAGGTCTGATGGCGGGTAACTCCGGCTCGCAGTCCGGTGGCTGGTTCCGCAACGAAATCAACTCTGCTGACGACTTCAACGGCCTGAAATTCCGTATGCCAGGTCTGGGCGGCAAAGTGCTGGGTAAACTGGGCGCGTCCGTGCAGAACATTCCCGGCGGCGAACTGTATCAAGCGCTGTCCTCGGGCGCTCTGGACGGTCTGGAGTGGGTTGGCCCAATGGCCGACGAACGCGCCGGCTTCCAGGAAGTTGCCAAAGTCTACTACACCGCCGGTTTCCACGAGCCAGGCTCGGCTCTGGTCGCCAACGTGAACCTGGACGTCTGGAACGACCTGACACCACAGCACCAGGCGATCCTGCAGAACGCCAGCCGCGCCACCACGTTCTTCCAATTGTCCGAAACACTGGCCAACAACGGTGCCGCACTGGCGCGCCTGCAACAGCAGGGCGTCAAAACACTGCAATTCTCCGACGATGTCTGGGATGCGTTTGGTGCGGCTTCCGCCGAAGTCATGGACGAGAACATGGGCGACGAACTGTTTGCAAAAACACGCGCCTCGTTCGAAGAAAGCCTCGCCAACTCGGCAAGCTGGATCAACAAGTCGGACGGGTTCTACGTGCAGCAGCGCGTGCGCGTTCTGGGCGGCTGATCCCAAAACGTATCTAAAGTGTCAGGGGCCCTCACGCAGGGCCCCCGACGTGGCGCGTTGACGACGGCTGGATCGCGCAGACAGGCGCGGGCACACCGCAAGAGGACATTCATATGGAAAACGAGAACGGCGCCGAAGCCGGGGGCACATTTGCAGCTCTGGCCGACGGACTGATCTGGTTCTTTCAGAACCTTGCGCTTGGGTTCTACAACATCGCCTATGCGATCACGCACCCCTCGGCATGGCTCGATTGGGTGTTCTGGACAGGCACGCCCGAAGACAAGGTATCTCTGATGCGCTTTGTCTATTACGGCGGCTCGGTCGAATTCTTCTTTGCTGTTCTGGCGATCATCCTTGTGGTCACAGGCGTCGGGATGTGGCGCAACAACTTCATGTGGGGCTGCGTGCGGGTCATGGAAGGTATTGCCAATACCTCTGGCCGGTTCTTTGCCTGGGCAGGCCTGTTGATGGTGCTGCAGCAGATTATCATCGTGTTTATGCAGCGTATCTTTACCCGGCCGGACATTTCGTTCGGCTTCGGGATCCCACTGCAATTTGACATCTCCTGGTTCGCCGAAGAACTCAAACTCTATAACGCGCTCGTCGTGTGCATGTGCGTGACCTACACCTTTGTGCAGGGTGGACACGTGCGGGTCGATCTGGTCTATGCGGCGGTCGGTCACCGGGTAAAACGGGTGATCGATATGTTCGGCTCGCTCTGTTTCATGCTGCCAAGTGCGACGCTGATCTGGCTTTATGGCTGGTACTTCCTGTGGCGCCACCTTGTGACACCCAAACCGGCCGCCAGTTGGGATATCGAGCGGGCCGAACGCTCCGCACGTGCGGTGCGCTGGAACGTCGAAACCATCGGGTTCAGTCCGAACGGGTTCAACGGCTATTTCCTGTTCAAAATCCTGCTGGTCGCTTTTGCAGGGCTCGTATTCCTGCACGCGATCGCGTTTTTCTACCGCTCCTATCTTGAGTGGAAAGAGGGGCCCGAAAGCGAAGGCAAATACCTCGACCGCGACAGCTTGGGCGAGGGCGAAGAAGCCTATGAGGGCACACACTAATGACGCGTTTTGCATCGATCCGGGGCGTGTCAGCGCGCTCTGCACACGCAGTTTCCAAAGTATAAAGGCGGAAAAGCAATGTTGTTTGGACTTGATGGCGTCGAAGTTGGCCTGATCATCGTCTTTGTCTGCCTGTTTGGTGGCATCCTTTCCGGCTTTCCCGTGGCCTTCGCCATTGGCGGGGCCGGGGTCATCTCGTTCGGGATCATCGCATCGCTCGACAGTGCAGGGCTGCTGATCCACCAGGCGATTGACCAATCCAGCGCGGCCTACCGCGATCTGGTGAATTCGGGGATCAAGGCTGACAGCATCAGCGTGTTCAGATACCCAGACCTGCCGCGCATTGGCGAACCTGTGTTCCCAAGCGGGTGGGAAGTGGCGATGGACCGCAACGTGTCCTTTGTTGTGAACCGGATGAACGAACGTGTGCTTGCGGGCCAGTCGATTGAGACGCTGCTGGCCGTGCTGATGTTCGTGCTGATGGGGATCACGCTCGAACGCTCCAAAATCGCCAACGATCTGCTGACCACGATGGCGCGTGTCTTTGGCCCGCTGCCGGGGGGGCTGGCCGTGTCGATTGTGGTTGTGGGGGCGTTCTTGGCCGCCTCGACCGGGATTGTGGGCGCGACCGTGGTGACCATGGGGCTGCTGGCGTTGCCCACAATGTTGCGCAACAACTATTCGCCCGAGATTGCGACCGGGGTCATTGCGGCGTCCGGCACGCTGGGTCAGATCATTCCGCCCTCCATAGTGATCGTTTTGCTGGGCACCTTGGCGGGGGATCTCTATTCCGCCGCGCAAGAGGCGCGCGCGCAATCCGTGGGCTGCACGGACGCGCTGACCTATCTGGGTGAGCCTGCGGTTGTGTCGGTGGGCACATTGTTCCAGGCGGCGCTTTTGCCGGGCATTTTGCTCGCGCTGCTTTATGCGCTTTACGCCTTTGGCTATGCGTTGCTGAACCCTGAAAAGGCCCCGGCGGTTGAAATGGGGACCACCAACGCCGAGCCGATCACCCGCTCTGAAGCCTTTACATGGTTCCTCGGCGCACCTGTGTTGATCATTGTGGGGACGATCCTGTTGGGCAACCTCAATGTCGTCGGCGGGCAATCAACGACGGTATCTGCGTTCTCGGACATCGGGCAGTCGGCCAGTTTGCGCACGAATGTGGGGGACGACTGCAAGGCGGCGATGATCGATCTGCACGGGCAAGCGGCCTGGGATGACGCGGTCACCCAACAAGAAGAGATTGCAGCCGCCGGTGGCGTGGCCCAGTCCGAACGTCTGACAGACGAGGAGTTCACCGCAGCCGTTCAGGCGAAGGTCGACAACGCAGCGCCCATCGGGACGGGGACAGCGATCCTGTTGATCCTGCTGGGCTTGATCCTGACAACGGCGCGCGGCATCGCGCCAAGTCACGACCCGCGGCCTTTGATCATTGGCGGGGTTGGGGTCGTTCTGGCGCTCTTGGCCGATATCGCGATCATCGGACCGCTGAACTCTGCGGGCTTTTATGTGGCGATCATGGCGATCCCGTTCGCGTTGATCATGTACGGTGTGGTCGAGGGCGTAAAACGATGCGCCAAGAACGAGCTGATCCGGGTCGTATTCCCGCCGCTGGTTCTGATCGTGGCTGTTTTGGGATCGATCCTGGGTGGGATCACCAACCCGACCCCTGCGGCGGCTTTGGGCGCGGGCGGTGCCATCATGTTGGCGGCCTATCGCAAGCTGACGGATATGGACCGCAGCCCAAAGGTGATCATCTGGTCCACACTTGCCATCATCATCTGTATCCTGGTGGGGGCGAATTTCGATTTGCGGATCAATCAGAGCGAAGTCGGTGCGCAAAGCTGGTTTGCCTTCTTTGTCGCCTATGCGGCCTATCTCTATGCTCTGTTCGGGCTGCTGTTCAGCTGCTGGATCCTTTACACATCCGGCGTTCTGACCCCGGTTGTGCGGGAAACGGCCAAGGTGACGTCGATGGTGTTTACCATCCTGATCGGCTCGCAATTGCTGAACCTCGTCGTGATCTCCTTCGGGGGCGAGCATTACATCCAGCAGTTCCTCAAGTCCTTTGACAACGAGTTCACGGTGTTCCTGATCGTGATGCTGGTGCTGTTTGTGCTGGGCTTTGTGCTCGACTTCCTCGAGATCATCTACATCGTGATCCCGATTGTCGGGCCGGTGATTTATGGCGGTACGTTTGACCCCAAATGGGTGACGATCATGATCGCGGTAAACCTGCAGACATCGTTTCTGACGCCACCGTTTGGCTTTGCGCTGTTCTATCTGCGGGGGGTCGCGCCCAAAGAGGTCACGACCGGGCACATCTATCGCGGTATCATTCCGTTTGTGTTGATACAGGTGGCGGGGCTTGCACTGTTGTGGACTTTCCCAGGCATTGTGACGCTGATCCCAGATCTGATCCCGAATTGATCCGAACACAGGTTGATCCAACGGTAAGGGCGGCCCTGCGGGTCGCCCTTACGCTCTTTATG
>JBCCBC010000205.1:0-5106 GCA_039814435.1 Pseudomonadota bacterium
GATCGGTCGGTACGGGGCCTATTGCCCCCCAAAGGGCGTTGCCCTGACACAACAAAGATCATCTGCGGGGAAAAAATGTGCCCTTTTACCAGTGGAGAGAATCGTCTGGCTTGATATGGAGTTGACAGGTCATCCTTGTGGGGGTTGACGGTACGGGTATGTTGGGGGAACGCACGGTATGGCGCGCTTTATTATCATTTCTTTCGCCTTTATGGGGTGGGGTTTCTACGAGTTGAGCGGTGGTTCGGAGTTTGATCCGGTCGAAACGCGGCAAGCGCGGATCGACATGCCCGTGGCAGTGGAAGAAGAAAAACTGGATGCGGTTATTGCTGCTGCCCCGGCCCCGGCTGCCATTCCGGAAAACGTCACCCGCGTCGCCTTGAACCTCACGTCCGTGAACGAAGTGTTGCGCCCTGAGCCCACGCTTGAGACCAAGAAAGCGCGGCAAACACCCGCACCTGCCATCGAAGAGGCCGTGGCCGAAGCGATCAGCGAAGAGCCCCCGACAATCGTGCTGCCCAGCCTTGTTGGCACTGCAGCCGTGATCACGCCCGTCGAATTTGGCCGTGACGACGCGGAGCAGACCGATGGCAATTTCGAAATCCGCGCGGTTACGGGCAATAGCGTCAATGTACGCGGTGGCCCGGGCACCGGATTTTCGGTTGTGAACCGTCTGGTGCGCGGCGACCGGGTCGAAATCCTGCAAGACCCCGGCAATGGCTGGGTGCGGTTGCGCCCCGTTTCGGGTGGCACCGAGGGTTGGATGGCCGACTTTCTGCTTGGCGAAGGCTGATTGCATCCCGGGCAAGACCAACGCATATCGGCGGTCTGACTGACCATCAAAGGCCGCGATATGTCTCCGAAATCAATCCTGATCACTGGCTGCTCAACCGGCATCGGCTATGCGTCCGCTGTTGGTCTGCGTGATGCAGGCTGGCGCGTGTTCGCTGCGTGCCGCAAGGCTGAGGACTGCGCCCGCCTGAAGAGCGAAGGGTTTGACAGCCCCTTGATCGACTACAGTGACACCACCACGATCACCCAAGGTCTGGCCGAGGTGTTGGATGCCACAAACGGCACGTTGGATGCGCTGTTCAACAACGGCGCCTACGCGATCCCCGGTGCGGTTGAGGACATGCCGACAGACGCCTTGCGCACCGCGTTCGAGGCCAACTTTTTCGGCTGGCACGAGTTGTCCCGCCAGGTGATCCCGGTGATGCGGGCACAAGGCCACGGGCGCATTGTGCAATGTTCGTCTGTCCTTGGGTTTGTGACGATGCCGTGGCGTGGGGCCTATAACGCGACCAAATTCGCGCTTGAGGGCCTGACAGACACCTTGCGGCTGGAAATGCGCGACACGCCTATTCATGTGATCCTGATCGAACCGGGGCCCATCACCAGCAAGTTTCGCGTCAACGCTGCCGCCAATTTTGAACGCTGGGTCGATTGGGAATCCTCGCCCCGGATGGCGCAGTATCGCGACCAGTTGCGGCCGCGATTGTACAAGAACACAGGCCCCGATCCGTTTGAACTGCCGCCCGAAGCCGTGGTCAAGAAACTGCGCCATGCGGTCGAGGCCGCGCACCCGCGCCCGCGCTATTTTGTGACGACGCCGACCTATATCATGTCCGCTTTGCGCCGGATCCTGCCCACGCGGGCGCTGGATTTGATCCTGTCGCGGGGGTGAGCGAAAGACATGTTCGCTTTTTGCGCTCAGGCGGCTACATGCACGTCTACACTAGACTAAAGGACTGGCTGACATGGCCCAAGACCCGCTTTTCATTCTGATTGTTCTGGCCTGTTTGGCCGTTGTTGTGGTGCTGATGCTGGGGCTGGGCGGATTTGCCAAAGGGTCGGGCTGGGCCAAGAACAATTCAAACAAGCTGATGCGCTACCGGATTGGCGCGCAATTTGTGGCCGTTCTGCTGATTCTGGCCTATGTCGCCCTGAAACGTAGCGGAGGCTGAGCACGTGGTTGTTCTAAACAAGATTTACACCAAGACCGGCGATGCTGGCGAAACCGCCCTGGGTAATGGCGCGCGCGTGGCCAAGCATGCCATGCGCGTATCGGCCTATGGCACCGTTGATGAATTGAACGCGTTTTTGGGTGTGGCCCGGTTGGACGCAGACGGCGATCTGGACGTCGCACTGAGCCGCATCCAAAACGACCTGTTCGATCTGGGCGCTGATCTGTGCCGTCCAGACATGGAACAGGACGCCGAGGCCGAATATCCCCCGTTGCGTATGGCCGACGCGCAAGTGTCCCGGCTGGAGGCCGAGATCGATGCCATGAACGACGTGCTTGAGCCGCTGCGCAGCTTCATCTTGCCCGGTGGGTCAGCGCAATCCGCGCATTTGCACGTGTGCCGCACAGTGGCGCGCCGCGCCGAACGGATGTCGGTCGAGTTGGCGACGATGGAGGCCGTGAACCCGGCGGCCGTTAAATACCTGAACCGTCTGAGCGACTGGTTTTTTGTCGCAGCCCGGATTGCCAACAATGGTGGCAAAGACGATGTGCTGTGGGTTCCAGGCGCGAACCGCACGTGACGTCAAACACGGCCGGGCGGCGCGTTCATCCCTTGCACGGGCGCGTCCCCCGGCGCGCACCCGCAAAAACCTGCAGGTAAATTCGCAAAGCCAGCCAGTCATGCGATATCCTGCGCGCTGGCGCCCCGACTGTGCGCCCGCAATTTCCCAATCATTTCCGCGCGCTTGGGAAACTTTCGCACCAATGGAAGACCGGACGCGGCGTCTTAGCGGTGTGACGTGACGATTTTGTCCTGTTTCCGTGAAGCGGGGTTGGGTAAACCAATCGAGACCTACTATCTCGCTTGTCGAAGTTGAGTCGTAATTTTGGGCTGCCGCTGACGGTCAGCAATTTTGAAGAGAGGAACGCTCATGAAGGTGTTGGTGCCTGTCAAACGCGTGATCGATTACAACGTGAAGGTGCGCGTCAAAGCGGACGGATCGGGTGTGGATCTCGCCAATGTGAAAATGTCGATGAACCCGTTTGACGAGATTGCGGTCGAACAGGCCATCCGCCTCAAGGAAGCGGGCCAGGCCGAGGAGATCATCGCGGTATCCGTAGGCGTCAAACAGGCGCAGGAAACACTGCGTACGGCGCTGGCCATGGGTGCAGACCGGGCGATTTTGGTGATCGCTGCGGACGACGTGCACACCGACATCGAACCGCTGACCGTCGCCAAGATCCTCAAAGGGGTGATCGACGAAGAGCAGCCCGGCCTTGTGCTGTGCGGCAAGCAGGCGATCGACAACGACATGAACGCGACGGGCCAGATGCTGTCCGCCCTCATGGGCTGGAGCCAGGCCACATTCGCATCCGAAGTCGAGATTGCCGGCGACAAAGCCAAGGTGACCCGCGAAGTGGATGGCGGTTTGCAGACCATCGAGGTCAACATGCCGGCGGTCATCACGGTTGACTTGCGCCTGAACGAGCCGCGCTATGCGTCGCTGCCCAACATCATGAAAGCCAAGAAGAAGCCGCTGGATGAGAAAACAGCTGCGGATTACGGCGTTGATGCGACCCCGCGTCTTGAGATCGTAGGCACCGCCGAACCCGAGGCACGTGCCGCCGGGATCAAAGTTGGCTCGGTTGAAGAGCTTGTATCGAAACTTAAAGAAGCGGGGGCGGTGTAATGGCTGTACTTCTTCTGGCAGAAATCAACGACGGCGAATTGGCGATGGACGCCACCGCCAAGGCCGTGACCGCATCGACCGCTTTGGGTGATGTGGTTGTTTTGGCAGCAGGGGCCACATGCGCCGCCGCCGCCGCCGAAGCGGCAACAATCGCCGGCGTGTCACGCGTGCTGTGCGCCGAGGACGCGGTATACGGCAAACGCTTGGCCGAGCCTGTGGCGGATCTGATCGTCTCACTCGCCGGTGATTACGAACACATCGTCGCCCCGGCGACCACTGACGCGAAAAACGTGATGCCCCGCGTGGCTGCATTGTTGGACGCGATGGTCATTTCGGACGCGACAGCCGTGATCGATTCCAACACGTTTGAGCGCCCGATTTACGCAGGCAACGCAATCCAGACTGTGAAATCCGGAGACGGCAAGAAAGTCATCACCTTCCGCACGTCGACATTTGATGCCGCCGCAACGGGCGGATCAGCTTCGGTCGAGAACATCGCGGCTGCCGCAGATCCGGCATTGTCCGCATGGGTCGAAGACAAGGTTGCCGCCAGCGACCGTCCAGAGCTGACATCTGCGGGTGTGGTTGTGTCCGGTGGGCGCGGCGTCGGGTCCGAAGACGACTTTGCCCTGATCGAAAAACTGGCTGACACGCTGGGTGCCGCCGTTGGCGCCTCGCGCGCGGCGGTCGATTCCGGGTATGCGCCGAACGACTGGCAGGTTGGTCAGACCGGCAAAGTTGTGGCCCCTGACCTTTATGTTGCGGTCGGTATTTCGGGTGCCATTCAGCACCTTGCCGGGATGAAAGACAGCAAGGTCATTGTTGCCATCAACAAAGACGAAGAAGCGCCGATTTTCCAGGTGGCCGACTACGGACTGGTCGCTGACCTGTTCGACGCTGTGCCAGAGATGATCGAAAAACTGGGCTAACTGCCCCAGCATCCAAAAAACGGGCCCGGTGCAGTTATGCGCCGGGCCTGTTTGGTGTTACAGGTATGTTTTCAGGATCGGCGCAAGGGCCGCAGCAATCTCTGTATGAGACTGCGGGCCCAACATTTGTGCGGCTGCAGGTGCCTCCATTTCCGAAAACACCATGCCTTCGGTCCCCGCCTCGACCGCATCCGGCGAGGCGATGACCTCGACATAATCGGTGGCCATTGGGATCACCGTGTCGAGCATTGTGCGCGTGACAAAAGCCGGATCGGCATCGAAATCGTCACCAATATCCTCGGGTGATGCAGTGCTGGCCCAGAGAAGCACAGTTTTGCCCGGGATCTGGCTGAGCACGAGGCGCATGCGCGCGATCCACGCGGTGCGCAACTCTTCGAGCACGGGCTGGAACCGGTCAGGTGAAATCAGGTTCAGGCGTTGCAGCATATGGTTGGTAAAGTTGAATTCGGTGAAATCCACGTCGCGGTAGATGGCGCGCAGCAGGGCCGATGCCTCAACAAAC
>JBCCBC010000023.1:0-17005 GCA_039814435.1 Pseudomonadota bacterium
CCATGGCGGTAAGGTAGGGCGCGACATGCGCACCGGCAATGATGGATTGCTCACTGCGTCCAGATGACCTTGTACACTGGCCAGTCCCTGCCTGTGGATCGTGGGGACGGGTAAAACACGGCCGACACACGGGGGCGCACGCGGATCCTCGCCACAGTCGGCACGGCAAAGAAGCACAGTATTGCCGCCAGGGGCCCGGTTGAACGCCATACGGTTGCCGCTGCACGCGCTCCGATCACAGACCGACCTGCACCACTCATAAAACGAAGGAAAATCGCATGTCCGTTGCAAGCCAATTCGAGCGCCAGATGCTGGACCTTATCAATCAGGAACGCGCCGCGCGCGGGATCGATGCGTTAACACTGGAGTTGCGTTTGAATGACGCCAGCGAGGATCACAGCACGTGGATGGATGACACCCTCGTGTTCAGTCATACTGGCGTCGACGGGTCCGATCCTGGTGACCGTATGCGCGATGCGGGATTTGAGTTTTCGGGCAATTGGACATGGGGTGAAAACATTGCGTATCAGTCTGAACGTGGGGCGCAGGGCATCACAGATGATGTGGCGGACCTCCACGCATCCTTGATGAACAGCCCGGGGCACCGGGCCAATATTCTGAATCCGGACTTTGACCTGATCGGCATTGGTATCGAGGTCGGGGACGGGCGCGGATTTGATGCGGTCTATGTGACCCAAAAATTCGCGAGCACCGAGGCACCTGTGCAACTGGATCAACAGATCGAACCGCCCACGGACCCGTTTACAGGGACAAGCGGCGACGATGTGCTGGCCGGTGACGGGGACGACAACACATTGGCGGGTGTCGCAGGCGATGACCGCATCCTTGCACGCGCCGGGGACGACACCGTGTTCGGCGGCACCGGACGCGATGACATTCAAGGAGGAGCCGGGGAGGATGACTTGCGCGGCAGCGCCGGCGGCGACGATATCGCAGGCGGAGCAGGCGCAGACCGGATCTCAGGGGGCAAAGGCAACGATGGCTTGGGCGGCGGCAGCGGGTCCGACACCATCACCGGTGGCGCGGGACGCGACACTATCGATGGCGGCGGCGGTAGCGATGTGCTGCGTGGCGGCGCTGGAAACGATTCGATAGACGGTGGTGCCGGCGACGACCGCATCAGTGGCCAAGCGGGACGGGACAGATTTGTGTTCAGCACAGGACAAGACATCGTCACTGACTTTGACATCGGCGAAACGGGTGAACGGATTGATTTGCGCAGTGCGGGCACGATCAGCAGCTTTGCGGATTTGACGGGCGGGGGGCATCTGCGCACCGTCAGTTCCGGCACACGTATCGACGATCTGAATGGCAACACGATGCTGTTGAAAGGGGTCGACGTGCAGGACCTCGCAGCAAATGACTTTGTTTTTTAGGATCAATCACAGCATCCGACCACGGTTTCTATTGCTGGACAAACAGGGAGGGGTTTGCTAATGCCAGCACTCCTGCAAATCCTTGCAACTCGAATCTAGAAAGGTGGTGACAACCACATGCAGGTTAGTGTTCGCGACAACAATGTCGATCAGGCCCTCCGGGCTCTGAAGAAAAAGCTCCAGCGCGAAGGCGTGTTCCGTGAAATGAAGCTCAAGCAACATTTCGAGAAACCGTCCGAGAAAAAAGCGCGCGAGAAAGCTGAAGCGATCCGCCGTGCCCGCAAACTGGCACGCAAAAAAGCGCAGCGCGAAGGTATGATGTAAGTCACACCTGGGATGCTGTTACAGATACAACCCCCGTGGCCCTGCCGCGGGGGTTTGTTTTTCAAAGGACAGCAAAACAGGTAACGCGGACCGTCGTCGTGATTTTCAGCCTATCGCAGTTTGAACGTGCCCGTCATCAACCGCCAGCGTTTCAACCGAAGCAGGCTGCGGCGTCATACGAAATCTGCGAAGTTGCTCGGCAATCTGATCCATACCCGCGGTTAAGGACAGACAGGCCGTACTTGTTTCTTCGAACATTGCCGCGTTGCTTTGCGCCACGGCGTCCAATTCGGCAACGGTGTTGTCGACAGCCCGCAACCCATTTGATTGCGCATCGGCTGCACTCGCGATCTGTTCGACCGAAGCCGTCATTTCCGCGATTGAAGCGACAATTCCGTCCAACGCCTCGCCCGCCCTACCGACAAGCAGCACCCCGGCTTGCACTTGTCGTCCGCTGCGCTGGGTCAATTCATTGATACCCCGCGCGGCCTCGGTCGCCCGTTGTGACAAGGCACGCACTTCGGATGCCACAACAGAAAAACCACGACCTGCAGTTCCGGCCCGCGCGGCCTCCACACCTGCGTTGAGGGCAAGGAGGTTGGTTTGAAATGCAATCGAATCCATCACCGCATTGATTTTGGCGATCTCTTGTGACGACGCTTCGATCTCACTCATGGCGCCGACAACCTGGCGCACAACTTCGCCCCCGGCGACGGCATCTGCCGTTGCCGCAGACGCGGATGCGGCCGTTGACTTGGCATTATTGGTCGATGCGGCCACAGCCTCATGCAGCCTTGTGACGGCGTCACTTGTCGCGGCGAGTGAGGCGACTTGTTTATCGGTGCGCCCGGCAAGATCATTTGCCGCTGCACTGACCCCGGCCACTTGGCTTAACAAATCGCCAGTGCGACCAGAAACGTCTGACGGTGTTGATGCCAGATCTGCAATCGCGCGATTATAGTTTACGCGCAGTGCCTCATAGGGTCCGGGAAATGGCGCAACAATTGGATTGGACAGATCCCCCCGCGCAATCCGCTCCATGCCTTGCTTCAATGCTTTGACAACTTGTGTCTGCGCTTCCATGACTTTTTGCTGTTCGGCCGCAGTGCGCTCTTCGGCTTGAAGCGCGGCAAGGTTGGCCTGTTCGCGCGCAGCTTGCTCGGTTTTCAGCACGCCCAGAACCTCTTCTGCCTTGGCCTGTGCGATGTGCGCGCGTTCGGCTTCTGCCTCAGCGTGCGCGCGTGCCTGATCCGCCTGCTTTTCAGCCGCTTTGGCCTGTAAGATTGCGGAATCAGCCTGAATGAGTGCCCCTTGCACCTGTTGGGTGAGACCCAGGCGCACAGACACAGCCCAGCAAAGGATGAGAACCTCAAGACCGACAATCGTGCCATGAAACAAAACCCGCTCAATATTCTCCAACAAATTCACGGACGGAAACACCAAGTAAGGCAGGAATATACCCATGCTAAGGTGGTGCAAGACGACCGTGCCAGCGGCACCGAGGATCGCGCGAATGTCGACAAGGCCAACCAGCGCAGCCAAGGCCACGTAAAACAGCATATGCGCATCGATCTGCCATCCAGTGCCCGACAAAGCCGCAGTGAGCGCAATGGCCTGCGCAACGGCAGATTGCCCAACGATCAGGCGATAATGCTTGTAGCCGGTACGGACTGCCCAGTACCCGATTGCCGTGGCCGAAAACGCCAGCACACCTGGGAAAACAGAGTGGATCGGCAGCAGCATCGCCGCCCCGCCGATCAACACGGACAGGATCAAGCAACCATGCAACAACCAGGTCGCGGCGCGCAGTCGGGACGCATCGAGGGCGGATAGGATGTTAGGGCTCATATCCGCACACCACAGATGGCAGCCAAACCAGCCCCCCCGGTAATCCACCAAGCCCCGGCAGCGTACGCACGTTCCGTCAAATCAGGGTCCGGCACGTGTACCAGAATCGCAAACCGCGCCCGTGTCGGACCAATTTCAGATCCTTCAACGGCTGCGACAATGGCCGCGCTGTCTTGCCACGGTGGGATGATCATCAGGGCAATGTCGTCGCGGGCGGGCGTATTGACAGCCAACGCCATGACCGGCCCGGACAACACCAAACTGAACATCAGCAAAACCACACGCATATCTTCACCACAACGTTTACGCTTTCAGAGTGTGGTACGCGCCAAAGTTAAAGGAACAACTAACCTCAAAGTAGAAAGCACACAGGTGCATCCAAATCCTACACCGGCAACGCAGTTGTCTTGAAGACAGTTCTGAGGGCGAAACTGGACTGCATCTGCGCAACGCCTGGCAAGCGGGCAAGGTGTTGGCGGTGGATGCGGGCGAAATCTTCGGTGCCTTCGGTCACCACCTTTAGGATGTAATCGGCCGTCCCCGCCATCAGGTGACATTCCAAAACATCCGGAATCCGCGCCACAGCTTTTTCAAAGGACTCCAGCACATCATCCGTTTGCCCTTGCAGCCGGATTTCGACAAACACAGTCGTCGGAACCCCCATTTTGCGCGCATCCAGCAGGGCTACGTAGTCCTTGATAACCCCCGCCTCTTCG
The DNA here is from genome assembly GCA_039814435.1 of Pseudomonadota bacterium. Classification (GTDB taxonomy): domain Bacteria; phylum Pseudomonadota; class Alphaproteobacteria; order Rhodobacterales; family Rhodobacteraceae; genus Tateyamaria. Next base: position 4,286 of record JBCCBC010000023.1, read on the forward strand.
AGGCGCTGGACACGACGGTGGCACGCGGATGGCGACAGATGTGCCGCTTCGCTCAGTTCTGCATTGGACATACGCCCACGTTTCTGAAGCGCGACCAGAATGCGTTTATCTGTTGCATCAAGAACCATTTTTGCACGCCTCGTCCGAAAAACCAGCGACTTGCGCACAGTCTTGCGGCCAAGTCTGCGACCTACGAACGATTTCTTGCGTGCGAATGCAAGTCAATGCAGGCCATGAGACCGGGCCGCCGTTCGGACGGTGGCAGCAATCGACGCAAGAACAGATCAGCACAAAAAAACAGGCCCGCATCGCAGGCCTGTTTCAAACTTCGAAAACGGAGCAGACGCTACTTGGCCAGCGAGTCGCGGATTTCCATCAGGATGTCCAATTCGCTGGGGCCAGCGGGCGCTTCTTCTTTGGGTTCTTCAGGCGTTTCCGCGGCGGCTTTGACCTTGTTCACGTAGCGCACAAGCATGAACACCACAAAGGCAATGATCAGGAAGTTGATGATCGCCATGATGAACGCACCATACGCAAACACAGCGGCTCCGGCCTCGCGTGCGGCTTCAAGCGAAGCGCCATCCGCGACATCGCCAGATAGCACGAAGTACATGTTGGTAAAGTCGATGCCGCCCATGAACAAACCGATGAACGGGTTGATCAAATCGGCCACGAGTGAGGATACGATAGCCGTGAAGGCCGCCCCGATGATGATACCAACGGCCATGTCCATGACATTGCCCTTGGCGATAAAGTCTTTGAATTCGTTAAGCATTCTTCAGTCCCTTGTTGGCTGTCGCGCCGGCGTTTCTGATGTGACCGTGCGCATGTGAACACCTGTTAACACATGTGCTCACAGCGCAAAGGGTATTTTGACGGGGAAAATCGACTATCTCCTATCCATACTTCAACAGGAGATGCCCCATATGGCCGACCTCAGCGCCTTCCCGATCACTCAAAAATGGACACCCAAGGACACTAGCGTTCTACAACTGTTTTCCTTTCCAACGCCCAACGGGGTCAAAGCATCCATCGCACTCGAAGAGATGGCCATTGATTACGAAGCGCATCTGGTGACCTTATCGGATGCCGACGTCAAAAGCCCCGAGTTCCTGTCGCTCAACCCCAACAACAAGATCCCCGCCATCATCGACCCCAACGGCCCGGACGGACCAATCGGCTTGTTCGAATCCGGCGCGATTCTGATCTATCTGGCAGAAAAATCAGGTCAGCTCATTGGCGAGACAGCGAGTGACAAAGCCAAGACCCTCCAGTGGCTCATGTTTCAGATGGGCGGGCTTGGGCCAATGCTCGGGCAGATGGGCTTTTTCGTCAAATTCGCAGGCTCCCAGTGGGAGGACAAGCGCCCGCAACAGCGCTATGTGGACGAAGCCAAGCGTCTGTTGGGCGTTCTGGAAAAAGAGCTGGACGGCCAAGACTGGATCACCGGCCAATACTCGATTGCCGACATCGCCATCGCACCTTGGTTGAACGCGCTCAATTTCTATGGGGCCAAGGAGATGGTCGGCTGGGACGACCACAAAAACCTGAGCGCCTATCTCGCACGTTTCCTCAGCCGCCCTGCGGTTGAAAAAGGGATGAACACGCCGCCACGCCCCTAACCTACGGACGCAGGCAAGGTGGTTAGGACTGCGGGATACGCATTTCTGCGCTGATCTTTTCCGCCATCATGATGGTGGGGGCGTTGGTGTTCCCACCAATCAAACGCGGCATCAGTGATGCATCGACAACGCGCAACCCCTGCACACCGCGAACGCGCCCACTTGGATCTGTCACGGCCATATCGTCCGCGCCCATCCGACAGGTGCCCACCGGGTGATAAATGGTGTCGGCGCGGGCGCGAATATCAGCCTCAAGTGCGGCATCACTGCCGTCGTGGGCATAGAGTTTTTTCCCCTTCCAGGGGGCCAGCGGTGCTGCGTCCAGGATCGTCTCCATCTGCCGTGCGCCCGCCATCAGCACATCAAGGTCGCGCGGGTCGCTCAGATACCCCGGATCAATGCGCGGCGGGGCCGCAGGATCGGTGGAGTGCAACCCCACCTGGCCCCGGCTGTGAGGACGCAACACGCACACGTGACAGGAATAGCCATAGCGGAAGTGGATCTTGCGCATGTGCTGATCAACGATTCCAACCACAAAGTGCAATTGTAGATCCGGGCGCGCAGCCTCTGGATCCGACTTCAGAAAGGCCCCAGCCTCCGCCATGGGTGAGGCAAACAACCCCGTCCCATCCTTGCGCCAGCGCAAACCCGCACGGGCCAAATCGACGATTCCCTTGAGGCCAAGCCCCACCACATCATCGCGTTTGGAATGGTAACTGATGATGTAGTCCAGATGATCCTGCAGGTTCTGACCAACACCGGGTAAGTCGCGCACCACATCAATGCCATGGCTCGCCAGTTCATCGCGCGGCCCGATCCCCGACAGCAAAAGCAGGTGCGGAGAGCCAAAGGCACCCCCCGACAAAATGACTTCACGTCCGGCCTCGACCAGCTTGACCTTGCCTTGATGTTTCATCCGAACGCCGACAGCGCGCTGACCATCCATCTCGACCTTTTGCGCCATGGCCCGTGTCAGAAGTGTCAGGTTCGCCCGCGCTCGCACGGCCGCCGGTAGATAAGCCGAGGCGGCCGAACACCGCTCGCCCTTGGCAGGCCCCTCATGATGCTGGGTGACCTGATACAAACCAACCCCGTATTGCTCTGATCCGTTGAAATCCGAACGGACCGGAATCTGCGCCTGCGCGCCGGCCTCAACAAACGCATGACTGATGGCGCGCGGCTCGGATTGATCGCCAACTTGCAATGGGCCATCTGCGCCGTGCAGCACATCGGCACCCCGTGCGTTGGCTTCGGCCTTTTTGAACCACGGCAACACGCTGCTCCAATCCCAGCCCTCGGCCCCAAGGTCGGCCCATTCATCGTAATCACTAGGATGACCACGGACATAGAGCATGGCGTTGATCGCACTTGACCCCCCAAGGGTCTTGCCGCGGGGCTGAAACCCGCGTCGCCCGTTCAACTCAGGCTGCGGTTCGGTGTGAAAGGCCCAGTTATTGATCTTTGGCCGCCCGGAAATCATGCCCGCAACCAAGGCAGGTGCCCGCACAAAGATGTCTGTGCCCCCACCACCCGCTTCGATCAGGCAGACGGAAACGGCCGGGTCCTCGCTCAGGCGGGCTGCCATGACACAGCCTGCAGACCCACCCCCAACAACCACATAGTCGAATTTCATGACCACCCCTCCCGCGCCATCTGGCTAGAGGCACAGGGTGGTCAAAAACCAATGTCAAAACAAGCGTGACCCTGGGTCGGTGGGCGGGCGCTTTTTGGGCCAAAGGCCCGGAACAGTCCCGCGCGCCGACTTATCAGGGCAGCGCGCCGCTCAGTACATAGCGCAGGATATCGACCACCTGGGCCGGTTCCTGGGCGACAGCCAAAGCCGCCGCATCAACTTCTTTGAGCGCGTGCGCATGCCCCGCGCCGTGCAGAATGATCAGCGATTTGCCCAGCGCAGCAGCGTACCCTGCGTCAAATGCAGCATTCCACTGCTTGTATTGATCGCCAAATCGCACAACAACAACGTCCGCATCCGAGATGCCCTTGCGGGTCCGGATTGCATTGACCATCGCGCCCTTGTGGTCATGCCAATACTTGGAGTCTTCCGCACCAAGGATCGCCACACCGCAATCATCGCTCGCACCGTGATCCGTCACCGGGCCGGAAAATGTAACATCAAGCCCATGCGCGCCCTCGATGATCTGTTCGCGCCAGTCCGTGTGGATCTCTCCAGAAAGATAAACGTTCAACATTGCTGGCTCTCCTTTGCTTTGACCACCACACGCCCGATTAGCCGCGCAGCGTACCGCCGGTGGCTTTTGTGACCTTTTCAACAACCTTTTGCCCAACTGCATCAATATCAGCGTCTTTCAATGTGGCATCCGTGGGCTGTAGACGAACAGTGATGGCCAGTGATTTTTTGCCTTCACCCAGACTGCCACCAATGAACTCGTCAAAAACACGCACATCTTCAATCAGGGCCTTGTCTGCACCGCTGGCGGCATTGACCAGCGTTAGCGCCTCAACATCAGCGTCCACCACAAAGGCAAAGTCGCGCTCGACCGCCTGAAGATCACTGATATCAAGTGCGCCTTTGTTGGCACCCGACTTGCGCGGCATGGGCACTTCGGCGGGCCACAGGGTAAAGGCCATGGCGGGCCCTTTGATATCCATCGCTTCAAGTACGCGCGGATGCAGTTCGCCGTAAACGCCCAACACCTTTTTGGGGCCCAGACAAATCTTGCCATGACGCCCCGGATGCCACCAGTCAGATGCGCCGCGCATGATCTGCACCTTCGCAGGTGCGCCAATAGCCGACAACACCGCCTCTGCATCTGCCTTTACATCGTAAACGTCGACGGGGCGGCTGGCCCCGTGCACATCCTTGGGACCGGTGCGGCCCACAAGCAGCCCTGACAACAGCAAATGCTGCTCGCCCGGCTCTCCACCATGAAAGGCCGGGCCGACTTCGAACAGGGACACATCCATAAAACCACGTGCCTGATTGCGCGCGGCAGCCTGCAACAAGCCTGGCAACAAAGCGGGGCGCATATGGCTCATGTCCGACGAGATTGGATTTTCCAACATCGTCGCGTCATCGCCACCACCAAACAACTTGGCTGATGCCTGATCGATAAAGCTGTAAGTGACACATTCGTTGTAGCCCAAGGCCGCAGTTGTGCGGCGCGCGATCTGCTCGCGGCGCTGCAGCGGGGTCATCACGGGTTTGGGGACACCGTCGCTGATGCGCGGCAAGGGGCGGCCCTTCAACTTGGTCAGGGATGCAACGCGCGCCACTTCTTCGACCAGGTCCGCCTCGCCCATCACGTCAGGACGCCAGGACGGCACATGCGCCATGTCCCCCTCGAGCCGGAACCCCAAGGCGGTCAGCGTCTGGCGCTGTTCGCTTTCAGGAATATCCATACCAACCAGGCTCTGAACCCGCGCAGCATCAAGTTTGTAGGCGCGCGCCGTGTCGGGGATCGCCCCGGCCTGCACGCGGCTCGATACCTCGCCACCGGCATGGTCAATGATCATCTCGCACGCCAGATCCAAACCTATCGGGGTAAAGGCCGGATCAATTCCCCGCTCAAAACGATACCGCGCGTCCGAATTGATCTTGAGCGCGCGGCCGGTATAGGCGGTGCGCACCGGATCAAAGTAAGCCGCTTCGACAAACACATTCACCGTTTCGGCGGTACAGCCAGAGCGTAGACCGCCCATAACGCCACCGATGCTTTCGGCCCCCTCGGCGTCAGAAATCAGGGTCATATCAGCGGCAAATACGTAGTCCTTTTCGTCCAGACCAACCAGGGTTTCGCCACCCTTGGCGCGGTGCACGCGCAACGCATTGCCAGCGATCTTGTCCGCATCAAAAACGTGTAGCGGCCGGTTGCGATCAAAGGTGAAAAAATTCGTGACATCCACCAGGAACGAAATCGGGCGCAAGCCAATCGCGCGCAAGCGATCCTGCAGCCATTCCGGGCTTGGCCCATTCTTTACGCCCCGGATCACGCGCCCAAAAAACACCGGGCATTGCCCAAGGGTGTCATCGTCAATGCTCACTGTGACTGGGCAGGGGAACGCCCCTTCAAGCGTGGGGGCTGGCGCGGGTTTCATCGTGCCGATGCCACGGGCCGCAAGATCCAGTGCAATGCCGCGCACGCCCAACGCATCTGGGCGGTTCGGGGTGATGGCAATTTCGATGACCGGGTCCACTTTGGACGGATCATGGTCGGCCAGCCAGTCCACAAACCGGTCGCCGACCTCGCCTGACGGCAGTTCGATGATGCCATCATGTTCGTCTGACAATTCCATTTCGCGTTCGGACGCCATCATGCCAAAGCTTTCGATACCCCGGATCTTGCCCACACCGATGGTGGTGTCGATGCCCGGCACGTAGACACCCGGCTTGGCCACAACAACGGTGATACCCTCGCGGGCATTGGGGGCACCACAGATGATCTGTTTCATCCCCTCGTCCGTGTTGACCTGACAGACCCGCAGACGGTCAGCATCGGGATGCTTTTCCGCACTGATCACTTTGCCGATGGTAAAATCCGCAAGCTTGGCCCCACGATCCTCGACACCTTCGACCTCAAGGCCGAGGTCGGTCAGGGCATAGGTGATCTCGTCCACCGACGCGGTGGTGTCGAGATGCTGTTTCAGCCAGCTGAGTGTGAATTTCATGGCGGTGCCCTCTGCGTGCGAATGCTGGCCTGCAATGGCAAAGATCGCCGCAAGGTGCAAGCATGGCGCGCCGGTGGACCCGCCCGGCGCGGTGCTGCGTCAGTCCTTTTTGACGTTCTCGGCAAAGGCCGTTTTGAATGCATCTTGTTGCACGGCACTTGCGTCGGTCTGAAAGTTGGCTTTCCAATCGGCCATGGTCATCCCGTAAAACGCTTCACGCCCTTCATCCTTGCTCATCTCAATCCCGTGGTCGGCTGCGGCCTCCTGATACCAGCGGCTCAGGCAATTGCGGCAAAAGCCAGCCAAGTTCATCATGTCGATGTTTTGTACGTCCGTGCGGTCCTGCATAAGGTGCTGGCGCAGGCGACGAAACGCGGCTGCTTCAAGTTCAAGCTGGGTTTGTGCGTCCATGGGTTTTATCCTTTGCTGAATGCCGGGCGGGTGAGTGCGCCCTGAACATAGGGGCCAGCTCCCATACCGCCGCAGTGTATTTGGAACAATGAAAGAGCGCCCTTATAGATTGGCCTGTTTGCGCGCCGCTTCAAGGTGGGGGGCCAGAAGCTGCGCCCAATGTGCCTGACCGTCGGCATGGGTGATCAAATCCTGGCGTATTTCCAGGATCACATTGGGCCGCCCGGGAATGTGGGCATGCTGGCTCATCGCATCGCCCGGGAAAAACCCCGCATAGGGCGCATTGTCCCCAACTGGTGAGGCAAGTACCCCTTGCAGCAACCCGATCAGCGGGTCAGCGATCCGCCTGTCAGCCGCTGAAAGCACCCCGATTTCCCACGGGCGCGGCGGGCCTGCGACAAGCTGTGGCGTAAAGCTGTGCATAGACAGAAACACGGCGTCATCACGGTGGGCAATACCGGCAATCGCGGCGTGATAGGGCTGATAAAGCTCATTGATACGCCGCGCCCGTTCGCCCGCGTCCACATACCGGTTCCCGGCAATGATCGTGCCATCGTAAAGCTGCGGGATCAGCGTGGGATCATCCGCCCCCCGATTGGGGTCAATCACCAGTCGCGAGAAATTTGAACACACCACAGGCGCATCCAACGCCACACCCAAGGCCAGCGCCGTGGCCTGAGCACCAATATCATAAGCGATGTGGCGCGCCATATCCGTCGCTGACAGCCCAAGCGAACCGCCGCCAATGAAATCGGGCACTGTGTTCGTTGCGTGATCACATGTGATGATCCAGCGCCCCGGCCGGTCGGCACCGTGGACGGAGAAAGGGGAGTATGTCATGCAGTTGTCACCATAATTGCCGCAGGTTTAGGCCAGTTGCCTCGAGATGTGAATTGGGCAATAAGGCTGTTGTTAGCGGTATCATCCAAAGGGGCCAGAGATATGCGACGCCTACGCAACGTGAAAATTGTGGCCACGCTTGGCCCCGCATCGGACACATACGAGATGATCCGGGCGCTCCACGAGGCAGGCGCGGATGTGTTTCGCCTCAACATGTCGCATGGCAGCCACGAAGAGATCGCCGTCAAACACAAGATTATCCGACAGGTCGAGGAAGACTGCGGATCGGCGATTGCAATTCTGGCCGACCTTCAGGGCCCCAAACTGCGCGTCGGCGTATTTGCCGGCGACAGCGAGATGTTGGACGAAGGGGCCAAGTTCCGCCTTGATCTGGACAAAGCGGAAGGTGATGCAAGCCGCGTCTGCCTGCCCCACCCAGAGATTTTTGCCGCGCTCGAAGTTGGCAAGACACTGCTGGTCAATGACGGCAAAATCCGGTTGCAGGTCGAAGCCTGCGGAGCCGACTTTGCCGACTGCGTTGTGATCGCAGGCGGCGTGATTTCGAACCGCAAGGGCGTGAACGTCCCTGATGTCGAATTGCCCCTTGCCGCACTGTCGGAAAAGGACCGCGCGGACCTCGAATTTGTGGCCGAGCTGGGCGTGGACTGGATGGCCCTCAGCTTTGTTCAGCGCCCCGCCGATGTGGAAGAGGCACGCGATCTGGTGCGTGGTCGCGCAGCCATCCTGTCCAAGATCGAAAAGCCCAACGCGGTGGATCGCTTTGATGACATTCTGGCGGCAAGCGACGGCATCATGGTGGCGCGCGGCGATCTGGGTGTGGAACTGCCCGTCCAGAACGTGCCCCCGATCCAGAAACGCCTGGTGCGCAAGTGCCGCCATGCGGCCAAGCCTGTGATCGTCGCCACCCAGATGCTGGAAAGCATGATCGAAAGCCCGATGCCAACCCGCGCCGAAGTCAGCGATGTGGCCACCGCCATCTATGAAGGTGCCGACGCCGTGATGCTGAGCGCGGAAAGCGCGGCCGGAAGCTATCCCATCGAAGCGGTCACAACCATGGACCGTGTCGCCGCCGAGGTCGAACAGGACCCGACATACACACAGATCATCGAATCCAGCCGCAGCGCCAATCGCGCCTCTGTCGCGGACGGAATCGTTGCTGCCTCCCGCGAGATCGCGGAAACCACCGACATCAAGGCGATCTGCTGCTTTACCCAAAGCGGGACAACCGCACTGCTGGTGTCGCGCGAACGCCCGCGCGTCCCGATCCTGGCGCTGACGCCACTGGTCGGCACTGCCCGCCGCATCGCACTGAGCTGGGGATGCAATTGCGTTGTCACCGATACGATGGATCGATTCAAAGGGGCCGTTGTCGGGGCAGCCAAGGCCGCCCGCGAAGGCGGATTTGCAACCGCCGAGGACCAGATCGTGGTCACGGCGGGCGTGCCGTTCAACGTCACCGGGACAACCAATATCCTGCGCGTTGCCCCCTGCGATGAACGTTTGATTTACTCGACCGATCCAGAGTAGCCTTGCCCTACTTTAGGTAAGGTTTGAAATGACTCCGGATCTGTATTTGGTTCTCGGCATTATTATTGCCGGGTTTTCTATCCCCTCCATTTTGTCGGCACTGTCGGACCGGCGCGCGCCACGCGCCTCTGCCATAACGATTTTGATCGCCGGTGGGCTGATCCTGGTGGCGGTGCAAACGCAACCTGGTGGGTACGCGTTGCAAGACATTCCCGACGTCTTTGTCCGGGTCGCTGCGCGCTTTATGCCCTAAAGCACCGGCGCGCAGCACTGCACTCTAGACCATGAGAAAGTCGAACTCGGTCAGCATCGTTCCGGCTGTAAAGGTGGCAAAGATGATGGCATCGCCCGCGCCGTCGCCGTCCGCATCATAACGCAACTTGCCGGTGGCCTCGTTGTAGATCAGGAAATCGTCGCTGTCCCCGGCCCGGTTTCCCAGCACGAAATTGCCGGGATCCACAAAGAATCCGAGGCTGGCAAAGATTGCCGTGTCGAGATGAACCATATCCTCGCCCACAACAAAGTCTGTGACCTTGTCCTTGTTGTTGGTGATGTCGCTGTCAAACAGGAACACGTCCAGGCCATCGCCACCGGTCAGCGTATCCGCGCCAAGACCACCGCTGAGCGTGTCGTTGTCATCGTTGCCCTGCAACAGGTCATTGCCCTGCTCACCGTTCAGCACGTCATCGCCGTCGCCGCCCTTGAGGGTGTCCTTGCCCGTGCCACCCTTCAGGATGTCATCGCCGTTTTGGCCGCGCAGCTCGTCGCGCCCGTCGCCGCCATGCAGCTGATCATTGTCGTTGTTGCCCAGGAGCAGGTCATGGTCATCCTCGCCAAACAGCGTGTCGTCCCCTGAGCCACCGCGCAGCGTGTCGCGGTGGCGGCCACCACCCAACGCGCCCACGCCCTCTTCGCCGACGATATAATCGTCGCCATCGCCCCCTTCGAGGGAATCGTCACCATCGCCCCCTTGCAGGGTGTCATCTCCATTGCCACCAAGGACGGTGTCATTCCCCTCGAGCCCATTCATCAGATCGCGAAAGTTGTCGCCCGTGAGCAGATTGTCGGCCTCGTCCCCGGCCGTGTCACGCTCGCCGGTGAACAGCTCTCCGGTGACCACACCGGTGACCTCATCCACATGGAAATGGGCGATGTTGCCGTCGCCAAAAATCACGGCCTGCCCGCCAGTTTGGTCATTGTCTTGGGTGTCAAAGCCAACCTGGGTCAAGCTGTCGCCCGACTCTGTTTCCACAAAGATCATCTGATCTTCGACACCGTCGGTGTTGCGGGTGAATGACACAACAAGTGTTCCGTCTGAGCCTACGGACAGTTGCGGATCGCTGTCGTCAGATCCATCGTCAATGAACGAGAACGACAGACCCGGGTTTGACGCGTTAAAGCTGCGCTGAAAAACCCCAGCATTGTCGTAGACCCGCACGAACACGTCCTGCGACGCGACAAAACTGAACGGACGCGACACGTAAGCCACGGCAAAACCGCCATCAAAAGCCACGAGGCTGGGGTCGTGCGTTTCGTCCACCGTCAGCGACGTCGAAATTGTCTCGGTAAAAAGAGCAACCCCGCCCGATGATGTCCCTCGGATTTCGATAACCTGGGATCCGTTCGACACGGTTGTTTTGGTGATGGCGGACACCTCCGTGCCGTCCGACAAAAGCGTGAGGCTCAGGTCCGATGCAGATGTCGACGAAAAGTTATCGAGGCCACGCACATTTGTCTGGGCAAAGTTTGCGTCAAAGATGGTCACGCTGGCATCGGTGTCTGATCCAAAGTCCGTATTGAACGCCAACATGAACTCACCTGTTGACGACTCTTCGATTTCGAATTCGCGAATGGGTTGCGAACTGACAAGTGGGTTGCTGAAGTTGTCGTCAAGGATCTGACCCGTGTCGCTGACGCGAAAGAAAGCAATGTTGGTATCGCTGCCTGTAGCCCGCGCAACGACAATGAATTCGCCATTGGCCAATTGCGTCATCTCCGCATCGGGTTGGGCGAAGAACTGTGTTGCGATGGTGTTGGCATCGGCGTCATAGATGCGCAGGATCGACACCTGGTCGTTGCTGCCAATCAGTGCAAAACCGCCCGAGACTGTTGGGATCAGATCGAAATCCGTCAAGGCGGGAATGCCATCAATGGCCCCTTGGGAGTCAAGAATAAGAGCAGAGTTAATCGCCATGGTTGAAAATCCTTGTGCTTTAGTCCGTTGAAAAGATTGCGTTCTCTGGCGGTAACAAACCCTTTTTGAACCGCTGTGTCGAGCAAACACTTGCGCTTGTGCACTGAGCGATGTAATCGGCACGCCTTACCCGCGCGTCCGGCCAATGTGGCATGCCGAGTCGCGCGTTTACCGAACTCGAATGATGGAGATGGAAATGCCCAAGATGAAGACAAAGTCGAGCGCCAAGAAGCGCTTTAAAGTGACTGCGACCGGTAAGGTCATGGCAGGTCAGGCCGGCAAACGCCACGGCATGATCAAACGCACCCGCAAATTCATCCGTGACGCCCGTGGCACCACGACCCTGTCGGCTCCCGACGCCAAAATCGTCAAGGGCTTTATGCCCTACGACCGCTGATAGGAGGTATCTGATATGTCCCGTACCAAAGGTGGAACAGTCGCCCACGCCCGTCACAAGAAGGTCATCAAGGCCGCCAAAGGTTACTATGGCCGCCGCAAGAGCACCTTTAAGGTCGCGCGCCAGGCCGTTGACAAGGCCAACCAATACGCGACCCGCGACCGTCACAACCGCAAGCGCAACTTCCGCGCGCTGTGGATCCAACGGATCAACGCCGCCGTACGCGCCCATGATGAAGCGCTGACATACAGCCGCTTTATCAACGGCTTGACACTGGCTGGCATCGAGGTCGACCGCAAGGTTCTGGCCGATCTGGCCGTCAACGAGCCCGACGCGTTTGCCGCGATCGTAGATCAGGCCAAGGCGAAACTGGCCTAAGCGTCAGCGCCCTACCCAACGTATCAAAGCCCCGCTTCGGACACCGAGCGGGGCTTTTTTCATGTTTATTCCCCATGCAATGAACACAATTCAGGCCCAATTTCCTCCGGGTGTCGCGATAACCATCGTGACAGATTCGAAAGGATGACACGTGGCTCGTATCAGTGAACTGCACTATTCCAACGCCTATGCGCGCAATTCGGGCGTGTCCGAGTTTCTGGAAGTCGCACTTGGACCATCGGATGATCCGGCCGACTTTGTCGTGGGGTTCTATCAGTCCGACGGGACCCTTGGGATCGAAGTGACCCTAGATGACCCGCGGGTTGTTCAATCCATCGATCCCGAAAACGGAGAGGTCATCTTTGTCCTGTCCGCAGACAACCTGCCCATTTTGCTGACCGATCCCGATGGCGGCGGATCCACCAACTACGAGGCCTATGCCCTGACCAATACTGATACGGGCGAGGTTCTGGATTTTTACGACATTGGCGGTGGCACACAAAACATCGTGGCAGGCAGTGGGGCTGCGGCAGGCGCGGTGTCTGAAAATCTGGCGGTGGTTGTGGGCCCGAATTCCACAACCACATCGATCCAGTTCAACCAACCCAACCCCAACCTGTTGGTGTACGAATCCACCAGCTCGGGCGACACCGGGGTGGCCTGCTTTGTGGCAGGTACGCTGA
>JBCCBC010000160.1:0-6915 GCA_039814435.1 Pseudomonadota bacterium
CTGCTGCATGACGCACCGGAATACGTGATTGGCGACATGATTTCCCCGGTCAAGGCGGCGGTGGGCCCGGGCTACGGCGCCCTTGATGACCGGCTCGAGGCGGCCATTCACCTGCGTTTCGGCCTCCCGGCCAAGGTGCCCGTTGCGATCAAACGCCAGATCAAGAAGGCGGACAAGATCAGCGCCTGGATGGAAGCCACCCAGATCGCCGGGTTCACTCCAACCGAGGCAAACAAGTTCTTTGGTCGCCCCGACACCGCACTGATGCAAGACCTGCAGATCGTCCTGCGCCCGCCCGTCGAAACACGCAACGCGTTCACGCAGCGCCATGCCTCTTTGATGGACGACCTGACGTGATCCAAGGGTTGTAATCCCGCAACGACCCGTGTCCCTTGGCCCTGCGCTCATCTCACATCCGAAAGCCTACGCCATGATCAACGTCCGCCCAGCCATTGCCCTTGATGCGCCCTCCATGGCGCGCCTGCTCAACGTGATCATCGATGAGGGCGGGACAACGGCCCTCACAACCAGGGTGACGGGCGATGACCTGATCGCGCGCATGAATGCCAATGACGGCCGGGCCGCGTGGCACGTCGCCGTGAATGCAGGCGAAGAGGTTGTTGGGTTCCAGTGGATCGACGCCGCCGACTACTTGCCCACTGAAGCTGCTGAAATCGCAACCTTTGTTCAGGTCGGGCAAACCGGTCTTGGGATTGGATCGAAACTTTTCGATGCCACGCGCATGGCGGCCAAGGCGATGGGCTATGGATGGATCAACGCCAACATCCGCGCCGATAACGAGGGCGGGTTGATCTACTACCAATCGCGTGGCTTTCAGGATTATGGGCGGATCGAAGGGTACGAGATGGCGAATGGCCAGATCGTCGACAAAATCCTCAAACGCTACGACCTCTGATCGTCAATGCGCAAAAGCCGGCGCATCGCTGCACCGGCCCATTGTCCTGATCAGAAATACCATAGGGGGCTTGGGGGCAAAAATCCCGCAGTCCGACAGCTCAACGGGGCGAGCGTTTGGCAAGGATGCGCTGCAATGTCCTACGGTGCATGTTCAACCGGCGCGCCGTTTCGGACACGTTGCGGTCACACAGCTCATAGACGCGCTGAATATGTTCCCAGCGCACGCGGTCCGCACTCATCGGGTTCTCCGGGGGGGGTGGCAAATCATCACCCGTCGCCAACAGCGCATTGGTGATGTCGGTCGCATCCGCCGGTTTCGACAGGTAATCGGTCGCCCCGATCTTGACGGCCGCAACCGCCGTCGCAATGGCACCATAGCCGGTCAGAACAACGACGCGTGCATCCGGGCGCTTGTCGCGGAGCACCTCCACCACATCCAGCCCATTGCCATCTTCCAGCCGCAGATCGACAACGGCATAGGCAGGCGGGCGGGCGGTCGCGATGGCCTTGCCACCGGCAACACTGTCGGCGGTCTCAATCTCGAAACCACGCTTTTCCATCGCCTTGGCCAGACGACGCAGAAACGGTTCATCGTCATCCACCAGCAACAGAGATTTGTCCTCGCCAATCTGTGGTTGCGCTGCTTCGGCCATCAGTCTCTCCAGTTCCCGCTTATTTTTTTGGCTGAACATGAATATGGCGCGCGGGTTGGGCGCGGTCAAATTTTTCCGCGTTTTCAGGCGTTTTCTACAAAGCAGGCAACACGATCCGCCATTGCGTCCGCCTCAATGTCGCGCCGAAAAAACTCAACAAACCCATATTCGGGCAAAACCAGGTAGGTGAACGTCGAATGATCCACGAGGTAGAATTCATCTGACTTGTCATGCGCCTTGTAATAGGTGCGATAGGCCTTGCTGGCGGCATCCGTCTGCTCTGGCGAACCCGTCAGACCAATCATCTTTTCGTGCAGGTTATAGGCGAAATCGCCAACCAATTCCGGCGTGTCCCGATCCGGATCGATCGAGATAAAGACAGGCGTCACCGACATGCCGCGTTCGGCCAACACATCCACCGCCTCGGCATTGCGCGCAGTATCAAGCGGGCAGACATCCGGGCAGAACGTATAGCCGAAATAGATCAGCGCAGGCTCGGTGACGACGTCTGCATCCGTTACCGTTTCACCCGCGGCATTGACCAATTCGAACGGGCCGCCGATCCCATTGCCATCACTTGCGATCTGTGTGGCGTTGCACTGGGCGAATTGCCCGTCACCGTCCCCCGCTTGCGTCATCCACCAAAGCCCCCCGATAAAAAGAGCAGCGACAAGGGCGGCGACGGGTGCAATGATGCGGGTCATGACGATCCTTTGAACAGAGGGGCCTGTGGATTGGATGGCTCACCCCTAGCTATCAATCCCAGCCCCAAGATCAATAAACGAAGTAGTGACACAATGGCGCAACCTGACTACGGCCTGCTTGTCGGCCAACAACGATCAAACTGGATCCGCCTGCGCACCATGATCCTGCTGCGGTGGGTGGCTATCGTGGGCCAACTGGTTGCGCTGACCGTGGCGCAGCGGTATGGGCTGCAACTGGAATTGGGCCTGTGTTATCTCGCGGTTGGCGTGTCTGTGATCGGTAACCTGATCGCGATTTTCGTGTTCCCGGAAAACAAGCGGCTGACCGAATCCGAGAATTCGTTGATGGTGCTGTTTGACCTGCTGCAGCTTGGGTTCCTGCTGTTCCTGACAGGCGGGTTGAACAACCCCTTTGCGCTGTTGATGCTGGGGCCAGTGACCATTTCGGCCGCCGTTCTCACCACGCGCTCCACCATCATGGTCGGGGCGGCTGCCATCGTGATCGTGACAATCCTGTCAGAATACCACTTGCCCTTGCGCACTCAGGCCGGGTTCATCCTGCGCATCCCTGATCTGTTTGTGTTCGGTAACTGGATCGCGCTGGTGATTGCGATCTGCTTCATCGGGCTCTACTCGCGCCGGGTCACGTCGGAAATCCACTCTATGTCCGATGCGCTGTCAGCCACACAACTGGCCCTGTCGCGTGAACAAAAGCTGACGGATCTGGGCGGCGTGGTGGCTGCGGCGGCGCATGAACTTGGCACGCCGCTGGCCACCATCAAACTGACCAGCGCCGAACTGATCGAAGAATTGGATGACTACCCCGAACTGCGCGATGATGCGGCCTTGATCCGCCAGCAGGCCGACCGGTGCCGTGACATCCTGCGCGATATGGGGCGCGCGGGCAAAGACGACCTGCACCTGCGCCAGGCCCCCCTCATGACCGTGGTTCAAGAGGCCGCCGAGCCGCACACCCACCGTGGCAAATTGGTGCAATACACACACGACCCCGACGCCGGGGACGAAGTCGATCAACCCGCGATCCTGCGTCAGCCCGAAATCATCCACGGGCTGCGCAACCTGGTCCAGAACGCCGTCGACTTTGCACGCGCCACCGTCTGGATCGAGGCGCATTGGACAGCCGAGGTGATCACCTTGCGGATTATCGACGATGGCCAGGGCTTTCCCCCACAATTGTTAGGCCGGATCGGGGACCCGTTTGTGCGGCGGCGCAAATCCGGATCAGACCGCCAACAACGCCCAGAATACGAAGGGATGGGATTGGGGCTGTTCATCGCCAAGACACTGCTTGAACGCTCCGGGGCCGAACTGACCTTTGCCAACGGGTCGGACCCCTATGCAACACCTTTGTCAGATGGGCTGTACATGGGCGCAATCGTCGAAGTCACCTGGCCACGCAGCAAGATCGACGCCCGCGTCGGCGAAAACGCGATCCAGCATGGGCTTAACGAACATATCCGCGTCTGAACACGAGCCTGCTGCGCATCCAAAAACACGCGGAGGAGTCTGGTTTGGTTAACCGACTATTAACTTAGTTTGTGCAAATATGAACGTGGTTAATCAGAGGGTGCCGGTGCATGTCGATTGTCGAGATGTTCTTTGTCGTGGGCTGTGCAGTGGCGTCTGTCGCGGCGGGCATCCTGTATTTGACCCGCGCGCACTTGCCGGTGGGGCCCGCACAATCCACGGGGCCAAACGGATTGCATTTTCTCTTTGCGGATCTGGACCTGCAGCACGCCTCCCGTGACGCCCAGGGTATCCTGGACACAAGCGGGGCGGAAACGGATTGGCACGCGCTGCGCGCCGGTCTTGTAGCTCGCTTTCCCGGGCTGCCTGACGGGGATGCACTACGCGACGTGGATACGCTGACGCTCAACGCGGTATCGGGCAACGATCCCGCCATCCTGCACCTGCGACGCGAAAACGAAATGACACGCGTTGTGATCGAACATGACGAACACACCGACGTCAGATCCCTGCACACGATTAAATCGCTCGAGGCCGAGTTAGACACGCTCCGGCTTGCCGCGCGTGATGCACCCTATCCGATCTGGCTGACGGATGCGCATGGCGCGATCCAGTGGCGCAACAACGCCTATGCGGCACTATCCGAAGTGGCAAAACCGGACGGGGCAAAAGCTGCGGCTACCTTGTTTGAATTCGACGCAGACGTGCTGGACAGCAAACGCGCCTTGCGGGTGCCGATCAAGATTGAGCGGAACGATACCACCGAATGGTACAACGTCACCGCGACCCGGGCGGGCAGCAATGTCATCTACCACGCCGTCGATATCAACGCCGTGATCCAGGCCGAAGTGGCCCAGCGCAACTTCGTCCAGACACTGGCCAAAACGTTTGCGCAACTGTCCATCGGGCTCGCCATTTTCGACCGCAACGGCCAGTTGGCCCTGTTCAACCCCGCTCTGGTCGATCTCACATCACTCCCTGCCGAATTCCTGAGTGCGCGGCCCGACCTGCTTTCGTTCTTTGACCGGCTGCGCGACAACCGGGTGATGCCCGAACCCAAGAACTACCGGTCTTGGCGGCACGAGATCTCCGAAGTGATCGCCGCCGCCACCCATGGCAGCTATCAAGAGACGTGGACGCTTGATACCGGACACACGTACAGGGTCAGCGGGCGGCCACATCCCGACGGCGCTGTTGCCTTCTTGATCGAAGACATCACAGCCGAAATTTCATTGACCCGCAATTTCCGGGCAGAACTGGAACTGGGCCAATCACTGATGGACACATTCGACGATGCCCTCGTCGCATTTTCGTCCGCCGGTGTGCTTACGTTTTGCAATGCCGCCTATCGCGACATGTGGAAAATGGACCCCGACAACAGCTTTGCCGATGTTACAATCGTTGACGCAATCAAGGAATGGCAGCTGCAATCCGATCCCAATCCGGCCTGGGGCGACATGCGCGACTTTGTGATGAAACTGGGCGAACGGGCGGCGTGGGACGCGCAAGTGAAACATAACGACCGTGGGACACTGGACGTGTTGCTGTCACCTATCGTGTCGGGCGCAACAGTGATCCGCTTTACCGAAACAGCGCCAGCCCTGTCACAACAACCCGCACCCGCATCTTAGAACGCGCAAGTCAGGTCATTGGACTTGCAGCGCCCGGGGATGCCGATAGTTTGTTGGGATGATCCACAGCCCCTTCACCCTTGATTGGCCAGATGCCGATGCGACCGCCGCCTGCGCCATTGCGTTGGGCGCGGAGCTGCGGGCGGGGGATACGATCCTTTTGTGCGGGTCGGTCGGGGCCGGAAAAACCCATTTCGCACGCGCGCTGATCCAATCCATTCTGGACGTGGTCGAGGATGTGCCATCCCCCACCTTCACGCTTGTTCAGACCTACGACACCGCACACGGCGCGCTGTGGCACACCGATCTCTATCGCATCCAGTCCGAGGGCGAAGTCGATGAATTGGGACTGCTCGACGCCTTCGAAGACGCGATATGCCTTGTCGAATGGCCCGACCGTCTGGGCACACTGGCCCCACAAAATGCACTGTCGCTCACCATAACGCCGAACGGCGACGGACGGACAGCGCGCCTTGAGTGGTCAGACCCACGCTGGACCAACCGCCTTGCCAGTGCGGTGCATCACCATGCCTGATCGCGCCAACCAAAAGGCCGCATTCCTTGTCGCGGCCGGGTGGGGTGACGCACCCCGCACCTTGGTGGCCGGCGACGCCTCCAACCGCAAATACGAGCGGTTGACCGCGCCGGGCGGCAAAACCGCGATCCTGATGGACGCCCCCCCGGCCAAGGGCGAAGATGTTGGCCCCTTTATCACCGTCACAGCAATGCTGCAGGCCGCGCAGCTGTCGGCACCCGCGATCTACGCCCAAGACACCGAGCACGGGTTTCTCTTGATCGAAGATCTGGGCGATGACCTGTTTGCACGCGTGATGGAGCGTGCGCCGTCACTGGAACACCCGCTTTATGATGCGGCGGTGGACGTGTTGGTGCAGCTGCACAGCGCGCCCGCACCCGACCTGCCCTGCTATGATGCACTGTTGATGACATCGCGCGCCGCGCTTGCATTTGACTGGTATCAACGCGGCGTCGCAGGCAAGGTCGATACAGCAGCCAAAACAACTTTTGAAACAGCATTTCACGCCGCGCTCCTGCCTCTGGACAGCGCACATCAAGTGCTCATTCAACGCGACTATCACGCCGAAAATCTGATCTGGTTGCCATCACGCACAGGGGCAGAACGGGTCGGGCTGCTGGATTATCAAGACGCGATGCTTGGCCATGCGGCCTATGACCTCGTGTCGATCGCGCAGGACGCCCGGCGCGATGTATCAGCCCAAACCGAATGCAGGATGCAGGATCGATACATCGCCGCCACCGGCATTGACCGCGCGGCATTTTTGACGGCCTATGCCTTGCTTGGGCTACAGCGCAATCTGCGAATCCTCGGCGTGTTTGCCCGGCTGTCACTTGCGCACGGAAAACCGCACTACGTTGACCTGATCCCCCGTGTCTGGGGGCATGTTCAAACCAATCTGCGCCACCCGGACCTGGCCAACATCGCGCCGCTTGTCATGGATGCGCTGCCGGCACCCACTGAAACCGCCCTCCAAAACCTCAAAG
>JBCCBC010000156.1:0-7041 GCA_039814435.1 Pseudomonadota bacterium
ACAAACCCAAAAAACGGGGCTGTAACCCCCCCCTTTTCGCGTTGGTTTTGTGCCTGCCTCTCCCGGGGGAGTTTGGGTCCGCCCCTCTTAGCCCTTTTTCAGAACCCGCTGGCCCAGCAACTCCGCAATCTGCACTGCATTCAACGCCGCACCTTTGCGCAGGTTGTCACTGACACACCAAAAGTTCAGCCCGTTCTCAATTGTCGAATCCTGACGGATGCGGCTCACGAACGTGGCATAGTCTCCGGCGCATTCGATGGGCGACACATACCCGCCATCCTCGCGCTTATCGATGACCATGATGCCGGGCGCCTCGCGCAGGATATCACGCGCCTCGTCCTCATCCAGGAAATCCTCGGTCTCGATGTTCACGGCCTCGGAATGGCCGACAAACACAGGGACACGGACGCAGGTGGCGGTGACCTTGATGGATGGATCGACGATCTTCTTCGTCTCCACGACCATCTTCCACTCTTCCTTGGTGGTCCCGTCTTCCATGAACACGTCGATCTGCGGGATCACGTTGAACGCAATCTGCTTCTGGAACTTCTTGGGCGCCACCTCGGACGTCGGGTTGTAGATCGCCTTGGTCTGATCCCACAGCTCATCCATCCCCTCTTTGCCCGCGCCGGACACGGACTGATAGGTGGACACGACAACACGCTTGATCGTTGCGCGGTCGTGCAGGGGCTTCAGGGCGACAACCATCTGCGCGGTCGAGCAGTTTGGATTGGCGATGATGTTCTTCTTGGCATAACCCTCAATCGCGTCGGCATTCACCTCCGGCACGATCAGCGGCACATCGGGGTCATAGCGATAAAGCGACGAGTTATCGATGACCACGCAACCCGCCTTGGCGGCGATGGGCGCGTATTTCTTGGTCGCATCGGACCCGATGGCAAACAGCGCCATGTCCCAGCCCGTGAAATCGAACGTGTCCAGGTCCTTCGTCGTCAGCGTCTTTTCCCCGAACGTCACTTCCGTCCCCAGCGAACGGCGGCTTGCCAGCACGGCAATCTCGTCCACAGGAAACTGGCGCTCGTCCAGAATGTTCAGCATTTCGCGGCCCACGTTACCGGTGGCGCCCGCGACGACGACACGATACCCCATATTCGACTCCTTTTCGGGTAGGTGAGGGGGCTCTATACCCAAAGGCGCGTGGGGGAAAGGGGCGTCTCAGCCTGTACTGTCACGGCTGCGTGCATAGACCAGCAGACCCAGCAAAAGGGCCACACCAAAGAAGGTGAAAATCGCCACGTAAGGCGCGGCAGGGTCAGCGCCCGCGGCTCCACTGTGGATGCGGCCGGATGCAAACTGCATCACGCCCACGCCACCAATGCCAAACAGGTTCATCAGCGTCACACCACGGCCCGTCAGATGGGGCGGGAAAAAGCTGCGGGCATGGGCGATAATAACAGGAAAGGAGGCCCCGAAAAAGCCGATGGCGGCCATGCAGGCAATGGACAGCCACGGGGTGGCCGCGACCCAGGTGACCAACACGGCCAGCAAGGTGACGGTGGCGGCGTTGCCGGCAAACACAATCCACTTGCGGGTGCCCAGCAGGCGGTCCAGCGGACCATAGACAAGCGTGCCCACAATCATCGCAAGGCTCATGATCAAAGTGGCGACACCAATCTGGGGGGTGCCAAGGGCAAAAACATCGCGCAGGTACGGGCCAATCCACAACCCGCGAATGCCCGCAATCGGGGCGTAGTTCACAAACATGATGGGAAAGATCAGCCAAAGCGCGGGCATGCACAGCAAATCCAGCAGCGATCCACCGCCCGCCGTCTCAACCCGGGCCGGGTCGCGTACGCTGACCAGCACGCCAAAAGCGACCAGCGCGCAGATCGCGGACAGGACCCACATCGATGTGCGCCAGCCCAACGCCTCGGCGGCCAAGGCCATTGGGTAAGACGAGATGAGGTTTCCCACAGTGCCGATGCCAATCATCAAAGCGGCAAGGGTGGCAAAGCGGGCCGGGGGAAAGTTCCGGGCAAAGATATAGAAACTGGCCATCAACACCGGCGAACAGCCCACCCCGATCAAGGCCATGGCCGCGTGAATGGCAGTGGGACCCTGAGCCATCGCAAACAGGGCCGCCCCACCCGCGCCGCCAATCAACAACAACCAACCGGCTGTGCGGCGCGGGCCGATCGTGTCCAGCGCGTGACCCACCGGGATCTGCATCGCTGCAAACGCCAAAAACCAATAGCCCGACGCCGTCGCCAAAACCTCGGGGCCAATTCCCAGTGCCTGCTGCAGCGGGGCGGTCAAAACGGCCAGGAATGCGCGGAAAAACTGGCTCAGCACATAGGCGAGCCCCAACAGGATCAAACCGGCTTGCATGATATCTCCACCCTCGCGCCTTGGGTGACACGGGGGCAGAGCACGCGCAAGTGTGATTGCCGAAACTCAGACCCATGCTAGGGTCGTTACCGAAAGAGGGGGACAGATGTTTTATGACACCCTACCGCGCAGCGCGGCATTTTCCGACCTCGCGGATCCCGCACTTTATGCGCCCTTGCCCGATGACTGGATCGTGGGAACATCCGATATTGTCGGCTCAACGGCTGCGATTGGGGCGGGCAAGTATAAAGTGGTCAACATGATCGGGGCGGCGGTGATTTCGGCCCAGATCAATGCGGCGGGGGGGCGGGCCTTTCCGTATGTGTTTGGCGGGGACGGGGCTGCCTTTGCCCATCCGCCCGAGTTTCGTGAGGCGGCGGCGACGGCATTGGCCGCCGTGCAGGTCTGGGCGCGCGAAGAATTTGATATGGGCCTGCGCGTTGGGCTGTTTCCGGTGGCTGACATTCGCGCAGCGGGGCGGGAGGTTGCCGTGGCGCGCTATTCAGCGTCGCAAGGGGTCGATTACGCCATGTTCACCGGCGGCGGGGTCAGCTGGGCCGAGGATCAGATGAAAGCGGGCGTTGATACCGTGGTGCCGGCAGATCCGGGGACACAGCCGGACTTGACGGGCCTCAGCTGCCGGTGGAGCCATATGCAGGCGCGCAACGGCACTATTCTGTCTTTGCTCGTGCAGCCGGGCGCGGGGGTGGACGCGGCACGTTTTGCGCAAGTTGCCCAAGCGGTGCTGGATGTGTCGCGCCATCTGGACCGGGCCGGGCATCCCGCCCCGCCCGACGGGCCAGGGACGGGCTGGCCGCCCCCCGGTGCGGTGCTCGAGGCGCATGCAAGCCGCGGAGACATGCCGCTGGCCAAACGGCGCCGTCAGATCCTGTTTGAAACGGCGATTGCGTGGGTTCTGCTCAAGACTAAGATCAAGTTGGGCGGCTTTGATCCGGCCCATTACCAGCGCACTGTCGGGGCCAATGCGGACTACCGCAAATTCGATGATGGGCTGAAAATGACCATCGATTGCGATGCAGCGACGGTCGAAACTCTGCGCGCCTTGCTGGACAAGGCGAAAGCCGCCGGAACGGTCAGCTATGGCATGCACACGCAGGACGAGGCGATGATGACCTGCATTGTGCCCTCGATCATGGACGACGCGCACGTGCACTTCATCGATGGGGCGGCGGGGGGATATACCCAGGCTGCCATGGGGATCAAAGGGGGGTAGGGGCCCCGTAAGGCGGTGTTTACCCCGCCTTGGTCTTCCAGGTTGCGGCCAATGTGCGCAGGTGCTTGGCCAGGATCAGCAGGTCAATGCCAGTGGCCACAAACCGCGCCCCCCAATCCAGACAGTCCTGGGTCATCTCTGGCGTGGTGGCAAGCACGCCGGGCGCTTTGCCCGCCGCTTCGATCCGGGCAAAGGCGTCTTTCATTGTTGCCTGCACCTCGGGGTGGGTGAGGTTGCCCATATGTCCCATATCCGCGCTTAGGTCAGCAGGGCCAATAAAAACGCCGTCAATGCCGTCTACTGCGAGGATCTCGTCAAGATTGGCGATCCCGGCGCGGTTTTCCACCTGGATCAGCAGGCACACCTGTTCGTCTGCCGTGGGGCCGTAGTCGGCGATCTGGCCAAAGCGGCTGCACCGCGCGCCGGAGTATCCGACCCCGCGCCCGCCCGTGGGGGGGTAGCGGACGTCGTGGACCAATTGGCGGGCCTGATCTGCGGTTTCGACCATGGGCACAAGCACGGTTTGCGCGCCCGCGTCCAGCACCTGTTTGATAATCCACGTCTCGCCCGTGGGCACGCGCACGGCGGCGTGGCTGTCAGAGGCCTCGAGTGCCATAAGCTGCATGCGCATCCGCGAGATGTCATACGGCGTGTGCTCGCCATCAATCAGCAGCCAGTCAAACCCGGCCGTGCCCGCGATTTCTGTGGCCAAGGGGTCACCCAGCGACAGCCAGCAGCCGATAACGGTTTCGCCGTTTTTGAGCGCGGCTTTGAATGGGTTGTGGGGGGCTGGCATAGGGTGTCTCCTTTGATTTGGGTGCACCCTAGACCCACGGCTGTGTGCGTGGCTACTGGTGAATTGCGGCGCGTGCGCGTCACGCGATTTTATACATCTGCCTCCGGCAGATGACGTGTTGGGGCGCTGCCCCAAACCCCGGGATACTTTGGGCCAAGAGAATGAAAGGTTTAGAAGACTTTGATCACGTCTTTTTCTACTGCAAGCATATAGCCGCGCCGCGCGATGTTCTTGACCAGGAGTTCGCTGACGATCTGGTTGCCGAGCGTGTCGCGCAGCCGCTTGATCCGGGTGGCCCCGGCGGCCTCGTCGCAATCGGCGGAGGCGCGACCAGAGATGACCGCCTCGATCTCGGAACCTGACATGACGTCATCATCCATCCGCGCCTCGGCCAGGACGGACATCGTTTCCATCGCGGCATCGGTGAGTTTGAAGCCAAGGTTGTTGAGGTAGACGGTGTTTTCCTCGCGGCTGATCAGCAGGGAGTTGACCTGGATGCCCGCCCGTTCGATTTGCGCCATGCGCCGGTTGAAGGTGACAAGCAGCACCAGAAACACAAGGGCTGCGATCATCATGGCGGTGGCAAAGACCAACAGGACGAAGATCACCACCCGGTAGCTGGCCAGCGTGTCTGAAAACGCAGTGCCGGACTGGGCAAGGATTTCGAGCAGTTTGATTTCCGCAGGGCTGGTGAGATCGGCGTTTTCGATAAAGATCTGTTCGACCCGGGCATCGAACGCGCCCGCGTCCGGCAGGCTGAGGAACAACAGCAACGCGGCGAGCACCAGCAGCAGCACAATTGCGCCGATCCCGATGATCACCAGCCGCCCGCCGGTGCGCCGCATGTCAGAAGCGGAGGTAGTATTGTCCTGCACTGTTTTTCCTTTGGTCGAGCCCTTGGGCGTCAAATACGGACACAACCTGCAGCAATGTCCAGCCTTGGGCGGCCAATCGTGACCGCAGCTGCGATGTTGCTGACCCGGGCGAACACGCGCCCGAGATTTCGGCGACACCGTAGTGCAGGCGCAGCGGGTTGTCCTGCTTGGCCTTGTAATCGGCATAGCATGCGGCCTGTCCCGCGCCGGTCAAGGCGAGCGAAAAGGCCAGGGAAAGTGCGATCTGTTTCATGGATCCCAGAGTGGCCGTATTGACGGGGATATTCAATAACAACAGCGGTCTGTGGGCGGTGCTATTGGATAACAGGCGGGCGTTATTGCCTGTCCGAAAGCACGTGGCCCAGGTTGAGGATATCGCCGACACATCCCGGCTTGCCACACCTGAAAGGACTGCCCCCATGACACTTCGTATGCACCGCCAATTTATCACAACCATCGCTGCGGCCTCGATCGCGATCACCGGCTTCAGTGCTGCCCCGGCGCGCGCCGGTGATCAGGACGTCGGGGCGGCCCTGGCGGCCATTCTGGGCCTGGCCATCGTTGGTGCGGTGATCAAGGACAAACACGACAATCGCAAAGCACGCCAGCAGGTTCACACTCCGCAGCACGTCGCACCGGTCACACGCCACAAGCCCCAGGTCAAACCCCTGCCGAACCGTGTGAACCGCAAGCTGCTGCCGCAGAACTGTCTTTATACCCTGTCCACGCATCGCGGTCCGGCCCGGGTCTTTGGTCAGCGCTGCCTGAACCAGAATTACCGCCACGTGAACAGCCTGCCCCGCGCCTGCCACCGTCAGCTGAATACGCAGCGCGGTTTGCGTCAGGGGTATAGTGCGCACTGCCTGAACCAGCATGGCTATCAATTGGCCCGTCGTTAAGAACGGGTTGAGGGCCGCAGCGTCAGTCCCCTGAGCGCGGTCAAACTGAAGAGGGCGGTGTTCGGGCACCGCCCTCTTTTTCGTGTTTTTAAGAATTGAGCCGCCTTGCGGCGGCACATGATATTTGCACTTCCCTCCGGAAAGTGCGTTTTGCCTCTGGCGGAGATGTTCTGAGAACCGAGAAGAAGAAGGGCGGCGCGTGCCAGATTATGCGTTTGAGCAGGAAATTGGCGGGCGGGTCGCCGGAGTGGACGAAGTGGGCCGTGGCCCACTGGCCGGTCCTGTCACCGCAGCCGCAGTTGTTCTGGATGTGGCGCGCATTCCCGCTGGGCTGGACGATTCCAAAAAGCTGACAGCCCGCAAGCGTGCGGTGTTTTGGGCCGAGATCATGGCTTGCGCTGATGT
The DNA here is from genome assembly GCA_039814435.1 of Pseudomonadota bacterium. Classification (GTDB taxonomy): domain Bacteria; phylum Pseudomonadota; class Alphaproteobacteria; order Rhodobacterales; family Rhodobacteraceae; genus Tateyamaria. The sequence goes on from JBCCBC010000156.1 coordinate 6,559, forward strand.
GTCTGTCGCGCATGCCTGCGTAGCGGAGATTGATGAGATCAACATCCTGCGTGCCTCGCATCTCGCGATGGAGCGTGCAGTGGCCGGTCTGCGCATCCCCCCGGACCATCTGCTGATTGACGGCAACATGATTCCACGCGGCATCGCCATTCCTGCCACCGCGTTGGTCAAGGGCGATGGGCGGTCTGTGTCCATCGCGGCGGCCTCAATTGTGGCCAAAATATGTCGCGACCGGATCATGGTGGATTTGGCGCAACAGCATCCTGGCTATGGCTGGGACACCAACGTCGGCTACGGATCAAAAAGCCACATCGCCGCTTTGCAAAATCTGGGTGTGACCCCACACCATAGACGTTCGTTCAAGCCCGTCCACAACATGTTGTGACAAGGTTTTTTCTTAAGTGGTTGAATCAAAAAAGAAATTGACCGCGAATCAGGTATGACTCATCTTGAAGCCAACCAACGAGCACAAAATGTGCCGGG
>JBCCBC010000043.1:0-14100 GCA_039814435.1 Pseudomonadota bacterium
CCGGGCCGCTTTGCCTGGTCCGATTTGCGGCATTGCGATCGCGTGAAACGCATGGTCGGTCTGGAACCGCCCGGAATGGCAGCTTGCACAGTCCGCCTTGCCATAAAACAGATCCATGCCCCGCATCGCTGCCGGTTCCATTCGCGTCCCATTGCGCAGGTAAAGGTCAAATGGGCTTGCCACCCCGCGCCATTCAAAATCCAGAAAGGCCGCAAGCGCGTCAGAGATATCCGTGAAACCGATGGGCTTTGCCCCGATCACGGCATCAAACTGCATCCGATATTCGGGGATGTGTTCAACACGTTTGGACAGGATATCCCACGCGCCGCCCTGCCCTGTCAGCAGCCCTTGGCGCACAGCTTGGGCCACATCATTTTCGGCGTAATGCCCGGCCATCTCATCCGGCGACAGCACCGGGAACATCGATTGCGCCGACAGGGCAGAGGCGAACCCCGCCTCCATCTCGGACCCGAGCGGCGTGCGGATGCCCGACGCGCGCGTTGCATCCTGTTCCAAGCGCCCGTCGTGAAAGAACACAATAAATTCGGTCGCACCAAGGTTAAACAGCGGCGGCGCATTGCGCGGGATACGCTGTTCGGGCGCGTTATTATGATCTACCACGCGGTCCGGACCAAGGCCGATGCCCCCGTCCCCGATGCCCAGTGACACCGCGTCGCCCGTGCCGTGATTGGGATGATGGCAAGTGGCACAGCTGACCGTCTTGGACCCCGACAGAATGGGGTCATAAAACAACAGTTGCCCCAGCTCGATCAGTGCGCTGTCGTGGGTGGGGAATTCAGGTTCGGCATAGGGTAAGTCGGCCCCCCAGACAGGGGCCGCCAACAGCGCAAAGACACAAGCCTTAGACGAAGCGCGAAACATAGTTCTCCAGTATCTCCTGACGGCCCGAGCGGGGTTGGGGCTCAATTCCGTGGCCCAAAACGCGTTCAGAAATGGTGGTCAGATCGCTTTTCAGCATGGCTTGCGCCTCTTTGCGTTCCCACCCGGCATAGCGGGCATCAAGGGCGTCCTGCAATCCGCCGTCCTCGATCATTGCCGCCGCTGCCTTGAGCCCGCGCGCACAGATATCCATCGCGCCCACATGAGCCGCGATCAAGTCTTCGGGGTCCAGCGACTGGCGGCGCAGTTTGGCATCAAAATTGGTCCCACCCTGTCCCAGGCCGCCGGCCTTCAGGATATGGTAGTAGCACAACGCCACCTCGGGCACGTTGTTGGGAAACTGATCCGTGTCCCAGCCCGACTGGTAGTCATTGCGGTTCATGTCGATGGATCCCAGCAGACCCTCTGACGCAGCCACAGCGATTTCGTGTTCAAACGAGTGCCCTGCAAGGATTGCGTGCCCCTGTTCGAGGTTCAGCTTGACCTCATCCTCGAGCCCGTATTTGCGCAGGAACCCGACGCAGGTGGCCGCGTCGAAATCGTATTGATGTTTAGAGGGCTCCTGAGGCTTTGGTTCGACAAGGATTTGGCCTTTGAACCCAATCTTGTGCTTATATTCGACCACCATGTTCAGGAACGCGCCCATATGTTCGAGTTCGCGCCCCATGTCCGTATTCAGCAGGGTTTCATACCCTTCGCGCCCGCCCCAAAGCACGTAGTTTTCGCCCCCCAGTTTGTGCGTGGCATCCATGCAGGATTTCACGGTGGCGGCGGCATAGGCGAACACGTCCGGGTCCGGGTTGGTCGAGGCTCCCGACATCCAGCGCCGGTGGCTGAACATATTCGCGGTTCCCCACAGCAGCTTGGTGTCAGTGGCTTCCATCTTGGGGACGAAATAGTCGGTGATCTCGTTCAGCCGGTCGATGCTTTCTGCCAGCGTGTCCCCTTCGGGTCGCACATCCGCATCATGCCAACAGAAATAGGGCACCCCGAGCCGTTCAAACATGTCAAAGGCCACGTCGGCTTTGATTTTGGCCCGGCCCATGTCGTCTTGGGGGTGCCAGGGGCGCACAAGGGTCGGCCCGCCAAAGGGATCGCCGCCCTCCCACGCAAAGGAGTGCCAGTAAGCGACTGCAAAGCGCAGGTGGTCTTCCATCCGTTTGCCCATCACCACCTCGTCCGGATTGTAATGCCGGAAGGCCAAGGGGTTCGTGCTGTCTGCCCCCTCGAATGTGGCGGGCGCGACGGCGTCAAAGAATCCTGTGGTCATGGCATGGCTTTCAATTTGGGATAGGCGGACGCAAAGGCCTGGTAGGCGTCGTCATATGCGGACGTCAAATCTGGGTCTGGGTGGATGATATCTGAGATCGGCGGTTTCGTCATGATGTCGTGAGGCGCGGTGCCAGTCACGCCGCACATGGCAATCCGTGCAGCCCCAAGCGCGGCCCCAAACGCCCCTTCGTCGGGCCGTTCAAGCGGGATATTGAGCGTTGTGGCCAGCATCTGCGTCCAATAGTGCGACTGCGTCCCACCCCCGATGGCAAGGGCGCTGTCCAGCGTGGCCCCGGTCGCTTTGAGAGCTTCAAAGCTGTCGCGCAAGGCAAAGCTGACCCCGGCCATTACGGCTTGGGTGAGGTCGCTGGTATCTGTCCCCACGTCGAGCCCTGTAAACCCGCCCCGCACGGCTGCATCGTTGTGAGGCGTGCGCTCACCCGACAGGTAGGGATAGAATTTGGTGTCCCCCGGTTTGCACAGCGTCGTGCCGAGCGCGTTTGACAGATCAGCCGCGCTTTGCCCGGTCACTTTGGACAACCAGTTGAGGCTGTCTGTTGCCGCCAAAACAACGCCCATTTGGTACCACCGGTCCGGCACCGCATGGCAAAATGTGTGCACCGCCGTGTCCGGGTCCGGCGCGTAGCGGTCCCGCCCGGCAAGCACGACGCCCGACGTGCCAAGCGAGACGAACCCGTCCCCTTCGCCAAGTGCGCCAACCCCGCATGCTGCGACAGCGTTGTCAGCACCGCCCGCCACCACCATGCAATCTGCCGGCAACCCAAGGGCGTGCCGCGCGGACTGTAGGGGGGCGATCGCATCTGTTCCTTCCACAAGGTCGGGCATCTGATCGGCGCGCATCCCACCAAGATCAAGCAGTGTGTCCGACCACGCCCGCGCACCCACATCAAGCCAAGCCGTGCCTGCTGCATCCGACATTTCGGTCACATAGCGTCCCGTGAGCCACCACAGCACATAGTCCTTGGGCAGCATAACCTTGGCGACTTTGGCAAATATCTCGGGTTCATGGGCGGCGACCCAAGCCAGTTTGGGGGCGGTAAAGCCGGGGAAGACGATATTGCCGCTGAGCGCGCGAGCGTCTGGCTGGCCATCTATCTGGGCTGCTTCGGCGTGGCTACGGGTGTCGTTCCACAAGATACATGGACGCAGAACCGCGCCGGCATCATCGACCAAAACCGCGCCGTGCATATGCCCCGACAGCGCGAGGCCCCGCACCGCGCCGTATGCGGACGGATGGGCCGCGCGCAAAGCGGCAAGAGCCGAAGACACCCCCAAGATCCAATCTTGCGGTGCCTGTTCGCTCCACCCTTGCGCGGTATTTGTCACATCATATGTGGCGTCTGCACTGCCCACGGAACGACCCACATCGTCCACCAGCAACGCCTTGACACCGGACGTGCCCAGATCAAGACCAAGGTACATCGCATTCCTCCCTGATCGCACAGTCGCCTGCTTTAATTTAATTGTCAAATTTAATAGCAAGAAAAATGCAATCCAAGTTGAAAACCTGAACGGGACCAGCCCGCTGTTCCCTGTTCCCAACATTCCTCCTTGAAGGGCCCCTTTCCTCTGGGTGACCTGCCCGATATATCGCTGCCAATCAAACAGGAACCGCCACATGACCTTTGACCGCTCGATCAAGATTGCTCCGTCTATCCTGGCCGCTGATTTCGCGAACTTCGGTGCAGAATGTGCTGCGGTCGAAGCGCAAGGCGCGGACTGGATCCATGTGGACGTGATGGACGGGCATTTTGTGCCCAACATCACATTCGGCCCGGCAACATGCGCAGCCATAAGGCCACACATCAAAGGTGTGATGGATGTGCACCTGATGATCGCGCCCGTTAATCCCTATATCGACGCCTTTGCCCAGGCCGGTGCAGATATCCTGACAGCACATGTTGAGGCAGGGCCGCATATTCACCGGACGCTGCAAGCCATTCGAGCAGCGGGGATGAAAGCGGGCGTTGCCCTGAACCCTGGCACACCAGCGGCCGCCATCGAAGAGGTCATCGACATGGTGGATTTGATCTGTGTCATGACGGTGAACCCAGGTTTTGGCGGGCAAAAGTTCATCGATATGACGGATAAGATCACGCGCCTGCGGGCAATGATTGGTGATCGTCCCGTCCATATCGAAATTGACGGCGGGGTGGATCCATCCACGGCACCCTTGGTGGCAAAAGCCGGGGCAGACGTTCTGGTGGCAGGCTCAGCAGTATTTCGCGGCGGTTCCTTTGCAGACCCGGCACCTTACGGCGACAACATCCGCGCCATCCGCGCAGCCGCATCCGGTATCTGGACCTGATCGTTTTCCAACACGGAAAACGGCTGGAAAATGATGCATTTTCCAATCACTCCAGCATCAGCGGCATCGCGTTTTTCGTGTCGAAAAACAGCCGGAGTGCGCGTCGCACTCCGTTTTCACTGCAACGCATCACCAAACGCTGCGATCAGCTTGTGCTTGAGGATCTTGCCTGTTGGGGCCGCAGGCAGACTGTGTGCAAATACGTAACGCGACGGGCGTTTATACCCCGCCAGCCGTGATCTGACGAAGGCGCGCAGCTCCGCTTCACCCAGATCAGACCCGTTGTCGATCTGGACAAAGGCCAACACTTCCTCGTCCCCGTCCGCGTGCCGCCCGACAACTGCGGCCTGAATCACCTGTGGATGATCGTTCAGTGCCGCCTCGACCTCCGGAGGAAACACATTGAACCCGCCATGAATGATCAACTCTTTGGATCGCCCAAGGATATGCAGCCGCCCCGCAGCATCGATTTGCCCCAAATCGCCGGTGCGCAGCCAGCCTTGTGCATCCATCACCTTGTCCGTTGCACTGCGCGCGCGAAAGTAGCCCTGCATCACATGTGGACCACGCGTGCAGACTTCGCCCATGCCGTCTCCGCCTCCTTCAACGCTCTGGTCGATCGCGATCTCAACCCCCGGCAAGGCGGGTCCAACCGAGGTATCGGGATCCCCAATTGCGTTCAGCGTTGCAGCCGTGCCAGCCGTACTTTCCGTCATTCCGTACCCGTTCTGCACCGCCACGCCATAAAATGCTTCGGCCTCGCGTTTCCAGGTCGGGTCCAGAGGGGCGGCACCGGATGACACATAGCGCAGCGTTTTCGACCCCAGCGTGGTCAACCCATTGGCGCGGGCGAAGGCCATCAGCAATGCGTGCATTTGCGGCACTGCAGAAAACAGGGTGATCCCGTCCTGCAGCCCGGCATAAACCGCTTTGACATCAAAGCGCGGCACCAGCCGCACCGGTGCCCCGGCGTGGATCGCTGCCACCACCACTGAACACAAGCCAAACACATGGGTCGTTGGCAGCACGCCATAGATCATGTCATCGGTCGTCATGGACCGCAGATGGGCCGAGGTCTTGCCCCCGAACCGCACATTGTCGTGGGTCAGCATCACCCCTTTAGGATCGCCCGTTGTCCCGGTCGTATAAAGGATCACGGCCACGTCTGATGTGTTATCGTCGCCGCGGCCACCCCGCGCGAGGTTTCCAATCAGGTCGAGCGTGCCCCAGGTGCCTGAACGCTGTTTCCCATTCAGCCGCGCAGCGTGCGCGCTGGCATCCGAGGACACATGGTTTGTGAACACAATGGCTTGGGGTTGTGCGTGGGCGATAATCCTGTCGAGTTCGACAGGGGATTGGCGCGCGTTCACGGGTATCGCAGTTGCCCCCGCCCGCCAGCACGCAAAGAGTGCGGCCACCGCCGCCGCGCAGTTTTCAGAGACGATCATCACCAAATCGCCGCGCTCAACGCCGTGCGCGCGGTAGATGTCAGCCAGATCACAGGCGGCGGTTTGCAAATCCGCGTAACTCCACGCCGTCCCTGTAGAATCCTCAAGCGCCAGGGCGTCAGCCCGCGTTGCGCATTGGTGTGTCAGCAGGTCATAGACATCAGCCATCAACGCTCACCCAAGCGCCACAGCCTGCGCCGCGCCACCCTGAGTTTGCATCCCCGCCCCTTCATTGATCCTTGACCCGTTTGTAGACGCCCGTTGCGCTGGCAATGACCCGGCCTTCGTCGTCTTGGACGTGCCCTTCGGAAAAGACGGTGGCCCGCCCGCCGCCAGTCACAACCCCGTGCGCTGTGACCCGGCCTGTTGAGGCCGGAGCGACAAAGTTGGTTGTCATCGACAGTGTGTGCACCCGCGTTTTGCCGCTGTCATCAAAGCTGAGGGCGGCCGCATAGCCCATCGCATTGTCAAGCATGCAGGCGATGATCCCGCCGTGCAGCCCACCATGGCGATTGCCGTGCTTGTCCTCAATATCAAGGTGGCACAGCGCCGTTCCGTCCCGACGCGTCAGGTCGACAACATAGCCCAACAGGGTTTGTGCGCCCGTCTCATCGCGGATGAAATCAGGCGGCGGAGAGGGCAATGAACCGCTCCAGATGATAATCCGTGTCACCAAAGCGGTGGTCTGCCATGACAATCCGCTTGGCGATGTGGGCCAGTTCGTATTCCTGGGTCATTGCGATTCCGCCATGCATCTGGATCGCCTCTTCGGCCACCAACCGGCCCACCCGCCCGATCAGGTTTTTGGAGGCCGAGAGGTGCATGTCACGGTCCGAGGACTCAAGATAGCCTGCGGCGTTGATAACTGCCGAGCGCGCCTGCTCCAGTTCGATCAGCAGGTCCGACATCCGGTGTGCCAGCGCCTGAAATGTCCCGATGGGGCGCCCGAATTGCGTGCGCGTCATTAGGTAGTCTTTGGTCAGGTGCGTCGCTGTTTCCATCGCCCCGAGGGTTTCGGCGCATTGCGCAACCAGCGCGAGAGCTGTGGCGTTTTGCAGATCATCCAACCCAAGGCCCAGGGCCTGGCCCGGTGTTTTGTCGAGGGTTACCTCGCCCGCACGCCCACCCGCGAGCAGCGGATAGCCCTGCACATCGAGCCCCTGCGCGCCCTTGTTCACCAGATAGAGCCCGATGGTATCCCCATTTCGGGCCGAAACGATCAGGTAGTCCGCCGCTTCGGCATTCATGACAACGGCCTTGCGCCCGGTCAGCAGATCACCATCGGCTTGCGTGTGCACATGATCAAGATCGTAGCGCCCCCCCGGTTCGCCGTGCGCGAGTGCCAGATGCACATCACCCCCGATCATCTGCTCGACGAGTTCAGATTTGCCCGCCGCCGCCAACAGACGCCCACCCAGAAGAGCCGAATCCAGAAACGGTTCGACCACGCCTGCCCGCCCGAGTTCTTCGAACACGACGGCGATGTCGAACCCGGCCCCGCCAAAGCCACCCTGGTCTTCGGTAAAAAGCGCGCCGATCACGCCAAGTTCGGCCAGTTCCGCCCAGATGTCGCTGGACATCCCGGCGTCAGATCCAAGGATGTCGTTGCGTTTCGCGGTTGTGTATTTGTCGCGCAAATACCGGCGCAGCGTGTCTTGCAGCATTTGCCGTTCTTCGGTGAGGTCGAAATTCATGTCAGGCGCCCCCGCTCATGGTGACCTTGGCGATGATACCGCGCTGGATTTCGTTGGACCCGCCAAAGATCGACAGTTTGCGGTTATTGAAATACTGCGCCGCGACGGGGCCTGCGCCGTGTGGGTCAGGGATGGTATCATTGGCCCCCTCGACCGCTTCGGAGGCGAACGGCATCGCATAAGGCCCTGCCGCGCGGCGGGCGAGGTCGTTGATTTCCTGCCGGATGATCGAGCCTTTGACCTTGAGCATAGATGCCTCAAGCCCCGGCGCACCCCCGGCGGCGGCTTGCGATACGATGCGCAGGTTGGACGTCGCCATGGCGCGCATGTCGATTTCGACTTGTGCGATGCGGGCCGCAAAATGCGGGTTCTGGATTAGCGGTTTGCCGTTATGGTTTTCTGCGCGCGCCAGCCGTTTGACGGCAGCAAGACCGGCTTGACTTGAGCCGACGCCGCCAAGCCCGGTGCGTTCATGCGTCAGCAGGTACTTGGCATAGGTCCACCCTTTGTTTTCCTCCCCCACCAAGTTGTCTGCGGGCACGCGCACATCCGTAAACCAGACTTCGTTCACCTCGTGACAGCCATCCAGCAGGATGATCGGGCGCACCTCGACCCCGGGGCTGTCCATATCGATCAGAAGAAACGAAATCCCTTCCTGCTGCTTTACATCCGGATCCGTACGAACGAGGCAAAAGATCATGTTGGCGTGCTGACCCAGGGTCGTCCACGTTTTTTGCCCATTAACGATGTAGTGGTCGCCGTCGCGCACCGCGCGGGTTTTGAGCGAGGCAAGGTCAGATCCGGCCCCCGGTTCGGAGTAACCCTGACACCACCAGTCGGACCCGTCCAGAATGCGCGGCAGCCAGTGATCTTGCTGCGCCTTTGAGCCGAATTTTTGCAGGACGGGGCCGAGCATCGACAAACCAAATGGAACGATGCGGGGCGCGTGCGCGGCGGCCGCCTCCACGTCATAGATGTGGCGCTGAACTGCGCTCCACTCTGCCCCGCCAAAGGCATGCGGCCAGTTCTGCGCGAGCCAGCCCCGCGCGTTCAAAATCGCGTGCCAGCGTTCCATATCATCCTTGCTCAGGTCCGCGCCCAGACGCACCTTGTCGGCAATATCACCGGGCAACTCATCACGTAGAAAACTGCGCAACTCGTCTTGAAAGGCCAGTTCGTCGGGGGAATAGCTCAGGTCCATGTCTCAGCCCTTTTTGTTCAGGTCATCAAAGGTTTGATTGTCGGCCACCAGTTGTTCCAGCAGCGGGGCGGGGTCCCAGAAATAGGGGTCGGTTTCGCCATAGCGCCGGATGTCATCAAGCACACCCGCGACCCCCTCGATATCCGCCCACTTGAGCGGGCCACCGCGGTAGCGGGGAAAGCCATAGCCAAACAGCAGCGTCATATCGACGTCGAGAGGGCGGCGCGCGATCCCTTCGCCCACCACTTTAGCCGCTTCGTTCACCATGGCCGCCATGTATCGGCGCACGATTTCGTCGGCAGAAAACGCGCGCGGGGTGATCCCCTGAGCCGCCCGTTCTGCTTCGATCAGGGGCATGACATCGGGGTTCGGCGCGCGGGCGCGGGGACCAGCGGCGTAGTCATAATACCCCTTGCCGGTCTTTTGCCCAAAATGCCCGTCTTCGCACAAACGGTCAGCATATGCGGCATCTCGCGCACGCGGATCAAGCCCCTCCGCCCGTTTGCGCTTGCGCACAGCCCAGCCAATATCGAGCCCTGCCAGATCGGCCACCGCAAAGGGCCCCATAGCAAACCCAAACGCTTCGAGCGCAGCATCGATGTCATAAGGCGATGCCCCGTCCAAAATCATATGGTCGGCCGCCGTGCGATAGGTCGACAGAATACGGTTGCCGATAAACCCATCACAAACCCCCGCCCTGACCGACACCTTGCCCAAGGCTTTGCCCAGCGCGAACCCGGTTGCCGCAACATCTGACGCGGTTTTGTCCGCCACCACCACTTCGAGCAGTTTCATCACATGGGCGGGTGAGAAAAAGTGCAGGCCCAACACATCCTCGGGCCGCGATGTGGTCGCCGCGATCTCGTTGATATCCAGATACGAGGTGTTCGAGGCCAGGATAGCGCCCGGTTTGCACACGCGATCCAGTTCACCAAACACCACCTTTTTGACGGCCATGTCTTCAAACACAGCTTCGATCACCAGATCGACCGTGGACAGCGCGCCGTAGTCGGTCACCACCTGCAATTTCTCAGTCAGGATCGTGTTGTGCTGGGCTGCACTGATCTTGCCCCGTTTGAGAGCACCGGACAGATTGTTTTCGATCCGCGCAAGGGCCGCCTGCCCCGCCTCGGCCGACATTTCCAGCAGATGCACGCGTGGCCCCGCCAAAAGGATGGCCGTCGCGATCCCAGCCCCCATGGTGCCGCCGCCAATCACCCCGATATGATCCAGCGGGCGCGGCGCGACCCCTTTCAGCTCAGGCAGATTGCCCACGGCGCGTTCCGAGAAAAAGGCATGGATCATGCTCTTGCGCTGATCGGTCTGCATCAGGTCGAAAAAGATCTGGCGCTCCGCCTTTAGCCCTTCTGCAAAAGGGAGTTCCACGCTGGCTTGTACAGCCCGCACACAATGCGCGGGTGAAATCTGCCCTTTGCTGCGCGCCAATGTGGCATCATATGCGGCGTCCCAGTCGATGGGCGCGGGGGGCGGCATGTCACTGATCGCGCGGCGACCGGCATCTGCCGCCAGCAACTGATTGGCATAGGCGATCCCGTTTTCGGCCGGGTCACCCTCCTTGATGACATCGATAATGCCCAGGTCGTGCGCTTCGGACGCGCCCACATGGCGCCCCGTGGTCATTACGGACAGGCCCGGCTCTGCCCCCGTCAGGCGTGGCAACCGCTGCGTGCCGCCTGCCCCCGGAATGAGCCCCAGATTCACCTCAGGCAGACCAACGCGGGCCGAAGGCACCGCGATGCGATAATGACACCCCAGTGCCACTTCCAACCCGCCGCCCAGCGACACACCGTGCATCGAGGCAACCACCAGCAAGGGCGACGCTTCTAGCCGGTTGATGAGGTCAGGCAGGTGGGGATCAAGCGGGGGCTTGCCAAATTCGGTAATGTCCGCGCCAGCAAAGAACGCGCGCCCGTCCCCCACAATCAGAACAGCGCGCACGCCGTCGTCCGCTTCGGCCTGGTCCATCCCGTCCCACAACCCCTGACGCACCGCTTGGGACAGGGCGTTCACGGGTGGATTTCGCACGGTCAAAACGGCGATATCGCCATGGCGGGAATAGGCAATCTTGTCGCTCATTGGGCCTCCGCTGATGCTGACAATCCGGCAAGGCTCCTCTTCCTTGCCAGTCAGTCACCAGCGTAAGCGGCCCGCTCAAAAGGGCAAGCCTTTCCACAAAGGACGCAACGTCCTGCCTCGCAGTTCTGAAAAATTCTCCCAATGGATCAGGTTTGACCGACGGCTGCTGCGCCTTATGCCTCGCGCCGGTAAATGAAACAGCGCCCGGGCACGGCACCTTCGGGCAGGGGTTGTTCCACCAGATCGTCAAAATACATCCGGTCCGAGGCGACCATCAGCCCACCCACCGCCAGCAGCGGCTCAACACTGGGTGAGATATTGCGCGCAAACTGGTCGTTCTTGGCGCGGTTGTGACCTCCGAGATCCGCGTGGATCAACGCCGCCGTCGCGCCAAAACGTGTCAACGCGGCCGGCAACGTGTCATAAACATCCCCAAGCAGCACCATGTCATCAGGTGGCGTGCTGTCAGGGTGGGATGCAATCGCGCGCTCAAAGACGAAAATCTCGCGCGCGGGCAGGATGTGGCACATGTGGTGATAGGTGCGCCCGTTGCCCAGACCCAGTTCAAAAACCGGCCCCGTCAACCCTGCGATCTGGCGGGCGGCGTGATCCAGACAGGCCCGTTGGGACACCATGCGGTCGACAAACAGATCAAGACGGCTCTGGCTCATTCATAAATTCCTTTGGTTTCCCCACTAGATGGGTGAGAAATTTGCAAATGTGTAGCACAATTGCGCGAGGACGCCGTGTATGGACCTATTGATCGAAATCGGGTTCACTGCCGGCTGGCAAGGCAAGTTGCAACAAAGGACGGCGTATGGCCCCCCTGCTTGACGTAAGAGACCTCTCTATCGGCTTTGGATCGGCCCCGCCGGTCGTGGCCGGCGTCAATTTTTCGGTGAGCGCGGGCGAAACGCTGGCGCTTGTGGGCGAAAGCGGGTCAGGCAAGACGCTGACATGCCGATCAATCCTGCGCATTCTGCCCGGCACAGCCCAACTGCGTCGGGGCGTTGTGGAATTTGGCACAGGATCAGCGCGCACAGATCTGCTGACATTGCCAACCCGCGCGATCCGCGACATTCGCGGCGATCGCATTTCAATGATTTTTCAAGAGCCTATGCGCTCTTTGTCGCCGCTGCACAGGATCGGCAATCAGGTGGCCGAAGTGCTGACCCTGCACCGTGACATGAGTGCCGCAGAGGCCAAGAAAGACGTCCTGGCAACATTCGAGCGCGTCGGCTTTGCTGATGCCGAGCGCGCCTTTCGCGCCTATCCGTTCGAGATGTCGGGCGGCATGCGCCAGCGCGCGATGATCGCGATGGCCATGGTCGCCAAACCCGATCTGCTGATCGCGGACGAGCCGACAACCGCGCTTGATGTAACTACTCAGGCCCAGGTTCTGGGGCTGATGAAAGATCTGCAACGCGCCACTGGCATGGCAATGATCCTTGTCACCCATGATCTGGGCGTCGTCGCCAATATGGCCGACAGCGTTGTTGTAATGAACAAAGGGCACGTCATGGAAAGCGGCCCGGCCTCGGCCGTGCTGGCGGATCCCGGACATGGCTACACCAAAAAGCTGTTCGCAGCTGCCCCCATGATCCCCACAATCGCCACCCCAGCCCCACCGGTCAGCCAAGAAGACCTGATCCTCGAACTCAATGCGGTCTCAAAGACCTACACCGTGCGCGCAGGGGGCTGGCGCGAAAAGAAAAACGTTTACGCCTGCCGCGATGTGTCCCTGAAACTGCCGCGCGGCAAAACACTGGCCGTGGTTGGGGAAAGCGGGTCGGGCAAGACCACCTGCGCGCGCATCGCCCTTGGTGCTGAAGTCCCGGACCCCGGATCCGAAGTGCTGTTTCGTGCAGACCCAAACGCTACCCCTGTGGCCGTGAACGAGTTGAGCCGCGCTGAAAAGGTCGCGTTTCAACGGCAGGCCCAGATGGTGTTTCAGGACCCGTATTCATCGCTGTCACCGCGCATGCGCGTCCAAGAGGCCCTGACCGAGCCGATGGAAATCCACCGCATCGGCAACAAGACTGCGCGCCGCGACAAGGCCGCCGAGATGTTGCGATGGGTTGGCCTGAACCCCGATATGCTCAAACGCTACCCGCATGCGTTTTCGGGCGGGCAACGCCAGCGTCTGTCCATTGCCCGCGCGCTGACGCTTGATCCGGTTTTGCTGGTCTGTGATGAGCCGACCTCGGCACTCGACGTATCCGTACAGGAACAGATTCTGAGCCTGCTGGAGCGTATTCGCGACGGTATGGGCCTGAGTTACCTGTTTATCAGCCACGATCTGGCCGTCGTTGCCCGGATCGCGGACGAGGTGGCGGTGATGCGTCAGGGTGTTGTCGTCGAACAGGCCCCGCCCGAGACCCTGTTTTACAATCCGCGCCATCCCTACACCAAGGCCTTGATCGCCGCCCAGCCGGAACCGGACGTCAATCGCCCGATCGATCTGGCCGAAGTGGCCCATGGTGCGGGATCCTCGGCTTCATGGCCTGAGACCTTCCGTTTTGAAGGGCTTGATGCGCCCGACCTCATCCAAGTTGAACCCGGACACAAGGTGCGCTGCCATGTTTGACCGCCCTCTTCGCCTGATCTCTGCTGCTGTGGCTGCTACCCTGCTGGTATGGCCCGCCCAGGCCCAAACCGTCGTACAAGAAAGCGGGTTTTGGGCCGCCGAAGTGGCCAAGGGCCAGATGGACCCTGCCGCCGAGCGCATTCCAGACACCCCGTTGATTGTCGATCTTGAGGCCAAGGGGCGCACCTTTGGTTCCCAAGGTGGCACGTTGCGTACCATGGTCACTCGGTCCAAGGACGTGCGCCAGATGGTGGTCTACGGCTATGCCCGTCTGGTTGGCTATGACCACGAATACAAGCTGGCCCCCGACATCCTGCGCGATTTCGAGGTTGAGGAGGGCCGCATTTTCACGCTGCATCTGCGCCCCGGTCATCGCTGGTCTGATGGTGCCCCGCTGACGTCGGCAGATTTTGAATACTGGTGGAAGCATGTGGCCAACAATGCCGAGCTGAACCCAAACGGCCCCCCCGAGATCATGCGCTCAGGTGGTGTTGCGACCATGACCTTCCCAGATGATCTGACCGTGGTTGTCGAATACCCCGAGGCCAACCCCCGCTTTTTACCAGCCCTCG
>JBCCBC010000131.1:0-8186 GCA_039814435.1 Pseudomonadota bacterium
GCAAAAGTGACTTCGCTAAACTGTTCCGTGCGCCCCATATGCGGGGTTTCCATCAGGATTTGATGGGTTTTACCCACTTGTGCGGTCAGATGGTGTTGAACTTGCGTGGCTCCGGCGGCGCGCAGCCTTGCGGCGCGATCTTTTATGACCGGCCCTGCGACCTGTGGCATGCGCGCGGCGGGCGTGCCGGGCCGGGGCGAATAGGGAAAGACGTGCAACCAGGTGAGGTGGCAGTCTGCGACGAGATCCAGCGCGTTTTGAAAGTGCGCTTCCGTTTCGGTTGGGAACCCGGCAATGATGTCCGCCCCAAAGGTCATGTCGGGGCGCAAGCGCCGCGCCTCCTGCGCGAAGGTGATGGCGTCATCCCGCAAGTGCCGTCGTTTCATCCGTTTCAGGATCAGATTGTCGCCGTGTTGCAGGCTAAGGTGCAGGTGCGGCATGAGCCGGGTTTCGGTCGCGATGGCTTGCATCAAGGCCTCGTCCACCTCGATCGAATCGATCGAGCTGATCCGCAGTCGGGGCAGGTCGGGCACCAGTTTGAGGATTCGCAGCACAAGGTCGCCGAGGCGCGGGCTAGAGGGCAGGTCCGCCCCCCACGACGTGAGATCGACCCCTGTCAGCACAACCTCGTTAAAGCCGCGACCCACAAGCCGCTTGATCTGATCCACAACGACTCCTGCCGGGACCGAGCGCGAGTTGCCGCGACCGTAGGGGATGATGCAGAAGGTGCAGCGATGGTCGCAGCCGTTCTGGACCTGGACATAGGCCCGCGACCGGGTGCCAAACCCGTCAATCAGGTGCCCGGCAGTTTCGGTGACCGACATGATATCGTCCACCATCACCGGTTCTGTGCCAAAGTCGCCGGACAGTCCGGCCCAGGTGGCGGCCTGCATCTTTTCGGTGTTGCCGATGACCGCGTCGACTTCGGCCATGCCAGCGAACGTGTCCGGTTCGGTTTGCGCCGCACACCCGGTGACGATCAGCTTGGCGTCCGGATGCGCGCGTCGCAACTTGCGGATGTCCTGGCGGGCCTTGCGCACAGCCTCGGCTGTGACGGCGCAGGTGTTCACCACCACCGCGTTTTGCAGGCCTGCGCCAGTGGCCAGCTCTTGCATCGCCTTGGTCTCATAGGCGTTGAGGCGGCAGCCGTGATTGGAGAAGATCGGCGCGCTCATAGGCTGTTGAGAAAGCTTTGCGTGAGAGTGCCGTCAAATACATGCGCGGTAGGTCCGGACATCCACACCCCGTCCTCACGCCAGTCGATGTTGAGCGTGCCGCCATCAAGGTCGATCTGGACGGTGCGCCCTGTGAGCCCCAGCCGAGCCGCCGCCACCGCCACCGCACAAGAAGATGAGCCTGAGGCCAGCGTGATCCCTGTCCCCCGCTCCCAGACGCGCATCCGCACCCGGTTGGGCCCGGTCACCTGGGCAAACTGCACATTGGTGCGCTCGGGGTACAGGGTGTGGTGTTCCATGCGTGGGCCGACCTGAGCCAGGTCTACGGCCATCACGTCCTCGACAAAAAAGGTGCAATGCGGATTGCCCATCCCCGTGGCAACCGGAGCGCCGTCGATGGGCAGGGCGCGTGTGTCAACGTCGCGTGCCAGAGGGATGTCGGACCAGTCGAGTTGCGGGTGCCCCATGTTGACCGATGTCACCCCTTGATCCGATGTAACGGCATGGAGCGCGCCGCGCCCGGTCACATCAAGAGTGAGTTCGTGCGCACCCGAAAGCCCCATTTCCCGCGCCGCGATACAGCGGGTGGCGTTTCCGCAAGCGGCTGACATGGATCCGTCGGCATTGTAAAAGGTCAGCGTTAGATCGCGCCCGTCTGTGATGACGGCAAGCTGATCAAACCCTACCCCGCGATGGCGATCCCCAAGGGCACGCACGAGGTCTGGTGACAGATCCACAGGTCGGTCCCGCGCGTCGATGACGACAAAGTCGTTGCCCAGCCCGTGCATCTTGAGAAAGGGCAAACCGGAGGAGGAGGTCTGTTGCATCCGGCGCATATAACGCTGGGGTTTTCAGGAATCCAGTATGTCGCGGCAAAACATATCAGAATCGGCTTGACCCGGTGCCGCGCGCTTTCTAGATAGGCCGCCTAGTGGGGCCGTTAGCTCAGTTGGTAGAGCAGCTGACTTTTAATCAGCGGGTCGCAGGTTCGAACCCTGCACGGCTCACCAAATTTTCTGATTTTTATGCGATAAAGTCGGTGACGCCTTTGGCCTGTTGCGCCGGAGCGCTGCGTGCGATTTGTACCGCAGCCTGGGCGAAACGACCGCGTGGGTCGGACAGAAAACCGAGGAGACGGTGATGATTGAACGCCTCGACTATGTTGCACTGAACGGCCCGGCCATCGCGCAAATGGCCAAAGCAAAAAGTGTCATGCCGTCCATTGGCAAAAAGCTGAGGGCCGTTGTTGAGTTGCGTGTGTCGCAGATCAATGGTTGCGCGTATTGCGTTGACCTTCATACGGTCGAGGCGCGGCAGGCGGGTGAAACCGCGCAGAGGTTGGATTGCCTGACCGTATGGCGCGAGGTGTCGTTTTTCGATGAATCTGAAAAGACCGCACTGGCCTGGGCCGAAGCGGTCACCCGTGTCGCTGACGAGGGTGCGCCGCAGCATATCTATGCCGCTTTGTTTGACCATTTTACAGAAGAACAGATTGTCGACCTCACATTGATCATCGCGCAGATGAACGCGTGGAATCGGCTGGCCATCAGTTTCGGTCACGTGCCCGACGCCCGGTCTTGAGCCTGCCTGCCGGGTAAGGATCAACTGATACTGCTGGCAAGGTGGTGCTGAGGTCGCCAGCCGCCCGGCTTTGCCCAGCCGACGGGTCAACATAAGAGCGGCGCACCGCCGATCTGCGTTTCCGACCCATCGGTTTGCTGAATATTGTCTGCGCTGCGACCATATTGGTACCAACAGCCACAGCCCATTGGCGATGCGATCCGGACGCCGCCGCGTGAACAGGGCTGAAGCCATCACTTTCGTTTTGCTGGCAGTGCACGGGCACTGATGGTTGTGCCAAAGGGAATTGAGATGCGTGTGTTGATTGTCGAGGACGAAAGCCGCATTGCCGCTCAAATCGCGGAGGCGCTGGCGGCTGAACAGTTTACTGTTGATGTCGCCGTTGACGGCGAGGAGGGCCATCACCTGGGCGCGACCGAGCTTTACCGCGCTATTGTTCTTGATCTGTCGTTGCCGCGCCTTGACGGCGTTTCGGTGTTGCGCACCTGGCGGGCGGCGGGGCTGAAGACGCCGGTGTTATTGCTGACGGCACGCAATCGCTGGCAGGACCGGGTCGATGGGTTGAACGCAGGTGGCGATGATTACCTTGGCAAGCCATTCCAGATGGAAGAGTTGATCGCGCGCATCAACGCTCTGATTCGGCGAGCGGGTGGCTGCGCTGCGCCAACGGCCCGCGCAGGTGCGATTGCGCTGGACCCCGCGGCGCAACGTGTGACCCGCCACGGATCTGCCGTGCCGTTGACCTGCCATGAGTACAAGGTGTTTGCCACGCTGATCCAGGCACCAGACACCGTCCATTCCAAGGCCGACTTGGGTGAGATTGTGTACGGGTTTCATGATGGCCGTGACAGCAACACCATCGAGGTGTTTGTGACCCGATTGCGCCGCAAGCTTGGGTCCTCGGCGGTTGAGACGGTGCGCGGTGTCGGCTATCGCATTGGCCCGGGATGAGGGTGAGCTCGCTCCGCGTGCGCGTGTTGATCAGTGCGACGCTTTGGATCGCGCTTTCCTTGTGCGGTGCCGGTTATGCAATTCTTGAGGTGTTTGAGGCTGCGACCCTCAGGCAGTTTGACCAGCGGCTGAGTGAAGAGTTGGCAGGATTGCGGGTCGCAGTTGCCACCGACCCGCGCAACCCGGCTGCACGCATGACATCCCCGTCGTTCAGGCACGTGAATTCCGGCCTGTATTTTCAAGCGGAAACGGCCGGATTGACCGTCACCTCGCACTCATTGCGTGATCAGCATTTGCCGCTGGGTGTGCCCGGCAGCGTGCCGGAACGGTACGTGGTGCCAGGCCCGGATGGTCAAAACCTGCGCCTTTTGTCCCAGACCATCCCCAACGGAGAAGGCACGCGCTGGCAGCTTGGTGTCGCTGCTGATCTGAGCCGGCTCGAGCCGGTGATCACGTCCTTTCGGCGCACCTTGTCTTTTGGTCTGAGCGCATTTGGTTTTACCCTCATTATGGCGGTGGCCCTGATGCTTAACGCGACGCTGGGCCCCCTCAAGCGGCTGCATCATGCGGTTCTTGGCTGTGCCAAGGCCGATACTCGCCCGGCCCCCCATGCCTTTCCCGCCGAACTTGCCCCGTTGGTGCGCGATCTGGATCAGTTGATTGACCGCGCCCGGCGTCAACGGGATCGCGGCCAGTTGCAGGCCGCTGGCCTTGCCCATGCTCTTAAAACGCCCACAACCATTTTGGCAGGTGAGTTCCACCGGCTCGCCCAGGGCCGCCCCTTGGATGTGGCCGCAGCCGAAGATGCCATTGCCCGTCTGGCAGAGGCGGCGGCATTTCACCTTGATCACGCCGCCACCGGTCCGGAGGCAGTGTTGGCACATGAGCGCATTGATGTGATGGCCGTTCTGGCCACGCTGACGCAGGCCATCGCCCGGCTGCATCCTGACATCTCGATAAAGACGGATGGCCCTGAAAGCATCGCATTGGACGTATCCGTGTCTGACCTCCAAGAGATGTTGGGCAACCTGATCGAGAATGCCGCCTGTTGGGCGCAGGCCCGTGTTTGCGTGCGTGTCCGAGCGACGTACCAGGGTGTCACTGTGGTGGTGGAGGATGACGGCATTGGCGTGCCTGCGGCTGATCGGACACGTATTTTCGAACGCGGCGTGCAGTTGTGCCCGGACAAGGGAGGATCGGGCCTGGGCCTGACGATTGCGCGTGATGTTGCGGCCCTTTATGGCGGGGCACTTGGCGTTGATAGCGCACCACTTGGTGGGTTACGTGCCACGTTAAAGTTGCCTGACGCGGGATAGTGGATGGGCCGACGGGTGTACGATCGTCGGCCCAATTTGGGTCACGCGATCAGGGTGAGAGAGTCAAAATCCTCGACTGACACGCCTTGTAACAGTACTTCGCTGTCGTCGTAGGTTATCGTTGTGTCAGTGCCGTCTGTTGCGACGTCGAGGTCGCTCGCATCAAAACCATCGACAACAAGCTCATCCTCTCCGACTTCGAAGTCGGTGATGACGTCGCTGCCATCGCCTGCCACAAATTCAAAGACATCGTCCCCGTTCCCGCCCGTAAGGATGTCTTCGTCCGTGCCGCCCGAAATGGTGTCGTCCCCGCTGCCGCCATCAATGCTGTCTTCGCCTGCGGCACCTGTCAGCAGGTTGTCGTCCTTGTCGCCTGTGATCAGGTCGTCATTGTCGGTGCCGAGCACGTCGACAAAGTTTTCGAGGCTGAGCGAGAACGTATCTCCCACTGAGAAATCACCAGCGTCCTCTATCAGGATCCCGGTAAAGGCGCCGCTGGACAGATCGACGTCAATGGCGACTGCGCCCTGCACCGATGTCGCGTCAACGACGTTCTGCTCTCCCTTGTCGCCGATCACGGTTTCGACCACTTCGATACTGCCCGTGGCGACGTCGAAGGTGCCGAGCACGTCAACGCCAAGGTCACCCTTGTCCAGAACACCTGCGGAACTGATCGAAATCGGTGCATCAAGGTCGGAGTAGTCGATCGTATCCTCGCCGTCGCCGCCAATGACTGTGTCATCGCCCGCGCTGCCCTCGAACGTGTCGTCGCCGTCGCCGCCAATCAGCATGTTGTCGCCATCGGTTCCGGTGATGGTGATCGTGTTGTCATCGGGCAGCTCGATCTCAACCGTTTCGTCGGTTGTTCCGTCCCCGTCCGTGTCGATTTCAGCAGTCACATTGCCATCGTCGTCCACATCGCCCAGGTCCAGATCAACGTCTGCCGTGCCTGCAACCTCTTCCAGATCGATTGTGTCCTTGTTGCGGTTCCCGCCAGAGCTGTTGCCGGACCGCGCGCCGCCCCCACCATCGGAGCCGCCTTGATTGTTTTTACCCATGGTCATCATCCTTTCCGGTTTCGAAGTCACCACCCGCGCGCACCCAGTGTCTGTGCGGGCAAGGGGCGCGTCCGGGTGGTCGTGCCGCAGTGATGCGGGCACACCGGTCTTTACCAACGCCGACCTGACGCATCGCTGAACGCAGTGTTCAGCCGCCGTTCAGGTGGGCGGTGTTCCGCGGCAGGCCAGGCTGCTTTCCGCCCCGGTCCTGAGGTTCTGCGAGGCGCGCGGGCGCGCTGTACCCCCTTGTTGGTTACAAAACGAACTATTACGACTTTCCCAATTCGAACGGAATCCGCATGCGCTCTGACTCTCTCATGCTTTACAGTTACTGGCGCTCGACCACGTCTTATCGCGTGCGTGCGGCACTGAATATCAAGGGGGTGCCCTATGATATTGTGCCGGTTGATCTGGTCGCAGGTGATCAGATGGCACCGGACTATGGCGCGCTGAACCCGGGCCACGGCGTGCCGACGCTGGTGATTGGCGGCGAGACTGTTTTGACTCAATCCTTGGCCATTCTGGACTATATCGAAGCGACGTGGCCGACCCCGCCGCTGTTGCCGGAGGATCCGTTGGTGCGTGCTAGGGTGTTGGCAGCTGCCCACACAATGGCGCTGGATGTACACCCGGTGAACAACTTACGCGTGGTGACGCATCTGCGCCATGCGTACGGCGCAGATACGGACGCTGCCATGGACTGGATGCGCCACTGGATGCACCAGGGGTTCACCGCTTTTGAAACACTTGTGCGCGACGACACTCTGTTTGCATTCGGCGCAGCTCCGGATATGGCGGATCTGTGCCTTGTGGCCCAAGCTTACAACGCGCGCCGATGGGGCGTGGATCTGGCCCCGTTTCCGAACATAGCGCGGATCGAGGCCGCGTGCCTTGCCCACCCTGCCATTGCCGCCGCACATCCCGACCAACAACCTGACGCGCAAGCGCCCCCTCCATAAGGACACGAATTTCATGGCCAAAGCCTTTGCCTCTCAGGGCGACATGACGGAAAAAAACATCACCTTTGATGAGATCGGCGAGGGTCTGTGGGCCTTTACCGCCGAAGGGGACCCCAATTCAGGTGTCATCATAGGCGATGAGAGCGTTATGATTGTCGAGGCTCAGGCCACGCCGCGTTTGGCCGACAAGGTCATCGAAAAAGTGCGCAGCGTGACGGACAAACCGATCTCGCATCTGGTGTTGACTCATTACCACGCTGTGCGCGTACTGGGTGCCTCGGCTTATGGCGCGGATCAGATCATCATGTCGGACATGGCGCGTGGCATGGTGGCCGAGCGCGGGCAAGAGGATTGGGACAGCGAGTTCCAACGCTTTCCCCGCCTGTTCGAGGGGCACGAGAGCATTCCGGGGCTGACCTGGCCGACGACAACCTTTTCCGATGCGATGACGGTGTATCTTGGGTCGCGCCGCGTCGATATCAAACATGTGGGCCGCGCCCATACGGCGGGGGATGCTGTCATCCATGTGCCAGATCAGAACGTGATGTTTACCGGCGATATCGTCGAATATCACTCGGCCTGCTACTGCGGCGATGGGTATTTTGCCGATTGGGGCGGGACGTTGGATGCGATCAAAGCCTACGATGTGGATGCCATTGCACCGGGGCGCGGGGATGCGCTGGTCGGGTCCGAGATGGTGAATAAAGCGATTGAGAGCACGCGTGATTTCGTGGACAGCACCTACCGCCCGGCGGCACGTGTGGCGGCGCGTGGTGGGTCGTTGAAAGAGGCGTGGGACGCGGTGCGCGCCGAGTGCGATCCGAAGTTCAGCGACTATGCGATTTACGAACACTGCCTGCCGTTCAATGTCGCCCGCGCCTATGACGAGGCCCGCGGCATCGCACATCCGCGCATCTGGACGGACAAGCGGGATATCGAGATGTGGGAGGCGTTGCAGGGGTAAGCCATGGTCGACGTTCGCTATGACATAGCCTTTCAACTCTATCCCTACGCCCCCGTCGCGGCGCAGACGATGCCTGCGCAGCGTCATCCTGTGGTTATTGTCGGCGGTGGACCGATTGGGATGGCCTTGGCGTTGGACCTTGGGCGCAAGGGCACGCCGGTGCTGGTGCTCGATGACCATGA
>JBCCBC010000033.1:0-15658 GCA_039814435.1 Pseudomonadota bacterium
GCCATGTCAGAGATTTTGAAAAACCACTGCGTGAGCTCGCGTTTTTCAACCTCAGCGCCAGAGCGCCAACCTTTACCGTCGATCACCTGCTCGTTGGCGAGCACGGTCATGTCGACCGGGTCCCAGTTCACGACAGCCGGTTTGCGGTCAATAAGCCCGGCCTCGAGCATATCGAGGAAGAGTGATTGTTGCTGGCCGTAATATTCAGGGTCGCACGTGGCGAACATGCGCGACCAGTCCAGCGAGAGGCCGAGCGGCTTCATCTGCTCGACCATCGCGTCGATATTTGAGTAGGTCCAATCCTTGGGGTGGCCGCCCGAGGCCATGGCCGCATTTTCGGCCGGCATACCAAAGGCGTCGAAGCCCATGGGATGCAGCACCGAATGCCCGGTCGCCATTTTATAGCGCGCGATCACGTCGCCCATCGTGTAGTTCCGAACGTGACCCATATGGAGGCGGCCCGATGGGTAGGGGAACATCTCGAGCACGTAGTACTTGGGTTTGTCCTCGGTGCGCACAGCCTTGAAAATATTGGCGTCATCCCAGGCTTTTTGCCAGCGGGCTTCGATTTCGGACGGGGAGTAGGTGGCCATGGGAAACGGATCCTGGTCATTGGACATAAAAACGCCGGGCGAGGGGCCCGGCGCATGTCATAGTGTGGAATAAGAGATGCGAAAAGGGCCTAGAGCCTGTTGTCGGAGATACGTAGCTGCCGGGCGCGTGTGAGGATTGCATCCTCGACCGCGCGGACTGTGGCGGCGTTTGCCGGGCCATTACGGGTTTGCAAGGCCACGTTCAACGAACGCGCATCCAGCGCGGGGTCACTGATCAGCACCGTGGCGCGATAAGAGCGCCCACCGCCGGGCGGGGTGCCAAAGCCGGTGACAATGACCCCGGTAAAGGGATCGACGGTCTGGATCGGAAGGAAGTCGAGCACTTGGATGGAGGCCGACCAGATGTATTTGTTGACCTTTACAATGGACTCCTGATTGCGCCGTGCGCGCAACGCCTCGCCAATTGTAGTGCCGCCCGCGCCATCGCGGCTGCGGGCAATATCGTTGTCGACGGGCACGTCACTGGTGCCTGATGTGGTGACACGCTGACCGCATCCTGCAAGCACGATCATGCCAGCCATAAGGGCCATTTTGCCCGTAAACCGCCATGCAGATTGAGAAATAGCCATCACAGTGTCCTGTCACATCAAAACTTAACGCCCGTGATAGACAAGTTGAATCCGCCCCGCAAGGCGCAGACACAAGTCGGCCTGTGGAAGCGCGGCGCCGAAACTGTGGCAAAGCTGCACCAACCATGTCGGAATAATGGCGCGGGCTCATGCGTTGCTTGAGATGCAGGGTCAAATGAACGACACACCCCTCATCCCCTCGCCGGATTCCCCGGTAAGGGAGTGTGAATTGAAAACCGAGGGAAAACTCATGAAAAAAGTTCTCTTTGCTACAACCGCTCTGGTCGCCACTGCTGGCATGGCCGCTGCGGAAGTTAGCTTTGGCGGCTTCGGCCGTTTTGGCCTGTTCTATGACGAAGGCAACGCAGAAGATACACGTATCGAGCAGCGCTTCCGCCTGACAGCTACCGGCACGACAACTTCCGACAACGGTCTGGAATTTGAAGGCCGTATCCGCTTCCAAACAGACGACCAAGCCAACGGCCAGTCGAACGTTGCTAACAACTCCGCAGCTGGTTTCGCTGTCTCCACAGGCGGTTTCCGCTTGGACGTGGGCCACGTTTCCGACGTGATCGACTCCGGTGACGTTGTGAACTACTACGGTTACGGCGTTGGTCTGACATCGTTCGCTGAACAGTCGTCCGGCATGGGCCTGCCAGCTTCCGGCTTCGGCACAGGTACTGCGAACGTTTCGCCAACTGTGAAACTGCGTTACCAGGTTGGCGACTTCACTGCGTCGGCTTCGATCACAGATGACTCCCCTGTCACTGCAGGTACAACAGTCACCGAGCGTTCCGAATACCAGATCGGTTTCGGCTACAACTTCGGCAACTACTCCGCGGGCATCGCCTTCGGTAACGAGTCGACAGACACCAACGGTGTTGAAACAGCAGACAACGACTTCGTTGCTCTGTCGTTCGACGGTGAAATCGGTGCGTTCGCGTTCTCGATCCTGATCACAGACTACGATGCGAATGCTGACACAGGCTACGGCTTCTCCGTCAAATACGACGTAGGCGCAGCAACAGAAATCCGCTTCGTATTCGCTGACTCCGGCGTTGCTGGTGCGGACGAAACTGTCGCGATCGGCTTCCAGCACGGTCTGGGCGGCGGCGTGTCCCTGCGTGGCGGTGTTGGCACCAACACAGCCGGCAACACAGTTGCTGACCTCGGTGTGGTCTTCAACTTCTAATAGTTGAAAACAACATCTGACGATTTGGGGCGTGCCACTGGCGCGCCCCTTTTCGTTTGTGGGGGCTATTTTCCTGCATGCCCGGCCTTTTCATTGTGGGCGCTGTGCTATTTCGTGACACAGCACAAAACACACAAAGGCCCTGCATGCCCCTGACCGATATCCAACAGCAAATTGCAACCGCTGAGGCGAAAGCAGGCCGCGCACCGGGGTCCGTAACCCTGATTGCCGTCAGCAAAGTTCAGCCGAATGCGCGGGTCGCCGCCGTTCTGGATGAGGGCCACAGGGTGTTTGGAGAGAACCGTGTGCAGGAAGCCGCAGGCAAGTGGCCCGATTTTCGCACAAGCTATGGGGCGATCGACCTCCATTTGATCGGTCCATTGCAGACGAATAAAGCGCGACAAGCGATGGAATTGTGCCAGTCTATTCACACGCTGGACCGCCCGAAACTGGCCAATACACTGGCGCGATTGGCGCAGGATATTGGGCAATGCCCCGACCTTTTTGTTCAGATCAACACTGGGGAAGAGCCGCAGAAAGCTGGCGTATTGCCAGCCGATGCAGACGCATTTATTAAACAATGTCAGTCACTTGACTTGCCATTGCGCGGTGTGATGTGCATCCCACCCGTTGACGAAGAACCGGCCCTGCATTTCGCCCTTTTGGCCAAGATCGGTGAACGCAACGGGCTGGAAGGCCTGTCCATGGGGATGAGCTCTGATTTTGGCACAGCTATTGCGCTCGGGGCGACCCATGTCCGAGTCGGTTCCGCGATTTTCGGCGCACGCAAGAGCGAAAATTTGCAATAGGGTCGTGCAAAAATCGTCACTCCTACAAGGATATCAACCACATAGGTAACGATCACTTCAGAATGAAGTGATCCGGCGTGAGGGCATGTGAAACCAGTCCACGCCTCCAAGAGTGGAGCATATCGTGAAAAAAACAGTACTAGCGGGCCTAGCTTTGGGCATGGGCGCATCGGCAGCAGCTGCTGATGTGTCCTTTAGTGGGTATGGCCGATTTGGCCTTCTCTATGACGAAGGAAACACTGACAACAAAACACGGATCGAACAGCGTTTTCGGCTGAATATCGACGCCTCAACCGAATCTGACAACGGACTGCGGTTCGCGGCACGCTTGCGGGTGCAAACCGATGACCAAGAAGATGGAACATCGAATGTCGCGGAAAACAACGCGGCCCGGTTCCAGGTGGACTACGAAGGGTTGCGGCTGCAAGTGGGCAACATTTCGGGCGTGTTCGATGACGAAAGCACAGTGGCCTATTACGGGTTTGAACCTGGGCTTGTCGGGTTGGTTGGCCAGTATTCGACCTTTCAAGGGCCGATCGTAGAGTATGAAACGGGCGGTGTCGGCGTAAACGGCGTCAGCCTTCTTTACGGTGCCGGCGATCTGGCGGTCATGGCCAGCTACAACGAAGACCACGATGACGATATCGGTACAGACTTTACCGAAAACGCCGAGGTCGGGATTGCCTATGACTTTGGACCAGTCCGGTTGGCCGCGGCCTATGGCACGCAGACCACTGCCGGGGAGGATATCGACTACTATGTGCTGACAGCGGATGGGTCGATCGGTGATCTGGACTATGCCGTGTTCATCGGGGACGACGATGTTGGCAACGAAACGTCATATGGTCTGTCAGGCCAGTACCGGGTCGGCGCAGCGACGCATCTTGTTGCGTCCTATGCCGGGGGCGGTGCCGATGACCTGGATGAGGCTGTCGGGATCGGCTTCCGCCATGATCTGGGGGGCGGCGTACGTCTGTCCGGTATGGCGGGCCAGAACGAAGAAGGTGACACCGTGGGCGACCTCGGCGTGCGCTTTGACTTCTAAACGCGTCCTTTCCTGAAATGGCGCAGTCATGGTGGGGCCGGTCACACAGGCCCCGCCTTCCCCCATGACCCGGTGATCATTCAACGATCAGCCGCGTGTCATGGGTGATGCGCCGGGCGATCCAGATCAAGTGACCCGGATTTAACCCGATACATCCCTCGGTCGGGTATCCGGGACGACGCCAGCAGTGGATAAAGATGGCCGACCCCCGTCCAGCGACGGAATACGGCCAATTCCAGTTCGTAAGTATCACGAGATCATAAAGTGGATCTGCCCGGCGCAACTTTTCATGGCTGTAGGGATACGGGGCGCGGGCCATGTGGTTGTAATCTTCGGCCTTTGGGTCATCCGACCAAACATCACCCGGACGGATGGGGACGGCCCAGTCGGTCGGGCGCGCCATACGGTCGGGGCGGTACAGCATACCGACCAGTCCGTGCGTCCCCGTCGGGGTGGCCCCGTCACCTTCGCGCTTGCGGGACCTGACGCCGCCACGGCCAATCGAGCAGGGAAACACGCGTTGACGAAACCGCAATCCGCGCGGGGTCAGGACCAGATCATTTGGGGTCATTGCAACATCCTGAATTGGGGAGAGCGCGCGACAACCACACCACGCGAGCATGGGCGCGTCACAGCAAATGGCCCGATTTGGCGGCCTTGGTCGCCAGATAGGCCCGGTTAAAGCGGGTTTCGCCCACCTTTAGAGGGACCCGTTCAGCCACGTCTACGCCGCTGGCCTCCATCATCGAAACCTTGGCCGGATTGTTTGTCAGCAACCGCACCGCGCTGAAGCCAAGCGATTTAAGAATGTCCGACCCAAGGCGAAAATCGCGCTCGTCATCTTCAAAACCGAGGCGGTGATTGGCCTCAACCGTGTCAAATCCCTGATCCTGCAGCGCATAGGCGCGCATCTTGTTGGCAAGCCCGATGCCGCGCCCTTCTTGATTGAGGTACAAGAGCACACCCGCACCTTCTGCGCCCATCTGGGCCATGGCCCCGCGCAATTGCGGGCCGCAATCGCATTTCTGGCTGCCCATCACATCCCCTGTAAAACAGGCGGAATGGAGCCGCGCGAGGACCGGGGCATCGCGGGCAGGGCGCCCGATTTCGATGGCGTAATGCTCTTCGCCGCCGTCCTCTGGGCGAAACACGTGCAAGCGGCCTGCCTCGGACACATCCAACGGCAGGCTGGCATGCACAACAGAGTGCAAGGGGCTGCGATCCTGAAGCAGGGCAGCGGCCTGCGCCAACGGGATGGCCGTCAGCCCGTGCGTTGCGGCAACGCTGAGCCCGTCCTGAATATCAACGCACAGGGCTGCGGGCAGCAGACGCGCTGACTTGCACAACTGTAACGCGGCGCGGTGCGGGGCTGCGTCACCATCGCGCAAACTGTTCAACGGGCCCTTCATCGGGGTGCCCAGATCGTCCTTTGGATCCGCGAGGGCCTGCAACCAGCCAAGAGCTGCGGCCCCGGGCACCGCAATGCGCGCCACATCCCCGTCATAGGCACGCGCCTTGAGCGTTTCGGCCCGCCACGCTGTGACGGCGAGAACGGGGGGGGCTTGCAGCGCGCGCATCGCCTTTAGCCGGTCAGACGACAGCGTTTCCACCGCCACTGCCATCACTGACGTGGGCCCGAGCAGGACAATCGGCACGCCCATACGCAGATCCGCGCGGGCGCGCGCGAGCGTTTCGGTGATGTCGGGGGACAGGCCCATGTTACAAAATCCTGCTTTGTCTTCCGTTCGACATAAGCAAATCGGCTCGGAATTGAAACATTTGCCGTTATGGCGACACATGGGCGTGACAAATTCCCGCAAAACTTGCCCAAATCGCTTTGGAGCATCATCTATGCTTCAACACGCAAGGGAGAACACACCGATGGCACAACTCAAGAAAATCCTGTTGGTCGATGATGACGAAGATCTGCGCGAAGCATTGAGCGAGCAACTGATCATGACAGAAGACTTCGATGTGTTCGAAGCAGGCAACGGCCAAGATGCCTTGGTCAAGGCCAAGGAAGCGATCTATGACCTTGTAATCCTTGACGTTGGGCTGCCTGACACGGATGGACGCGAACTGTGCCGGGTCATGCGCAAACAGGGGGTAAAATCGCCCATCCTGATGCTGACCGGGCATGATACGGACGCAGACACCATCTTGGGCCTGGATGCTGGTGCCAATGACTACGTGTCCAAACCCTTTAAATTCCCTGTGCTTCTGGCCCGCATCCGCGCCCAGCTGCGCCAGCACGAACAGTCCGAAGACGCGGTGTTCACGCTTGGGCCCTACACGTTCAAACCGTCGGTCAAGATGCTGATCACCGAGGACGACAAAAAGATCCGCCTGACGGAGAAAGAGACAAACATCCTCAAGTTCCTTTACCGCTCGACCGAAGGGGTGGTGGCGCGCGACGTGCTGCTACATGAGGTCTGGGGGTACAATGCAGGCGTGACCACGCACACGCTGGAGACGCATATTTACCGTCTGCGCCAGAAAATTGAACCAGATCCGTCCAATGCCCGCCTTCTTGTGACCGAATCTGGTGGCTATCGGTTGATGGCCTGAGATTGAGGCGGGGCGTCGCGGACCAGTTCGCGACGAGTCCCACCAAACCGAGTCTCCGCGCATGTCGGAACCGCGTGTCGGTAAAACATGCACCTCCCTGTTGGACTTGCCCGGGCCGTCGTGCCCGGGTTTTTTTTGCTCTGGTTTTTTGGGCCCCGGTTTTTTCGCAAAGGCGCCCGTGACCATACGCCCCAATAGAAAAAGGCGCACCACTAGGGATGCGCCTTTTCCATATTTTTGGTGGTGTCCCCGTGCGGGGACCCGCAGGCTTATGCCAGTGCGATGTTCGACGCGCTTTCGCGGCCGTCACGGCCGGCTTCGATGTCGAATGTCACTTTCTGGTTGTCCGCCAGGCCGGTCAGGCCTGCGCGCTCAACGGCAGAGATGTGCACAAACACGTCTTTGCTGCCGCCGTCTGGCGCGATAAAGCCGAAGCCTTTTGTTGTGTTGAACCATTTGACTGTACCAGTGGCCATAGTCATTTTCCTTTTCATATGCTGCCCGCAGGATGCGGCAGGTCGGCTAAGTCAGAACAAGATCGCAAGACTGAGCCGTAAGAAAGGAGCAGTGTGGCAGATAGTGGTAACGTCGCACGGTCCACATAGGCGCGGCCCCGGCCAATAGCAAGGGCGCAGACCGGTCAGCAGCTATGCGAGCGCATAACCGCCACTGCCAGATGCTGTCATCACGGTCCGGATTCGCGCCCTATTGGGACTGGTGGCGCATCCGGAGCCGGGCTAGGCTCGCCCCGCCTCACCCAAGACCGGAGCCGACACATGCCCTTTACCCTTGCCACCTGGAACATCAATTCGGTCCGCTTGCGCGAACCCATCGTGCTCAAATTGCTTGAGGAGCAGGGGCCCGACGTGCTGTGCCTGCAAGAATGCAAAAGCCCGGTCGACAAGATCCCGCGCGACGGGTTCAACGCGCTTGGCTATACGCACATGGTCGCGCGCGGGGACAAAGGGTATAACGGGGTCGCCATCCTGTCCAAACTTCCCATGGAAGAAGCCGGAGCCGAGGATTTCGCCTCTCTTGGCCACGCCCGCCACATCGCGGGGCGGCTGGAAAACGGGGTCACGATCCACAACTTCTACGTCCCCGCAGGGGGCGATGTGCCCGACCGGGACAAGAACGTAAAGTTCGGTCAAAAGCTCGACTACCTGACCGAGATGCGCGACCACTTTGCCGCCACGCTGCCGCAAAAATCCATCCTTGTGGGCGATCTCAACATCGCCCCGCGCGAAGACGACGTCTGGAGCCACAAGCAACTCCTCAAGATCGTCAGCCACACCCCGGTTGAGGTTGATCACCTGGCGGCAGTGCAAGCGTCCGGCGATTGGGTGGACGTTACGCGGCAGGATATTCCTGAGGGGCTGCTTTATTCCTGGTGGTCCTACCGGGCCAAGGATTGGTCGGCCGCTGACAAGGGCCGCCGCCTTGATCACGTTTGGGCCACGTCCGACATTGCAGGCAGCGCCCATTCCAGCCGCATCCTGCGTGACGTGCGTGGATGGGAGAAGCCCAGCGACCACGCCCCGGTCTTTGCCACCTTTGACCTTTGAATGGCCTTTGATTCTGTCGCGCCGGGGTCCATATAAGCGGCAACCGAGAAAAGGATGAGACGATGATGGATTTGGGATTGTCCGCTGGCCCAACAGATGCCGACCTGATCAAGGACGGCTCAGAGGCGACATTCATGGCCGATGTGGTCGAGATGAGCCAAACCGTGCCCGTGATCGTGGACTTCTGGGCGCCGTGGTGTGGGCCGTGCAAAACGCTTGGTCCCATGCTCGAGGACGCGGTCAAAGCGGCCAAGGGCGCGGTCAAGATGGTCAAGGTCAACGTGGACGAGGCCCAGATGATTGCGGGCCAGTTACAGATCCAGACGATCCCGACAGTCTACGCCTTTTGGAAAGGGCAGCCTGTCGACGGGTTCCAGGGCGCGCAGCCGGGGTCGGAAATCACCGCATTTATTGACCGCGTGATCAAGGCGTCGGGCGGCGAAGCACCGGGCGACAGCCTGAATGACGCGGTTGAGGCCGCCGAAGAGATGCTGACCGAAGGGGCGGCCGTGGATGCGGCGCAAACCTTTGCCGCGATCCTCGGCGAAGACCCCGCGCATCCCGGGGCCTATGGCGGGCTGGTCCGCGCGCACATCGCGATGGACGATCTGGATCAGGCCGAAGCGATCCTGAACGGCGCGCCCGCCGAAATCTCGGCGTCCCCGGAACTGGAGGCGGCGCATGCACAGCTGCAACTGGCGCGTCAGGCGGCAGATGCCGGCCCGGTGGCCGAATTGCGCGCGGCGGTCGATGCCAACCCGGACGATCTGCAGGCACGGTTCGATCTTGCCCAGGCGCTGCACGCCAGCGGTGATGCAAGTGCTGCGGTGGATGAATTGCTGACGCTCTTTGGCAAGGATTCCGAGTGGAACGACGGCGCGGCCAAGGCGCAGTTGTTCACCGTGTTTGATGCGCTCAAGGCGAATGATCCAATTGTTCTGAACGGACGGCGCCGTCTCAGCTCAATGATATTTGCCTGAGGGGCTTGTCGGGCTAGCTGACTGATTATGATAAAGGTGAATGACCTCCCCGGAACAATCCCGGTGTTTCCGTTGCCGGGGGCGTTGCTCCTGCCGCGCTCACGCTTGCCGCTGCATATATTTGAGCCGCGGTATTTGCAGATGATGGACGACGCGCTGAAAACGCCCGGTCGATTGATTGGGATGGTGCAACCAAACGAGGTCGCAGGGCGATCCGGCTCGGGCTTGCACACCATTGGCTGCGCGGGCCGTATCACCCAGTTTTCCGAGACCGAGGACAATCGATACTTGATCACGCTGTCGGGGATTTCCCGCTTTCGCGTGGTGCAAGAGGTCGAAGGATTCACACCCTATCGGCGCTGCGATGTGAATTGGGACGGGTTTGACCGCGATCAGGGTAAAACCGAAGAAGACACAAGTTTTAACCGCCCGATCTTTCTGGATCTGTTGGGGCGGTACTTTTCGTCCCGGTCCTTGTCTGCGGATTGGGAAACGCTCAAGGATGCGGATGACGAGTTGCTGATCAACTCGCTTTCGATGATGCTGGACTTTGATCCAGAGGATAAACAGGCGCTGCTGGAAGCGCCCTCGCTCAGCACCCGGCGCGAGACGCTTGTGACGCTGATTGAATTTGAACTGCGCGGTGGCGAGGGGGAGATGATGCAATGAGCACAGATGTGGATCGCCGGATGCTTGAGGCGCTGATTTGCCCGCAAACCCAGTCGACCCTGCGCTACGATGCGGCCACTCAGGAACTGATTTCCGAAAGCGCGCAGCTGGCCTACCCCATCCGAAATGGTATCCCCGTGATGCTGGTGGATGAAGCGCGCAAACTGGACTGACCAGCGGTAAGGCGGACGTGTCGTCCGCCCGAGTTACAGCAGTTTGCCACTCATCAGGCGGGGCAAATCACCGGTCAGCCCAGCCGCCTCGCGGATAAAGCTGCGGCGCAGACCGGGCAGCGCATTGACCACGCCCATACCCAGATCACGCATGCTGCGCACAAGAGTATTGTCGTTTGAAAACAGTTTGTTAAAGCTATCAGTGGCAAGAGCCAGCGCGGTGTTGTCAAACCGGCGCCACTGTTCGTACCGGGCCAGTACGGGCGCGCTGCCAATGTCTTCTCCGCGCCGCGTGGCGTCTATGATGACCTCGGCGAGGGCTGCAATGTCGCGCATGCCTGCATTCAGACCCTGACCCGCGATCGGGTGCACCCCATGCGCGGCATCCCCGATCAGCGCCATTCGGTCTGCAACCAGATGGTTGGCCAGCGACAGGGACAAGGGATAGGTGAACCGTGCGCCCGCCAACTCGATTTCGCCTAGAAAGTCGCCAAAACGGGGCCGCAGCATTGTCAGGTAAGCCTCATCCGGCAGCGCGTCAAAGGCAGCGGCGGTGGCGGCCGCCTCGCTCCACACGATCGAGCTTTGATTGCCGGGCAGGGGCAGGATCGCCAGCGGACCCGGCGGCATAAAGAACTGGTGCGCGATGCCGTTATGGGGCTTTTCATGTGAGATGGCACAAACGAGTGCGGTCTGCTCGTATCCCCACCCGGTGCGTTTGATGCCGGCGCGGGTTGCGGTGCCGCTGCCCCGCCCATCGGCCCCCACAAGGACAGCCGCGCGCAGGTGCGTGCCAGAGGCAAGCGTCACGGACACACCGCCCGGCGCGGGGGCTTGGGCGGTGACAGTTTCACCTGCCAAATGGGTTACGCCGGGCGTGTTTGCCATCGCCTCCAGCAGGGTGCGGCGCAAGTGCCGGTCCTGCACCATATGGCCCATGGGCCCTTCTTCGATCTCGGCGTGATCAAAGTGCATGAAAAAGGGTGATGGCCCCTGGCCCGCGCGTCCGTCGCTTACTTTGATCTCGAGGATCGGTTGGCTGTGCGGGGCCAGATCATCCCACAGCCCAACCGCATCCAGCAACCGTTGCGACGTCAGCGCGACCGCATAGCTGCGCCCGTCAAAGGCTGCGTTTTTGCGAACCTTCTGGCTGAGCGCGTCGATTACGGTGACCTTTTGGCCCGCTTGCGCAAGGGCAATGGCCAAAAGTGGCCCCGAAAGACCGCCGCCAACAATCGCAATGTCACTGTCATGTGTCATAGGGCGCAATATGGGCGTGGGCTTGGGATTGTCCATGCGTTGCGACGTCGCTACCGTTGCCAGATACCGGTGACGATGCGCGGAGGGTGCAATGCAAGAGTGGGTGAGCAAAAGCGCAAGTGATCTGGGGCGCGCGATTGGCGCAGGCGAGGTGGATCCGGTCGCGCTGACAACTGCCTTTCTCGAGCGGATTGATGGACATCCCCTGGCAGACCGCATCTATGCCCGTGTGACGCATGACCGCGCCATGGCAGAGGCGGAGGCGGCATCCTTGCGCGCCAAATCGGGGCAACGTCTGTCACCGCTGGACGGCGTGCCGATCAGTTGGAAAGACCTGTTTGATACCGCAGGGACTGCAACCGAGTCCGGCTCAAACCTGTTGGCGGGCCGGGTGCCGGACATGGACGCTGTTGTGGTGCAAAACGCCACGGCGATGGGGCTGGTGTGTCTGGGCAAAACGCATATGAGCGAGCTGGCATTTTCCGGTCTGGGCTATAACCCGTCAACCGCCACACCGCCATGTGTGAACGACGCGGACGCGGTGCCGGGGGGGTCGTCCTCGGGTGCTGCGGCCTCGGTCGCTTTTGGGCTGGCCCCGGCGGCGATTGGGTCTGATACGGGCGGGTCGGTGCGGATCCCGTCGGCCTGGAACGACCTTGTGGGGTTGAAAACAACGGCGGGTCGTTTGTCCATCGAAGGGTGCGTGCCGTTGAGTCTGAAATTTGACACTGTCGGTCCGTTGACCCGTAGAGTTGAGGACGCGGCTGCACTGATGGCAGCAATGGAAGGCACGCATGCGCCTGATTTGCGGGGCGCGTCCTTGCGCGGCAAACGGTTTGCCGCGTTACAGACCACTGTGTTGGACGACATTCGCCCGGAACCGCTTGCGGCCTATGACGGCGCGCTTGAAAAACTGCGCGCCGCCGGGGCGGTGATTGAGCCGCTTGAGGTGCCCGAGCTGATCCCGGCGATGGCAAATGCGGGCCCGCTGGTGCCGGGCGAAGTCTATGGGTTGTGGCGCGATGTGATCGAGGCGAACCCAGGCGCAATGTACGCAGAAATCCTTGAGCGGTTCCGACTGGGTGCTGGGTTCAGCGCGCCCGATTATACGGCGGCTTGGGCACAACTGGACGGTGCTCGCGCGGCCTGGGATGCAGCGGCCACCCGTTTTGATGCAGTGCTGGCCCCAACGGCCCCGATCCTGCCGCCCAATCTGGACCGGCTCAACAGCGACAGTGCGTACTACAAGACCGAGAATCTGCTGGCCTTGCGCAACACCCGCGTGGGTAACCTGATGGGGTTGTGCGCGCTGACGCTGCCAACGGAAGTGCCCAGTTGCGGCGTGATGTTGATGGGCGCACCGGGTTGCGAAGAGGCGTTGCTACGTGTGGGCGTTGCCGCAGAGGCTGCGCTGGCCTGATCCAAAGGACGCCTGACGGCGACCTGATCTTTAGGGGGCGCTGCCCCCGTCCTTCGGACTCCCCCGGGATATTTTCAGCCAAGAGAAGCTGCGTGTTGGCGGAATTGCCACAAGACCGGCTTTCGGCGTGGTTTTTCTGGACGCGGGAGTCGTGGTTGGGGTATCGTGAGACAAACGGGGCGTTCATGATCCCGAACCTGAGGCAGTTTGATGAAGTTTCCCGAGCGGTTTTCGAACCTTCCGGCTTATGCATTCCCGCGTTTGCGCGCGCTGTTGGATCATCACACCCCTGGCGGTGATGTGGTGCATATGACCATTGGCGAGCCCAAGCACGCTTTTCCCCCTTGGGTGACGGATGTGATTGCCGAACATGCGGCTGGGTTTAACAATTACCCGCCCAATGAAGGTATTCCGGAACTGCGGGCTGCGTTTTGTGACTGGCTTGGGCGTCGTTACGGCGTCGAGATGCATCCGGACGTCAACGTCATGCCCCTCAATGGTACCCGCGAGGGGTTGTACAACGCCGGGATGGCCCTGTGCCCTGAGGAAAAGAACGGCCAGCGCCCCGCTGTTTTGATGCCCAACCCGTTTTATCAGGTCTATATGCTCGCCGCGATTTCTGCCGGGGCCGAGCCTGTGCTGGTGCCTGCCACAGCGGAGACGGGGCACTTGCCCGACTACGCCAGCGTTGATCCCGAGATCCTGAACCGCACGGTTGCGTGTTATATGTGTTCGCCCGCCAATCCGCAGGGTGCCGTCGCCGGGCGCGGATATTGGCGCGACCTGATCACCCTGGCGGAAACCTATGATTTCCAGATCTTTGCGGATGAGTGTTACTCCGAGATTTATCGCGACGTGCCCCCGTTGGGCGTGTTGCAGTGCATGGAGGGGGCGGACCCTGAGCGGGTTGTCGCCTTTCATTCGCTGTCCAAACGCTCAAACCTGCCGGGGCTGCGCTCGGGCTTTATTGTGGGTGGGCCCGCGACCATCCGTGAGGCAAAACAGCTGCGCACCTATGCGGGCACGCCCTTGCCGACCCCGTTGCAGCATGCGGCTGCCGCCGTCTGGGCGGATGAGGACCATGTGATCGACAACCGCGCGCAATATCACGAGAAATATGACATGGCTGACCGGATCCTGGGCAATGTGGCCGGCTACGCCGCGCCCGAAGCCGGGTTTTTCCTGTGGTTGCCGGTTGCGGACGGCGAAGCGGCGGCGTTGCGGCTGTGGCAGGAAACGGGCGTGCGCGTACTGCCGGGGGCTTACCTCGCCCGCGACATCGACGGGGTGAATCCCGGTGACACATATATTCGGGCGGCACTGGTCGCCCCAAAGGCAGAGACGGAGCGGGGGCTGAACGCCATCCGTGACACGCTCTACGCCAATTGAAGAACGAGGGACGAAGCATGGCATATCAGACACGGCGTGATCCGCTTTTTGATCAGGGAATGCAGGCAGCGATTGAAAAGCGCAGCCGCGAATTGATCGGTATTGCCTTGTTGGTGGTGGGGTGCATGGCCGCGGCAATGATGCTGAGCTACACGCCCGATGATCCCAACTGGATGGCGTCCACGGATGCGCCGGTGCAGAACTGGATGGGCCGCACAGGCGCGTCGCTTGCCGCGCCGATGTTCATGATTGCGGGGTGGGGTGTGTTTGGCATCGCCATCGTTTTGCTGGGCTGGGGCGTGCGGTTTGCGCTGCATTGGGGCACCGATCGCGCGCTGGGCCGGCTGATCTTTGCCCCGATTGCGATTGCCTTTGGATCGATCTATGCGGCCACTTTGCAGCCGGGGGAGGCCTGGCAGGTGACGCACGGCTTTGGCCTTGGGGGGCTGTTTGGCGATACGGTGATGGCCTTTATCCTGACGGCCCTGCCTGTCGGTTCTGCCTTTACGGTCAAGCTGATGTCGCTTGTGATGGCGGTTGGGATTGTGATGTTTGGGGCCTTTGTGCTGGGCTTTACCCGGCCTGAAATTGCCCGGGTGATGCGGTTTATGCTGGTGGGGCTGGTGATGGCCTATGCCGGTCTGATGATGCTGTTGGGCCGTGGGGCCAGCGGCGCGGTACAGGCCGCGCGCGTGATGCAGGAACGCCAGGCCGAGCGCCGGGCAGAGCGCGAGACCCAAGCGGCCGAGGCCGAAGCCTATGCAGCAGCAGTGCCCCAGATTGACGCTTATGACGACGAAGGGTACGACGAGCCGCCAAAACCTAGCATTCTGGCGCGCATGCCCGCCCTGATCAAACGGGCCGAACCGCCCGTGACGCAATTGCCGGAGATGGAGCTGGTCGAAACCTATAGCGACGTCGATTTGCCCGACGGGCCCGGCGACGAGCGGATCAAGAACAAGATCAGCGATGTGATCAAATCGCGCGTGCGCTCGAACCCGGCTGTTCAAATCGACTCTGTTGCGCCGCTGACCAAAGGGCGCGGGCGGGGACCTGACCCGCTGGTGTTGAACACAGGCCAGCACACGACATTGCCATCCGAGCCACCTTTGACCGCGGCCGCCTCCCTTGGGCGGGCGGAACCGCCGCTGACGGCCCCCGTGGCCCGGCAACCCGAGCCCGCGGCCTATACACAGGTCGAACCACAGCAGATCGAACCGCTTGATGTGCCCACTCCGGTCAATCCTGTTCCGGTCACCCCTGTTCCGGTCATTCCTGTGGCTGAGCCGCGCAAAGTGGTGCAGCAACCGGTACGCAAACCGGTCCAACCCAGTGCGCGTGCCAAGGCCGAAGCACAACCCAAGCTGAAATTCGACGAATCCCACCCAGGTTTTGAACTGCCCCC
>JBCCBC010000220.1:0-4138 GCA_039814435.1 Pseudomonadota bacterium
ATAGGCCCCGCCGAGGCCAGCGCAGGCCCCGCCAAACAGGATCGCGAGGGTGCGGATCCGCTTGACTTTGTACCCAAGCGCGTGGGCTGCGTCATGGTTTTCGCCCACGGCGCGCAGCACCAGCCCGGCGCGGGTGAATTTCAGCATGGCCCACGTGGCGGCAACAATCAGGAGACCCAGATAAACGATCATGTCGTGGCTAAAGACGATCGGCCCGATGACGGGAATGTCCGCCAAGGGCCCAAGCGGTGTCGCCTCGGTCCGGGGTGGTTTGATGCCCACATAGGACTGGCCCATGAGGGCCGACAACCCCAGCCCAAAAAGCGTCAGCGCAAGGCCTGAGGCCACCTGATTGGCCAGAGCCACTTGGGTCAGGAACGCAAAGAGTAACGACAACACCGCCCCGCCGATAGCCGCCGCGATGAACCCTGCAGTGGGTGAGCCCGAGTTAACGGTGATGATGAACCCGCAGACCGCGCCCGTGATCATCATCCCCTCGACCCCGAGGTTCAGCACGCCTGCGCGCTCGACGACAAGCTCTCCGATGGCCGCCAGCAGGATGGGCGTCGCTGCCGCGATCATGGCGGCGATCAGCAGAATGGGGTTTATGGCGGAGAGGTCCATTAGCTGTGCTCCAAAAGGCAGCGGACGAGTGTTTCAGGATAGGATCGTCGCCAGAGCGTCATTACGATAACGTTCTGTTCGCGCACGGTCGAAAAAGCGCGTAAGTCGTGGCTGGTGTAGCCTGGATTGACAAGGATCGGGTCATTAAACGCGGTGCGCGCCGCACCAATCATGGCGAGCTGACCTTCAAAATCGGTCCAGTGTCCTATCCAACGCCAGGCACCGAAACCAAAAATATTCCGGTGTGAAGTCGCTGACAGTCGCCCATTTGCGGCGAGTGTCAATTTGAATTGCAAATCCGGCTTACCCAGTTGCGCATCGCTTCGTGACAGGGCGCTGTTGCAGGACCAAGTGCTTGCCAGAACAGGTCCACACAAAAACACCGCGACGATCGCCAACCACCGCATCACGCCACCTCTCCTGTCCCGAACCGCACCCGGTAATTCGTCAGCACATCCAGCGCGAGCAGGAAAAACAGCAGCATCCCCTGAAACACCTGAATAGCCGCAGCAGGCAGGCCCAGCTGGCTTTGTGCGATGTCCCCGCCGATATAGGTCAGCGCCATAAGCAGCCCCGCCGCCACGATCCCCAGCGGGTTGAGCCGCCCGAGAAACGCTACGATGATCGCGGTAAACCCGTAGCCCACGTTAAAGTCGATGCTGATTTGTCCCGAGGGGCCGGCCACTTCGAACATGCCCGCAAGCCCCGCCAGCATCCCCGACGTCCCAAGGCAAAACAGGATCAGCCGCGCTGGGTTGACGCCGCCGAATTTGGCTGCCCGTGGCGCTTCGCCTGTGACCCGGATGGCAAATTCCAGACGGTGGCGCGTCAGCAGTACATAGGCAAAGATCACCGCAATCAGCGCGGCCACGACGCCCCAATGCATACCGGTGCCTGTGATGATCTCTGCATTATGGGCCGATGCGTATTGCTGGAGGTTGCGCGACCCTGGAAAGCCGAACCCTTCGGGGTTCTTCAATAATCCCAAAGACATAGAGGCAAGCAACTGTTCGGCCACATAGACCAGCATGAGGGACACGAGGATCTCGTTTGTGCCGAACTTCACCTTGAGCAGCCCAGGGATCAACGCCCAGGCGCAGCCCCCAAGGGCGCCCGCCAGCACCATGATCGGAAAGATGAACACACTTTCGGTCGGGTAAAACGCCAACCCCGCACCGGCACCGCAAATCGCGCCAAGAATGTACTGCCCCTCGGCTCCGATGTTCCAGATCCCGGCTTTGAACCCAAGGGCAAGGCCGATGGCGATCAGCACCAGTGGCGCACCTTTGATCAGCAGTTGGGGGCGGTAAAAGAACGAGAATTCGCCAAAAAGTGGCTCCCAAAAAATAGTGGCGATGGCCTGCAGCGGGTCTTTGCCCAGCACTGCAAATAGAACCCCGCCAAAGATCATGGTCAACACCACAGCCAAAAGCGGTGTGGCATAGGACATCGCCTGTGAGGGCTGTGAGCGCGCTTCGAGCCGGATCATGCGCGGGGACCTGAAGATATCGGCCCGTTTGAGCGCGCGGCGTGCGCGTAGAGGCATCCGGAAATGGTCTTGGGGTTCCGCCCATGCGGACCTGAAACCTGCCCGCGTGGGCTTCCCAAGACTGTCCTCATTCTCTGCTCCAAAGAAGGCTCACCCGGAGGGACGTGGTCAAACATGCGTCACCTCGGTTCCGTGCGCGCCGCCCAGCATCAGGCCGATCTGTTCCACATTCAGCCCGGCGGTCGGAACGGGCGGGCTCAGGCGCCCTTCGTTCAAGGCGGCAAAGCGGTCTGAGATTTCCATCAACTCGTCCAGATCCTGGCTGATCACAACAACGGCGGTGCCCCCCGCGGCCAGATCCAGCAGCGACTGGCGGATGGCGGCCGCTGCGGCTGCATCCACACCCCAGGTGGGCTGGTTGACAACCAGCACTTCGGGACGTTGCAGCACCTCGCGCCCAATCACAAACTTCTGCAGATTGCCACCCGACAGCGACCGGGCGGCGTTCTCTGGACCCGGCGTGCGCACATCGAACTCTGCGATAATCCGCTCTGCAAAGCTGCGGGTTTTCGTCCAGTTGAGCATGCCACGGCTGGACAACCCTTCGCGTGCGGCCCCGGTGAGCATCGCGTTTTCGGTCAGCGACATGTTGGGGGCGGCGGCATGGCCCAGACGTTCTTCGGGTGCGGACAATACGCCCAGACCGCGCCGCTCCTCTGGCCCGATCCCGCACAAATCTCGGTCGTTAAAATGGACCATTCCGGGTGCGCAGGGCAGTTCTCCGGACAGGACGGCCAGCAGCTCGTCCTGTCCGTTGCCCGCAACGCCGCCGATGCCAAGCACTTCGCCGGCCTGCACCTCAAACGACACATCGCGCAGCGCCATGCCAAAGGCCGAGGGGGACGCCGCCGCCAATCCCGATACCGACAGCATCACAGCGCCCGCCGTATGGGTGGCAGCCTTGGGTGTTGTGAGCGTGCTGCCCACCATCATCTCTGCCATGTCGCGCGCGGACGTATCGCGCGGTACGCACGTGCCGACCACTTTGCCGCCGCGCAGAATGGTTGCCGCATCACAAAGCGCGCGGATTTCTTCAAGTTTGTGCGAGATGTAAAGGATGGCCGTGCCTTCCGCGCTGAGTTTGCGCAAGGTTTGAAACAGGATTTCAACCTCTTGCGGAGTTAGCACGGATGTCGGCTCGTCCATGATCAACAGCTTGGGGTCCTGCAACAGGCAGCGAATGATTTCAACGCGTTGGCGCTCACCAGCTGACAGATCACCAACCGTGCGGTCCGGGGCCAGGGGCAGTCCATAGGTTTGCGACACTTCGCGGATGCGCCCGGCCAAAGTGGCCATGGGGGGTGGTGTTTCCATCCCCAAAGCGATGTTTTCCGCAACGCTCAGCGCGTCAAAAAGTGAAAAGTGCTGAAACACCATGCCAACCCCGGCTGCGCGCGCGGCGCGTGGGTCTGTCGGAGCAAAGTCGGTGCCGTGCATGACCATCGTTCCCGCGTCAGGTTTGACAAGGCCATAGATCATCTTGACGAGTGTCGATTTGCCCGCACCGTTTTCGCCCAGCAGCGCATGCACTTCGCCCGGCGCAATCGATAGCGTGACAGCGTCGTTTGCCACCACGCCGGGATATGCTTTGGTCAGGCCGGACAGGGCAAGCAATGGCGTCACGCGCGGGTCTCCAGTGGCTGGCGTATAGTCTGCGCAGACAGTGCTAGCCGATAGGCCACCCCAATCGCAATCAAATGTGGTTCCTTGCCCAAAGAAGGCTCGCCAATCGGGCAGTCGATGCGCGCGATTTGCTCGCTTGAGTGCCCAAGCGCGCCAAGGCGCTTGCGAAACCGCGCCCATTTGGTGGCTGATCCGATTAGCCCACAACTGCCAAACCCATGCGCCAGCAGCGCGTGGCACAAGCCAAAGTCGATGTCGTGTGAATATGTCAGGACCAGGTGATCGGCCAAAGGCGGGGCAAAGGGCACCAGAGCAATTGGGTCCGCTGCCGGAACCGTCGTC
>JBCCBC010000010.1:0-23146 GCA_039814435.1 Pseudomonadota bacterium
CGCCATTCGATGGGGCAGGGGTGGGACGACGCTGCGTTTGCGGTGGGCGTCGATCAGGCGCTGTCACGCCCCGAAGGCTTGGCGGCGTCGCTGTTTTCCCTGCGCGCCGAGGGCTTGCTGGATGGTTTGGATGGTGATGCGGCGCGGGCGCGTTTGTCTGGCCTGTTGATCGGGGCCGAGTTGGCCTCCATGCGTCCCTATTGGCTGGGCCAGCAGGTGGCGATGATCGGCGCAGACGCGTTAAGCCGCGCCTATGTTGCAGCCCTTGAGCCGCAAGGCGTGCCCTGCCATTTGGCCGGGGCGCAAGACATGACATTGGCGGGACTGTCCGCCGCATATTCCCAGATTTTCGGAGAGGCCGCATGAGCCGAGAGATTATTGCCATCCTGCGCGGGATCACCCCGGCAGAGGCGTTGCCGGTGGCCGATGCGCTGATCACGGCGGGGATTGATCGGATCGAAGTGCCGCTGAATTCACCGGATGCGTTTGATAGTATTGCCAAAATACTGGATGCGCACGGGGATGTGGCAATGATTGGTGCGGGCACCGTGCTGGAGGTTGCGGACGTGGATCGACTGCACCAGATGGGTGCGCATATGGTCGTATCGCCCGATTCCAACGCGGCGGTCATTGTGGCGACCAAGCAAGCGGGCATGCTGTCCTTTCCCGGTGTGATGACGCCGACCGAGTGTTTTGCAGCCCTCCATGCGGGTGCGGATGGGCTCAAGTTGTTTCCGGCGTCACTGCTTGGGGTTGAGGGGCTGAAAGCCATCGGCGCGGTGCTGCCCAAAGGCACCAAAACCTATGCAGTGGGTGGTGTTGGACCTGCGAATTTCGACACGTGGTTTCAGGCGGGTATCACCGGGTTTGGCATCGGATCTGCCCTGTTCAAGCCGGGGATGAGCGTCGCGGATGTGGCCAGCCGTGCAGCAGATATGGTGGCGGCCTATGATGGTTGTGTCTGATGGACGTCTTTGACGACGCGCCTTGCGTCCTGGGCGAAGGGCCGCTGTGGCACCCCGAGCGCAACGCATTGTTTTGGTTTGATATTCTGGGAAAACGGTTGATTTGCAAAGGGGACAACGCCCGGCAGGGATGGTCCTTTGACGATCATGTCTCTGCTGCGGGCTGGATCGATCGCGACACGCTGATGATCGCGTCCGAGACCGGGCTGTGGCGCTTTGATATCGAGACAGGTGCCCGCACGCTGGTTGTGCCGCTTGAGGCTGACATGCCGGTGACCCGGTCCAATGACGGGCGTGCGGATCCTTTTGGCGGGTTCTGGATCGGGACGATGGGCAAAGAGGCCGAACCCTATGGCGGTGCGATCTATCGCTATTATCGCGGCACCCTTCGCCTTTTGTTTGGTCGGATCACCATTTCGAACGCGATCTGTTTTGCGCCAGATGGGCACACAGCCTACTTCACAGACTCCTTTTCCAAGCGTGTTCAGAGGGTTGCATTGGATGAGCTGGGTTGGCCCACGGGCGAGCCCCAGGTGTTTCTGGACCTGCGCGAGCCCGGTTTGACTCCCGATGGTGCGGTTGTAGACGGGGCCGGCAACCTGTGGAACGCGCAGTGGGGGGCGGGGCGCGTGGCCTGTTACAGCCCAGATGGCGCGCTGCTGCGCAGTGTTGATGTGCCTGCCAGCCAGACCACGTGCCCTGCCTTTGGAGGCGCGCGCGCCGAGACACTGTTTGTCACCACGGCGGCGATTGGTGTCGATGAGCCGCAGGGCGGTATGACGTTTTCCCAACACGTTGGCGTTCAGGGCCAGCAAGAACATCAGGTGATCTTATGAAACGCACGCTTGGGGTGTGTTACTACCCTGAACACTGGCCGGAAGCCCAATGGGCCGAGGATGCTGCGCGGATGGCCGATCTGGGCCTGACATGGGTGCGGATTGGCGAATTTGCCTGGAAGCGGATGGAACCGGTCGAGGGGCAGTATGACTGGGCCTGGCTTGACCGCGCGATTGACGTCCTTGGGCGGGCGGGCCTGCGTGTGGTGTTGGGCACGCCCA
Source organism: Pseudomonadota bacterium (assembly GCA_039814435.1). Taxonomy (GTDB): domain Bacteria; phylum Pseudomonadota; class Alphaproteobacteria; order Rhodobacterales; family Rhodobacteraceae; genus Tateyamaria. Next base: position 2,024 of record JBCCBC010000010.1, read on the forward strand.
CAGCGACACCGCCCAAATGGGTGGTGAAAAAGCACCCCGATATGGTCCCTGTGGACGCCGAGGGGCGCGTGCGCGGTTATGGTTCGCGCCGTCACTATTGCTTTTCCCATGCTGGTTATCTGGACGAGTGCCGCAAGATCGTTGGCGAGATGGCGCGCCGGTATGGGCGCAATCCGCATGTGGCGGCCTGGCAGACCGACAACGAGTATAGCTGCCACGACACGGTTCTGAGTTACTCTGACGCGGCGCGCCGTGCGTTTTGTAACTGGTTGCGCGGGCGGTTTCCGGGCGTTGGAAATGATGGTGATATTGACGCGCTGAACGCGGCCTGGGGCAATGTGTTTTGGTCGATGGACTATGATGATTTCGACGAAATTGATCTGCCCAACTTGACCGTGACCGAGGTGAACCCGGCCCATGCCCATGCGTTCCGTCGGTTTTCGTCAGATCAGGTGGTGGCCTTCAACCGCGCGCAGGTCGAGATCATCCGGGCAGAGTCCGATGCGCCGATTGCCCATAATTACATGGGTCGGATCACCGATTTTGACCATTTTGCTGTGGGTGCGGATTTGGATATCGCGTCCTGGGACAGTTACCCGCTGGGGTTTCTTGAGGATCGATCAGGCGCGTCTGATGCGCATATCCGCGCCTATGCCCGCCAGGGGGATCCGGATTTTCAGGCGTTTCATCACGATCTGTATCGTGCCGTTGGTCGCGGACGGTGGTGGATCATGGAGCAGCAGCCCGGCCCGGTGAATTGGGCCCCGCACAACCCGGCCCCCTTGCCCGGCATGGTGCGTTTGTGGACGTGGGAGGCCTTTGCCCATGGGGCCGAAGCCGTGTGTTATTTCCGCTGGCGCCAGGCCCCTTTTGCCCAGGAGCAGATGCATGCGGGCCTGTTGCGCCCCGACTCGGTTGAGGCGGAGGCCTTTGGTGAAGCCGCAGAGGTTATGGCGGAGCTGCAGCACGCCCCGGATGTGGTCCCTGCGCAGGCCCCTGTCGCCATCATGTTTGACTACGGCGCCGATGCGGCCTGGGCTGTGCAGCCGCATGGCGCTGGTTTGAGTTACTTCGGGTTGGTGTTTGACTGGTACCGGGCCTGTCGCAAGCTGGGCCTTTCGGTTGATTTTGTGCCACCGGCGACGCGCGATTTTGCGGGCTATGATCTAATCCTGGTTCCGGGGATGATGCATATGCCGGACGATTTGAAAGCTGCGCTGGGACGCGCGCCGGGGCAGGTGGTTTTGGGCCCACGTGCAGCAGCGCGTGACGCTGATTTCTGCATTCCTACCCCGCTGCCCCCGGCCTGGCCGGGCAGTGATTTGGCGGTCTCTCGGGTCCAGTCGATCCGTCCGGATATGCCGGTGGATGTGGCGGGTGGTGGCCAGATTGTTGGGTATTTTGAACAGCTTGAGGGCGGCGGCGAGGTTGTGATGGCAACGGCGGACGGGGCCCCGGTGGCGGTGCGCTGTGCGGCACGCGTCACGTATGTTGCGGGGTGGTGCGATGACGTGTCCCACATGCGTTTGATCGAGGCGCTGGTCCCGGAGTTGGAGACCGAGCAACTGCCCGACGGGGTGCGCAAACGTGTCACCGGGGCCGAAGTGTTTTGGTTTAACTATGCCGCCCATGACGTTGATGTGGCCGGCGTGAGCTTGCCCCCGGCAGGCGTGTTGCGCCAGGCCCGGTGAAGTTGGGCGGACGACAAGTCCGCCTTACGGGGTGAACGCAGGCGGTGCGTTTTTTGCCAAGACGGTGCGCTGCCTCTGTTGACCCGGGGCGACTGTCACATCTATTTCATAAAAACGTGAAATAGAGAATCTCATGCTGCTTGATCGCCTTTCAACTCTATCCCATCCGCACCGTATGAGCGTGTTTCGCCTGCTGATGCGCCGCTGTCCGGACGCGGTGCCGGCGGGGGAGATTGCGGATGTGCTGGGGCTGAAGGCATCGACGGCTTCTGTGTATTTGTCCTCGCTTCACGGGGCCGGGTTGATTTCGCAAGCGCGTGTCGGCACCTCGCTGCGCTACGGGGTGAACCTGGAGGGTACGCGGGAGTTGGTGGCAGCACTGTTTGTCGACTGTTGCAACGGGCGCCCGGATTTGTGCCCGCCCGGGCTGGTCGACCCAACGGGGAGGATCACACCCATGTCTGAGACCAAACACAACGTTCTGTTCATATGCACCGGCAACTCTGCCCGCTCGATCTTTGCCGAGGCGATCATGCGCCATGAGGCGGGGGATCGGTTTGAGGTGTTTTCGGCCGGCACAGAGCCGCAATCGGAGTTGAACCCGTTTGCCGTGGAGATGCTGGAGCAGAAGGGCCTGGATACCAGCGCCTTGCGGGCCAAGACGGTTGCGGAGTTTCAGGGCGCGGATGCCCCCGTGATGGATTTCGTGTTCACGGTCTGTGACCATGCCGCCAACGAAGAATGCCCACCCTGGCATGGCCAACCGATTTCTGCCCATTGGGGGGTGCCCGATCCGGTCAAGGCCGAGGGCACGGACGCTGAAAAGCGGCTGGCCTTTCAGCAAACCTTTGGCGCGATGCGCAATCGGATCATCGCGTTTTCCGCTTTGCCGATAAAGACCCTGTCGCGCACATCCCTGCAACATGAAGTCGACGCGATCGGCACATCGAAAGAAGACACATGACGAGATATGCCCTGAATGGCCTTGGCCGCATCGGAAAACTGGCCTTGCGCCCGTTGCTGGAGCGGGGGTGCGACATCGCCTTTGTCAACGATGCGGTGGGCGATCCGGCCATGCATGCGCATTTGCTGGAGTTTGACACGGTGCATGGACGTTGGCCTGCCGCCTTTGGCGCGGATGATGACAGCATCACGGTGGACGGGGTGCGCATACCTGCGCTGAACACGCGCGCGATTGACGCGTTGCCACTGGACGGGGTTGACGTCGTCATCGACTGCACGGGCGTGTTCAAGACCGAGGCAGCGTTGACCCCCTATTTTGCGGCTGGCGTCAAAAAGGTGGTAGTGTCGGCGCCCGTCAAGGACGGCGATACGGCCAACATCGTTTACGGTGTCAACAACGCGGTCTATATCGGGCAACCCATTGTCACCGCAGCATCCTGTACAACCAATTGCTTAGCGCCCGTTGTGAAGGTGATACATGAGGGTCTCGGCATCAAGCACGGATCGATCACCACCATCCATGACGTGACAAACACGCAGACTATTGTCGACCGCCCGGCCAAGGATTTGCGCCGCGCGCGCTCTGCCTTGAATGCGCTGATCCCGACCACCACAGGGTCGGCCACGGCCATCACGCTGATCTATCCGGAGCTGACGGGCAAGCTGAACGGTCATGCGGTGCGGGTGCCGTTGCTGAACGCCTCGCTGACCGATTGTGTGTTCGAGGTCGAGCGTGCAACGACAGCCGAAGAGGTGAACGCGATGTTCGAGGCGGCGGCGCACGGGCCGCTCAAGGGTATTCTGGGCTATGAAACGCGCCCGCTCGTGTCAACCGATTATACCAATGATCCACGATCTTCCATCATCGACGCGCCCTCCACCATGGTGGTGAATGGCACGCAAGTGAAGGTCTATGCCTGGTATGACAACGAGTGGGGGTATGCCAATCGTCTGGTGGATGTGGCGCAGATGGTTGGGGCGTCTTTGTGAGCAGACCTGCGGGCTTTGCCGCCTATGTCGCGGTCACGGCCGCCTATTGGGCGTTCATGCTGACGGATGGCGCGTTGCGGATGCTGGTGCTGTTGCACTTTAACGGGCTGGGTTTTTCGCCGGTGCAACTGGCCTATCTGTTTGTTTTATATGAGATTGCCGGGGTCGTGACCAACCTATCGGCGGGGTGGATTGCGGCGCGCTTTGGCTTGACCTCGACCTTGTATGTGGGCTTGGGCCTGCAGGTCGTCGCATTGCTGGCGCTCGCGCAGTTGGATCCCGGCTGGTCGATTGCCGCATCCGTTGTGTTTGTGATGGCGGTGCAGGGGCTGTCGGGCGTGGCCAAGGACCTCGCCAAGATGTCATCGAAATCGGCTGTCAAGCTGTTGGCCCCTGCGGAGGGCGATGGGTTGTTTCGCTGGGTGGCGCTGCTGACCGGGTCAAAGAACGCGGTCAAGGGCGGAGGCTTTTTGCTGGGCGCTGGTGCGCTGGCGCTGTTTGGGTTTGTGCCGTCGGTTTTGGGCATGGCGGCGGTCCTTGCCGTGATCCTGGCGGTGGTGGTCCTGCGCATGCCTGCGGGCCTGCCCGGCGGGCGCAAGGGGGCCAAATTTTCCGAAGTGTTGTCCAAGAACGCACGCGTCAACTGGCTGAGCGTGGCGCGTGTGTTTCTGTTTGGCGCGCGCGATGTGTGGTTTGTGGTGGGCATCCCGATCTATTTCTATTCGGTGCTGAGTGATGGCACGCCCGAGGGCCAGCGCGCCGCATTTTTCATGATCGGGGTATTCATGGCCATCTGGGTGATCCTGTACGGTGTGGTGCAGGCCAAGGCCCCGCGCCTGTTGCGCAGTGCGGACCGCAGCGAGGCGGATTTGGCCGCGGGTGCGCGGTTCTGGGTGGGCACGTTGGTGTTTGTGCCTGCCGCCCTTGCTGTGATCGTTTGGAGTGTCGGGGGTCCGACACTCTGGTTGACCGCCCTTGTCGTGGTCGGGCTGCTGGTGTTCGGCGTGCTGTTTGCGATCAATTCGTCGCTGCATTCCTATCTGATCCTGGCCTTTACCAGCGCGGAGCGGGTGACGATGGATGTTGGGTTTTACTACATGGCCAATGCGGCGGGCCGTCTGATTGGCACGCTTTTGTCGGGTCTGACCTATCAGATCGGGGGGCTGGCGTTGTGTCTGGGCACCGCTGCTGTGATGATCGCGCTGAGCTGGCTATCGATTGGGCGGATCAGCCCGCGTGTCGTGCCAGCCAGCTGAGGTTTGCATCGGTGTCCCCTAGAGGTTTGTATTCCGCACCCAGAGGTGTTGGCCAGTCCGCGAGTGCGGCAAAGATGTGGTCGTAGTTCAACTCGCCGTGGTCCGGCGTGCCCCGGTCGGGCACAGACGCGAACTGGATATGCCCAATGATATCGCGCAATTCGGTGATGCGGGTGACAATGTCACCTTCGGTCCGCCCCACATGGTAGCAGTCAAACATCAGCTTCAGATTGGGTTTGTCCACTTCTTCGATGATGGCGCGCGCCTGGTCGGTGGATTTCAGAAAGTAGCCCGGTGCGTCGTGCCGGTTCAGCGGTTCGATCAGGATGGTTTTGCCAAGTGTTTCTGCGGACGAGCAGGCAAAGCGCAGATTGGTGATGAACGTGTCATGTGCGGTCCGCCCGGCGGCAAAACCGGCCATGACATGTACGGATCCGGCCCCGACGGTGGTGGCGTATGTCAGCGCCTGCGTGATGGCATCGCGCGCCTCGCTGCTGCGCCCCAGCAGGGCTGACAGCCCGTTTTCCCCAGCCGCAACATTGCCCCGGCTGGTGTTGAGCCCAAGCATCGGCAGGCCGGTGGCATCAAGGGCGGCTTTTACATCCTGGGCCGGTGTGTCGTAGGGCCAGTGGCATTCAACCGCGTCGAAACCTGCGGTGTGGGCTGCGTGGATTGCGTCGGGCAGGGGCCGGTCGTTCCACAGGAACCCCAGGTTGGCAGAGAATTTCATGTGTCCACTCCGGGCAGGGTGAGCGCCGCATTGCGCGCATAGACCTTGGCGACGGCGGCGTCATCCTCGCCCCCCAAACCCATGCCTGCGGCGGCGATGAACTGTTGCAGCGCGGCGGCGGTGATGGGGGCCGAAAAGGTTGCGGATTTGGCGATATCGAGCACGATCCCGAGGTCTTTGGGCCAGATGTTGACCGATGAGTGGGGCGTATAGTCGCCCGCCACGATGTGGGGCGCGCGGTTTTCCAGCATCCACGACGATCCGGCGCATTTGCTGATCACCTCGACAAATTGGGCAGGGTCAACGCCTTGGGTCATGCCAAAGGTCAGCGCCTCGGCCATCGTGGCGATATGCACCCCGGCCAGCAGTTGGTTGACCGCTTTCATCGCGGATCCGGGGCCTGCGTGATCGCCCAACCGAAAGACGGTTTCGGCTGTCGCCTCTAGTGCGGGCGCGGCGGCGGCGAACGCGTCGGGTGTGCCTGCTGCCATGATCGACAGCGCCCCTTGCGCCGCCTTGACCGAGCCTCCGGAAATGGGTGCGTCGAGGTAGTGGACATTGGCGGCGTTACACCGCGCCTCCATCTCGCGGGCAAAGTCGGGGGGCACTGTCGCGCAGGCCAAAACGACCGTGCCGGGCTTGAGATGCGCAACGATGCCCGCCTCACCAAAAAGAACGGTCTCGGTTTGCGCTGCATTCAGGACCGCGACAATAACCGTCGCCAGCTCGCCCGCGATATCGGGAATGGCGCCGGGCGTGCCGCCGTCACGTTGGAACCGATCAACGGCCTCTGGCACCACGTCAAACCCATAGGTTACGTGGCCCGCAGCAAGGCAGGACGTCGCAATGCCATATCCCATGGAACCAAGGCCGATAACGGCAGTACGATGAGGTATGGTCATGCAGATCTCCGATGTGAACGCGTATGGCGCATCATCGCGATGGTGCACCAAAGCACAAGGGGGCGCCGGTGCGATCCTGGCTGCGATCCTGCCTGCAATTCTGGCTGCGGTTTGTTGGTGTGGTGCCTTGGCGGATGGTCGGTTTAGTCGTTTGCAATTGGTGCCCCCACAGGCCACCTTGCGGGCAACGTGGTGGCAAGAGGGGGCATGCAAATGTACGGCGAAATCGAAGGCACCGGATTTGAGGTCATCGATCCGAGTTTTGAGGCGTGTTTCATTGGTCATGCCAAGGTGGAACGGCTGGCCGAGGGCGGGCGCTGGCATGAGGGGCCTGCATGGTTCGCGCCCGGTCGTTACGTGGTGTGGTCCGACATTCCCAACAACCGGATGATGCGCTGGGACGAGACGGATGGATCATCTTCGGTGTTTCGTGCGCCAGCCAACAACACCAACGGTCACACGGTTGATGCGCAAGGGCGGCTGGTGTCCTGCGAGCATCTGGCCCGGCGGGTGACGCGGACAGAACATGATGGATCGATCCGCGTGATTGCGGACCGCTTTGACGGCAAACGGTTCAATTCACCCAATGATGTGGTCGTAAAATCCGATGGGTCGATCTGGTTCACGGACCCATCTTACGGGATCATGATGGATTATGAGGGGGACAGGGCAGAAAGCGAGATTGGCGCGTGCCATGTCTACCGCTGGGACCCCGCAACCGAAGACATCACAGCCGTTGCCACGGATTACGTTAAGCCGAACGGCCTCGCGTTTTCGCCTGACGAGTCGATGCTGTACATCGCGGATACCGGTGGCACCCATGATCCCGGTGGCCCGGCTCACATCCGCCGCCACGCGGTGACGGAGGATGGGCGCAGCCTGGGTGAGGGCGCGCACTTTGCGGATTGCACCAACGGGTTCTTTGATGGCTTCCGCTTTGACCGGGAGGGTCGGATCTGGAGTTCGGCGGCAGATGGCGTGCATTGTCTGGATCAGAGCGGGGCGTTGATTGGTAAGGTGCATATCCCGGAAATCGTCTCGAACGTGTGTTTTGGCGGGCCCAAGTTGAACCGGTTGTTCATCACGGCGACCACATCGTTGTATTCGGTGTTTTTGAACGTGAACGGAGCACGATGATGGAAGTGACGCGCGCGACACAAACGCTGACCGACGCCGCTGTTTTGTCGATGTTGCAGGCTGCGGTGGCAGAGGCGGAGGCCATTGGGCAGCCGCAATGCATCGTGATTGTGGATGCCAGTGGTGAGTTGCTGGGCGAAATCCGCATGACCGGGGCCAAGTATCTGAGCCGCAAGAGCGCGCGGTCCAAGGCACGAACGTCAGCCTCGATCGGGGCACCAAGTGCGGCGATCCCCGAAGCGGTGCGTCCCCACATTGCGGCGGCCACCCAAGGTGAAATGACCGGGTTGGGTGGCGGATTGCCGATTTACGTTGGCGCAGATCTGGTGGGCGGCATTGGTGTGGGATCGGGCAGCCCGGATCAGGATGTGGCAGTGGGCGAGGCGGCGCTGTCGGCCATCGGGGCTGCTGCGACGGCGTCGTGAGCGCCGACGGCAAGCCGTGTTGCCAACCAGCGCGCGTGTCTGCACCATGTGATGGCGCGCCCGGCCAGATTGCGTTTGGAGAGCCTGCGGGCGCGGCGGAGCGTGTTGATATTCCGGGTGGGTCCGGTTTGATCGGCACGGATATGCCTGTTTTGCCAGTGGACGGCGAGGCCCCGCTGCGTCGCGCCAAGATCAAGCCCTTTCAAATGGATGTAACCACGGTGACAAATGCCCGCTTTGCCGCCTTTGTGGAGGCGACCGGCTATGTCACCGAGGCCGAGCGGATTGGCGATTCATTTGTATTTCTGAATTTCCTGCCCGAGGACGCACCGCCAAGTCAGGCTGTTGCTGGCGCGCCGTGGTGGCGGGTGATCAAAGGCGCGTCATGGCGCGATGTGCACGGGCCCGGCAGTGCCGGCTGGCACCCCGATCATCCGGCCGTGCACATCACCTGGAATGACGCGCGCGCATTTGCCAAATGGGCCGGTGGGCGATTGCCGACCGAGGCGGAGTGGGAACACGCCGCGCGCGGCGGCCTTGGCGATGTGCCTTTTCCCTGGGGGGAACAGACCCCCAATGATCTGGATCATTTTCCCTGCAACATCTGGCAAGGTCAGTTCCCCCACACTGATCTGGGGTTGGATGGCTATGCGGGCACGGCACCTGCACAGTCTTTTGCGCCCAATGGGTATGGCTTGTTCAACATGGTTGGCAACGTGTGGGAGTGGACCGCCCAACCGTTCAAGGTGAAGTCCCTCAAGCGGTCAGTGCAGGCGGCGCATGCGGGTAAAGTCGGGTTCAAGCTCAACAAGGGTGGTTCGTTTCTGTGCCATGTATCCTATTGTTTTCGTTATAGGATCGCCGCGCGCAGCGGTACATCCGCTGACAGTTCGACAGCGCATCAGGGCTTTCGCCTCGTTTACGACCGTTAGCTTTTGTCGCGAAAGACGTCTGGCAAGAGCCGCGTCAGCAGCCCGATCAACAGCGCCGTACTGATCCCGAAGGTCAGCAAACCGGTGGTTGCGGCAAAGGTGGCAAAGGTCCGGATGCCCGGTCCCAGCACCAGATCGCCGTAGCCCAGCGTCGTGTAGCTGACGGTTGCGAAATAGAAGCTGGTTGCGAAGTCATCAAAGGCCCCGAGCACCACAAACAGGGTTGTCCAGATCCAGATTGCTGCCGTGTGCGACAGCAGGATCACGCCAACCCCCGCCGACAAGAGCAGGATGTTGCGCAGGCTTTGCCGGGTGTGGTCAAGCCTGTGTGACAACCTGAACAGATAGGGAATGCACAGCGCAACCAGCGCAATATGGACCAGCGCACAAATGACCAAAGTTGTGCTGCCCAGGAAAACCTGCTGGAAAAGTGTCATCCGCGCCTCTCAATCAGTTTACAAATACGTGTGTGCCTGTAGCGTCGAGATATTATCAGCGCGAGGTCTGTGAAGAATGAAAAATCTGCTTGTCGCCGCTCTTTTGTCATTGGCACCGGCTGTGCCGGCTGTGGCCCAAGATCAACCCAGACCCGCCAAGGTGTTTACCATCGCTGAACAAGTGAGCGATGTCACGCGCCGCTATCCGGCAATTGTGTTGCCTTCTCAGGAGGTTGAATTGTCTTTCCGCATTGGCGGGAACCTCGTTGAATTGCCCATTCGTGGTGCCACCGAGGTGGTCAAGGGCGACGTGATCGGCAAACTTGATACCCGCGACCTTGAGCAACAGGCCGCGCAGTTGCAAAGCCAGATTGATCAGGCCGAAGCGCAGTTGGCCGCCCTGAAGGCTGGGGCCCGCGCCGAAGAGATCGCCAGCATGGAAGCCGCGGTTGAGGCCGCGCAAGCGGAGTTGGATCAGGCCCGTGATCAGGCCGAACGCTCGCGCCAGTTGGCGCAGCGCGGCACGATTGCGACAGCGACCCTTGATCAGGACGAGGCCAATTTGCGCGTGGCCCAAGCCAATCTGCGCAATCAGCAAGAATCGCTTGCCATTGGCCTGGCGGGGGGCCGCGCCGAAGATGTCGCCGCATCCGAAGCCGCCATTCGCGGGATCGAAGCCCAGTTGCAGTCTGTCCGCGACAGTATTGACGACGCAACTTTACGCGCCCCGTTTGCAGGCATCATTGCCCGTCGTGACGTTGAAAATTTCACCAATGTGCAGGCGGGTCAGAGCATCGGTTTGTTGCAGGCTTTGGCCGTTGTCCACTTTGCGTTTGATGTTCCGGCGTCGGACGTGACGGCGTTGACGGCGGGCGGGCGTGACAACATCACCAACCGCGTTCAGATGGATGCGTTGCCCGGCATGTCGTTTGACGCTGAAACGGTCGAATTTTCTGTTCAAGCCGACACCTCCACCCAGACCTATCGCGGCCGGGTTGCCGTTGAAGTCCCTGGCGACGCGCTGATTTTGCCGGGTATGGTGGGCACCGTGATTTCAAGTGCGCCGGGCACTGCCCCTGCGTTGCGTGTCCCGCTGACCGCAATTGATGCGGGCGCGGACGGGGCTGCCAAGGTCTGGACCGTGGATGATGGTGGACAGGTCAGCGAAACACCCGTTGAGTTGGGCGAAATCGCCGGAGCCTTTGTCGAGGTGAAATCCGGCGTGGCCGCAGGTGATACCATCGTGTCGGCGGGGGTCAGCAAACTGATCCCTGGCATGATCGTGCGCCCTGTTACTCAGATCGGGGGCTAAACCATGGATCTGGCGCGCTTTGCCCTGGAAAAGCGGCTGATTTCGGCCGTTGCGACCTTGCTGATCCTGTTTGGCGGCTACTTCGCATACAACAACCTGCCCCGGTTTGAGGACCCTGAGTTCATCATCCGACAGGCCAAGATCATCACCCCGTACCCTGGTGCAAGTGCCGAAGAAGTCGCCGAAGAGGTGACGGAAGTCATTGAAAATGCTTTGCAACAGCTGCAAGGCGTGGATGAGGTGACGTCCGTATCAGAACCCGGGCTAAGTACGGTTTCGATAGAATTCACCATCGCCACCACCAAGGATTACGACGCGCTTTACCAACGTTTTGCCCAGATGCGGGCCAAGGTTGAGGACGCAGAGGGCGATCTGCCGCCAAATGCGCTGAGTTCAATCATCTATGATGATTTTGGGGATGTGTTTGCCCTTTATTTTGCGGTTCTGGGCGATGGGTATTCAATGCCCGAGCTGTACGAATACGCCAAGGATTTGCAGCGCGAGCTGGTGACCATTGAGGGCGTGTCCAAGGTCAACCTGTCCAACGTGCAAGAACAGCTGATTTACGTCGAATACGAACCGGCCCGCCTGATCGAGCTGGGTCTGGCCCCGTCCCAGGTGCAGGATGTTTTGCAAGGTCAAAACCTTGTTTCGCCCGCCGGGTCTATCGTGGCTGGTCAAACCAGGCTCGCCTTGCGCCCGAGTTCCGCCGTGGCAACGATCGAATCCATTGGTGCGCAACGCATCACAAATGGCCAGAGTGGCGTATCCTTCCGCCTGTCTGATATTGCCACCATCACGCGGGGCCTCAAAGAGCCTGCATCGTCGCTTTTGTACCGCAATGGTGCGCCAGCCGTTGGTATTGGCGTGTCCAACAACATTGGCGGCAACGTTGTGAATATGGGCGTCGCCGTCAAAGAGCGGATGGAGGCTTTGATCAGCGAGCGGCCCATCGGTATCGACGTTGTCGCCATTTCGGATCAGTCAGACAGCGTCAAAGCATCAGTCGATGATTTCGTGCTGAACGTCGCGCTGGCGCTGGTTATCGTTGTGGGCACTTTGTTGATCTTTATGGGCTTGCGCTCTGGCATCCTGATGGGGGGCATCCTGCTGGTCACCGTTGCGGGCACGTTGATTGGTATGTACCTTTACGGCCTTGATATGCAGCGCATTTCATTGGGCGCGCTGATCATTGCGCTGGGCATGCTGGTGGACAACGCCATTGTCGTGGTCGAAGGCACGTTGGTGCGTGTGCAGGCGGGGGAAACCCCAGCCGAGGCCAGCCAGGCGGTGGTGTCGCAAACCAAGTGGCCCTTGCTGGGTGGAACGGTGGTCGGTTTTCTTGCCTTTTCTCCGGTTGGGTTTTCCCCTGACAACACGGGCGAGTATGCGGGCAGTCTGTTCTGGACGATCCTGATTGCGTTGCTGTTTTCATGGCTCGTCGCGATCTGGCTGACGCCGTATTACTGCACCTTGCTGCTCAAGACTGGCAAAACCGAAGAGAAGCCGGAGAACATCGTTTTGCGCGGCTATCGCGCGTCGCTCGGCCTCGCCATCCGTTTGCGATACATGACGATCCTGTTGGTCGTTGCCATGTTCGCCTCGGCGCTGGCGATGTTTTCCCAAGTCCCACCGGGATTTTTCCCCACCTCGACGCGCGCGCAGTTCGTGGTCGACTACTTTTTGCCCCTGGGCACGGACATCGCCAAAACCGAGGCTGATTTGCTGGGTATCGATGAATACGTCCGCACGCTGGACGGAGTGACAGGCACCAACATGACTGTTGGCAGTGGCCACATGCGGTTCATGCTGACCTACACAAGCGAGGATGCCAGCCCGTCCTACGGGCAGCTTTTGATCGATGTCGAGGACTTCGATCTGATCGAGCCGTTGCGTCGGGAGTTGCAGGTCTGGATCGACGATGCCTATCCGGACGCGGCTGCCAAGGTGTGGAAGTTCCAGTTGGGCCCCGGTGGCGGGGCCAAGGTGGAGGCGCTGTTCACCGGCCCTGATGCGGCCGTTTTGCGCGGACTTGCCGATGAGGCCAAGGTGATCATGTCGGACGCGGGCGCCATTGCCGTCAAGGATGACTGGCGCGAGCAGATCCAGGTCATTCGCCCGGTGGTCAACGATGCAAACGCACGCCGTCTGGGGTTGACCCAGGGCGAAATTTCCGGCGCGCTCTATACCCATTTGACCGGGACGAGTATTGGAACGTTCCGCGAAGGCGACGAATTGCGCGACATTGTCATGCGTCCGGTCGCAAGTGCGCGCAACGAAGTCGGCGCGCTGCGTGACATCCAGGTCTATAGTCAGGTGATTGGCGGCTACATTCCGATCAGCCAGGTGGTGGACCGATTTGAACTTGTGTTTGAGGCCGGCAACTTGCGCCGTATCGACCGCCAATTGGCGATTAAGGCGCAGTCCGACAATGCGCCCGGTGTCTTGTCGGGTGATTTGTTTGATGCGGTGCGGGCCCCGATCGAGGCGATAGAGTTGCCGCCGGGATATGCGATGGAATGGAAGGGCGAATTTGGCAGCTCGGCAGAGGCCAACGAAGGTCTTGCGTCCACCATGCCATTCGGGTTCGGAGCCATGATCCTTGTGGTTATCTTCCTGTTCAACGCCGTGCGCCAACCTCTGATCATCTGGCTGACCGTTCCGCTGGCGCTGGTGGGCGTGATCTGGGGCCTTGCGCTGACCCAGACCCCGCTTGAGTTCATGGCCATTTTGGGTGTGTTGTCTCTGACGGGTATGTTGATCAAGAACGCTATTGTTTTGATTGACGAGACCGACAGTCAGATCGGAAACGGCAAGGCCCGCATGCTGGCCGTTGTTGATGCCGCTGTCAGCCGGTTCAGGCCTGTTTTGCTGGGCGTTTTGACCACTGTTCTGGGGGTGATGCCGCTGCTGTGGGATCCGTTTTTTCAGTCGCTCGCGGTTGTGATCATCTTTGGCCTGAGCTTTGCAACGCTGCTGACGCTGATCATTGTGCCGACGCTTTATGTTGTGTTTTTCAGGGTCAATGCGACCGAGGTGTAGTGTATCCCACTTTTCATCTTGGAGAATTGAAGCTGTCGAAATAACCTTTGCCTCAGGCGCGAACCAACCGGGTTGTGCGCATGTTGGGGTCAGGCGGTCGCACAAGGTGCGCACGCCCGTTCAGAGGGTGGGGTCATGTCAGGTCTGGCGCGCGCATTGTTTCAGACGCACATGGATGTGACGATCCCTACAGGCGCGCAGTTTCAGACCCGTATTGTGGAACGTCCGGGCCTTTGGATGACCCCGGACGCGCTGTCGGCCTTGTCGCAGGACCTGATCGAGGTTGCTGCCAAGACCTTGGCGCGCGGCTCGCTGACCTATGGCGTGTTTTCCGGAGATCCGGAGCGGATGAAATCCACCATCGTCACGCTGGTGCGCAACACAGAAACTGGCAAACCCGTCGCCTTTAACGCGTTGGCAGTCATGGACATCACCACGATGGATGTGCCGCGCGAGGTGCTGCATTTGGGCCTAGTTATGGTCGACCCGGATCAGCAGTCGCGCGGGCTGTCCTGGGTCTTGTACGGACTGACGTGCATTTTGCTGTTCTTTCGCAATCAGATGCGCCCGCTTTGGGTGTCGAACGTGACCCAAGTTCCTGCTGTTGTCGGTATGGTTGGCGATACCTTTAGTGGCGTATTTCCCACGCCGCAGCGCCCCAAAGAGCGATCATTACAGCATCTGCTGCTGGCCCGCGCCATTATGCGCGACCACCGCAACGTGTTCGGTGTGGGTGCAGAGGCTGGATTTGATGAGGACCGGTTTGTGATCACGAACGCCTATACCGGCGGGTCGGATGATCTGAAAAAGACGTTTGATGAGGCCCCCAAGCACCGGGACGACGCCTATAACGCGTTCTGCGAAGCCCAGCTGGACTATGCGCGCGGGGATGACGTGTTGCAGCTGGGTCAGATCGACCTTGCCGCGGCCACCGGTTACTTGCGCAACAAGGTGCCGCGCGCGTCGCTGGCCGGTGTCAGCCTCGCGGTTGCGGTGTTGATGCTGCAACGTCTGATCCTGCCCGCGCTTCACTGGTTTGACAGCAGCCGCCATTGGGGTGTGTTGCGCCCAAGAAAGAGCACCAATTGACCTTTTCCTACGATGAATTCACGACCCGCAACATCGGCTTTGTCACCGAGGAAGAACAGGCCAAGCTGCGCGACACACAGGTGTTTGTCTGCGGCACTGGCGGCATGGGCGGTGCCTGTGTGTTTGCCCTGGCCCGAATGGGGGTTGGCCGCTTGATCCTGGCGGATATCGATGAGTTCGAGACCTCGAATATGAACCGTCAGGCCTTTGCCTTTCGCGATACGGTGGGCCGCCACAAGGCGCAGGCGACGCGCGATCTGTGCCTGACGATCAACCCCGAGATGGAGATTACCGTTTATGAAGAGGATTGGCCCAAGCACGTAGAAAGCGCGGTGTCTTCCAGCGCGATTGTCGTGAATGGCACAGATGATCTGGGCGCGTCTTTGTTGTTGTACCGCACCGCGCGGGCGCAAGGGCGTGCTGTGATCGATGCCTACGCTTCGCCCTTGCCGTCGATTTATGTCACGCAGGCAGGGGACGAGATGCCAGAGGAACGCCTTGGCTATCCCACCGTTGGCACCGATTGGGACGCGTTGCTGGATGATCAGCGCGACGAAGCGTTTCTGTGTGAGGCCGCGTACGTCATTTTGCACTCATCATCGCGTCATCATATTGATCTGGACGTTGCCGGCGAGGTCGCGGCTGGCAAACGCAGTCGTATGTCCTTTGCGCCGATGGTGATGTCGACCGGGATGCTGATGGCGTATGAGGTGGCCAACGGGATCCTCGACAAACCTGCGGGTGCCGATCATCGAGGATGGTTTTTTAACCCGCATGCGGCCCGTGTCGAGCATCCACGCAACCGGGTGGTCGCAGCCGTTTTACGCCCGTTTGTGCGAAAGTTCCTGAAGAATATGATGGCCTGATGCAGATCAGCCCCGAAGTCATTGCCGACAGTTTCGTTAGTCTGGCCAGCCTGATTGGGCTGGTATTGTTGGCGCGCGTATTGCGCCGCCAACGCCCAAGACCTGCAATAAACCAGCGGTTTTTGTTCGCGATCCATGTCGTCATCGTGATCATGGCAGCCAGGCTTTTGCAGTGGTTCACGGATTTGGACGGGTTTGGGCGCGCCGCTTACGGCGCGGCGAGCGTTTTGCCATTGGCGGCCGTTTTGGTGGTTGAGACGGTGCTGCGTCGCCATGCCCCGAGGTTTCTCAAAACCTGGGCGGCGTTTGGTGCAGTGTTGTTTGTGTTGATCGCGGTTTTTGCAGGAAATGGATATGCCTTGGCCGCCTTGCTGGCGCTGGCAGGGTTTCAGGCGCTCACCTTTGGCGCCCTTGCGGCGCTGCTGGTCTGGCGTGACAGGGATGACGTATCGCCTGCCGAGAACACGATGATTGATCGGCTGGGTCTGTCGCTTGTCCTGATTGTCCCATTGGCGCTGACAGATTTTCGGACCGACATGATGGATCTGCCTGTGCGGTTGTCAGGAATTGCGGTTTTGGTGTTTTGCTGGCTGGCACTTACGTTGCGGCGGGGATCAACAACGCAGTCAGGCATTGTGTCCGCTTTCCTGGGGCTGGCCCTTGTGCTGAGTGCTGCCGCATTGGCGATTGCGGCCCTTGCAAACCTTGATGCGCGCGCGATTGTTCAGGTTATGGCCATCATCGTAAGTGCGGGTGTGTTGGCGGGTGTGTATTCCCAAACCCGGGCGATCAAACGAGACGCGCGCCAAGGCGTCTTGCTGGACGTTTTGGCCAACGCACCCGTCACGGATCACGCGACGTTTATTGCCGCGTTGCAGACCCGGGCGCTGACCTCGGGGGCACTGGTGCTGAGCGGCGACAGCCTGGCCGATTTTGATACGCGATTTGAACATCATTTTGAGGGTCAGCCGATTGTGCGCTCGTCTGGTCTTGATCAGATTGCAGCCAAGGACGTCATGGAACAGTTTGAATGGTTTTTCCGCAAGTTTGATGCCAGCCACGCCATGATGGTGTCGCGCCACCCCTTTCAGATCATGGCGTTGAACATTCCGGCGCTGGCGCAATCGGGTCCGTTAGAGCGGGAGCTGCAGGTGGCGCAACGCCTTGCGATGTTGTTGGCAGAGCGGGGTGCGCCCGGTGATTGAGCTTGTCGAGCGCGACTTCGCCTCGTTTTTTGATGTCCCCTTTGAGGTCTATGAACCGGGATCGCCCTATGTGTCGCCGTTGAAATCCGACCTCAAGCGGTTCCTTGATGCCGATGCCAATCCGCTGTTCAAGGGCGCGTCTGATTTCACCTATTTCACTGCACTGAATGGGGCACGTCCGGTGGGTCGGATTGTTGTCCACGCTCATGCTGAGTCTAACACGGCGCATGGCACCAATCGCGCCTCGTTTGGGTTCTTTGACTGCGCAGATGATTTGGATGTGGCCGCCGCCCTTTTGTCACGCGCCGAAGACTGGGCGCGGGCGCGTGGGTTTTCAGAGTTGGTTGGAAACTTCAACCTGACGGCGATGCAGCAGCTGGGTGTGCAGACGGACCATTTTGATCGCCCCGCATATACCGACATGGTCGTCAATCCGCCGCATATCCCCAAATTGCTGCAACATAATGGTTTTACGCCCTTTTTCCCGGTGACAACATACGAGGTGCAGTTGGCCCAGGCCAGCATACCCAACAGCCCGTTGACTGCGGAATATGAGTTCGCACCGATCAAGCGCCGCACCTTTGCCGCACGCATGGAAGAGGCGCGGTTGGTCTTGAATGACGGGTTTTCAGACAATCCTATGTTTGTGCCACTCACCGCCCAAGAGTTCACGTTCCAGGCCGGGGAAATGACCAGCATCATGGATCCGCGATTGTCATCTGTGTTGAAAAAAGACGGTGAACCCGTCGGGGTCGTGATCTGCATTCCTGATCTGAACGGGTTTCTCAAGGCGACACGGTCCCGGTTCACATGGACGACCCTTTTCCACTTTTTGCGGTTCCGCTTGTGGCGCAGGCGGGCGGTCATCATTTTCTACTCCGTCGCCACGGCCAGTCATGGCCAGGGTGTGATGAGTGCTATCCTGTCGCGCACGCTGACCCAGTTGCGCGATGCGGGGTATACCGAGTTGGGTATCACCTGGATTGCGGATGAAAATGCGGGGTCTTTGCGTATGATGGACAAGATTGGGGCGAAGCCGTTGCACCGCCTGCACCTGTTCAGGAAACCCTTGCCATGAGCCCGGAGCTGTTTCGCGACCTTGTCGCTCAGGCCATTCTTGCGCCCAGCGTCCACAACGTGCAGCCCGCCCGCTGGCGGCTGGATGGAGAGGCCGTACATCTATTTGAAGATACGCGCGTGCGTTTGGCCTGTGCGGATCCCACCGGACATGATGCGGCGATCAGCCTTGGGGCCGCGTTTGAAGGGTTTGCGCTTGCAGCGGCGGACATAGGTTTACACGCTGAGGCGTTGCCGATGGATGCGACCCCTGACACTCTGCGCCATGTTGCGCGGATTTCGTTGCGCGACGGTGCTGCGCCAGATCCATTGTCGAAAACCGTTGTTGCGCGGCAAAGCTGGCGCGGGGCCTTTGCGCCCCCAACCGATCAGGATCGCGACACGGCCACAGCACTCGTTACGGATGATTGCGCTGTCGTGACGGACCCTGCGGCCATTGCGCGGATCGCCACGGTGGTGGACGACGCAAGCTTTGGCTTTTTGGCGCAGCGCGGGTTTCGCGATGAATTGGTGTCGTGGATGCGCTTGTGGTCCCGGCATCCGCGCTGGTCGCGGGACGGGCTGAATGCGCCATCCATGAACCTTGGTCTGGTGGAAAAGATCGGGGCGGGGATCGTCATGGGGCCGGGTTTTGGCGTGCTGAACGGTGTTGGACTGGCCAAACCGTTGTTGGCGGAGGCGGGTAAGACGCAAAGCGCTGCCGGTATTGTTTTGTTTCACCGCGCTGTGGATGAGGATCCGTTTGACAGCGGGCGTGCGTTTTACCGCGCGTGGTTGCGCATTGATGCGGCGGGATTTGGGGCGGCTGTGCTGGCCGCACTGGCCGATGATGCGGATGCCGCGGCCGAGATGATCGCGCTGGCCGGGGTGACGAGCGAGCGCCGCCTTGTGTCCGCGCTGCGGGTTGGCGCGCGACCCGACCATACCCCCGTCGCCCGCGCACGGCTGAGTGTGGATGACGTCCTGATCTAGAGTTGCTTGAGAAATGTAATCAGCGCGCGTTTGTCGGCAATGCTGAGTAAGGCCCCGTAGGTGTGCCCTGTATTGCTTTGCCCAGCCTGTGTTGTGTCAAACAGCACGGGGTCGGAAAACGGTTGATACCCTTCGGGATAGGACCCATCCACCAGCCGCAGTCCCAAGCGATCAAAGTCCAGAGCGTGACCGCCCAGCTCAAACTGCGTGGGCCGTTCTGCGGGTGACAAGAGTGCCCAAATGGTTGGGACCGACCCGTTGTGCAAATACGGGGCCGACGCCCAAATCCCGTCCAGCGGCGGCGCAACATATGCGCCGGTCGCAGCGACCGCGATACGCTCAGCGTAAGGGGTGTCGCCAAAGGCTGCGATCAGGTCGGGCGAAAACGCCTGTGCGCGCAAAGGATCTGTGCCGGTGTCACCCAGCCAGTTCGGGAAAGAGCGCAATGCGGGCTGCTCACCCGCAAGGGTGTAGGTGCCGTGGCAGGCACTGCATTCAGCCGCGTAGATTGCGCTGCCAAGGCGTGCCTGTACGGGGTCAATTTCACCGGGAAAGGGTTGCGGTGCGTAGTCGGTGCTGAGGAACTCGTAAATGTCCTGCGCTGCCGGGATGCTGGCAAGTGCGGTATCCGGATGAACCCCCATACTCGGCACGGTAAAGAACGTGGTCATCGCGGCCAGTGCCGCGCGCTTTTGCGCAGTATCGTCCGCCGCGGTGGTTTCGATCTGGCGCTGCGCGCCGGGAACGGCATATGCGCCATCGGCCAACAGGCTGCTGCGCCAGTGCCGGTGTCCCAAATCCGGAATCGACACGATGCCTGCATCACCTGGACCGCCGCCGATCAAGGGCACCTCGAACACGTGTTTCAAGGCCGCCACACCATTTGTGCTGCCCGGAACACCATTGGGAAAGGGCAGGGGCCGATCACCAGACGTCTGTTCAAGGCGCGCTTGCACAAGCGGTACCACCAGCCAACGCAAGGCCAAACGCTCGCGCCAAGGCGTTTCGGGGTACAGGTCTTGGACCATATCCATCAGTGCGCGTGGCTGAGTTCGATGGGCGTTCAATGCGTCAAAGATGGCAAGTGTGTACGCCTCGAGGTTGAGCGAGCTGTTGGGCATGCCGATCCACGCGATGTTGGGATTTGGCGCACCTGTGGGCCCATAGGTGACGCCACTGTGGCAGGCGGCGCATCCAAGATTGGCCACTTGCACGGGCGCTCCGGCGACAGGAGCCAGCACGCCATGCGTAACGCCGAGCGGCATATCAGTTGCGTTTAACGCCACTCCGCCCGGCAAGTTGCCAACCTGCGCATCGGTCAGAAAGCCGAAGCTGGCCAAAACGCTGTCCAGTGTGACGTTGTTGCGGGGCAGGTTTGGATCTGCGGTGACAGCCTCCAGCACCAAGGCTGACGTAACCAGTTTCCATGGCAAGGCGTGGCTTTCCAGAGCTTGCATGCTCAACCCGCCAAAGTCCGCCCCGACAAAGGCTGCCGCCCCGCGCGCTGCTGGGGGTGCGTCCGGCTGAAGTTCCGGCATTGCCAGCGACGTGGCGTGATGGCGCGCGCCAAACCACAAACAGGCCCCAGCGATCACAACTGCGCTGAGTGCGTAGAGCAACACCCTCATGCCGATACCTCCGCTGGCAGGCTTGGGGCAAGGTGCGTTTCGACGGCGTCACAAAACGCATCGGGCTGTTCCCAGTGCGGATAGTGCCCACATTGGTCAATCAGAACGCGCGTGCCATCGGGCAACATTTCGAGCGCAGCTTCGGATTGAGCGGATGGAAAGACCCGGTCGTGTCGACCCCAGACCACCAAAGTGGGGCATGCCATTTGGCGCGCGATCCGCGCAAAACTGTCACGCCCGATGACGCCAAACAGACCGACGCCACTGCGCAGCGCCCGGTAAAAGGCCAGGTGGCTTCCAGCCTGTGCGCTGTACGTGTTTGTAAGGTGTTGGAGGTCTTGTGTGATATTGGCCTTGTCACGCATCACGATGCGCAAGGTCAATGCAGTGTTCAATCGGCTGGGCCGCGCCAAACCATACCCAACAAGGGGCAGGGTGGGCAGCCGCATCATGGGGTGTGTGGCCCGCC
>JBCCBC010000200.1:0-5295 GCA_039814435.1 Pseudomonadota bacterium
GACAAGAATGTGCGGCAAAGCGCCCAAAACCTGGAGTTGAGATGCTTTCACTTGCGCGCCAGCATACCGAGGCGTATCGCGGCTTTATGTCCAAAGCACCCCTCTCCCCCGCTGCCTGGATTGAAGCCGGGCTTGAACAACTCACCGCTGCAGGGCCACTTGCCTTGCGCGCAGAGCCATTATCGCGCCACCTAAAGACGTCAAAAGGCTCTTTTTATTGGCATTTCAAGGACGTTCCTGCGTTTCAGGCTGCGTTGCTCGCAGATTGGAAAAGCCGCGCCTTGGCCCAACTGGCGGATGACGCAGCCCAAGATGGCACGCCCACCGATAAAATGATCCGGTTCGGTCAGAACGTCCAAAATGACGCCCCCGGCCCGGCCCTGCGGGCATGGGCGCAAAGTGACGCGACTGTTGATGCCGCGTTGCGGGACGTGGACGCTGCACGCCTTGCACGGTTGATCGACCTGATGGGCGATATCGACATCACAAACGAGGATTTTGCCAAAGCGGCTTATGGCGCGCTGATCGGGCTCAAGCAAATGAGCGCAGATGATGGCGAAGCGCTGGTGGCGTTTGCCGCGCTTGTTGATCTGGTAATGGCGCTGAAGTGATCCGCGCGGCCCTGCTTGTTCTGATGGGGTCAATACCGGCCTGTCAGGCAGACGAGACTGTCGCACGCTACGGTGCGGCGGGGTTGACATGGTCCTTGGCTTCGCTGAACGGCGCGCCCTTTGCCGCCCGCGCGACCCTCGAATTTGCGGTGGGTGGCCCAGTGTCGGGTCACGCTGCCTGCAACCGGTTCAACACAAAAAACACTGTCCCCTATCCATGGTTTGAAATCGGCCCCATCGCGGCAACCAAGATGGCCTGCCCCGATTTAGAGGCCGAGACTGCCTACCTGTCCGCACTTGCTGTGATGACCCAATCCGAAGTGCGGGGCGACACCCTGTTTCTGCGCAACGACGCCGGTGACGAGATGGTGTTTACAGCGTCCGAATAAGGACATCCACAAAACGGGCGCGCGCATCCGGAATTGGGTGGTGACCCAGATCAGGGGCGAGGTGCGAGATCAAAAAATGACCCGTGGTCGACAGGGCCTGCACGATTTCCGTATCGCTCGCGCCCCCTTCCCCCAACATCACTGGCGGCAACGGCAACAGGCGGTCCACCCATGCGCCCGCGCCGATTTTGGAAACGGCGCGGCCGGTTTTGGGCGACACGTACCGCAAATCCGTGGTCGATCCGGTCACAGCGCAGGCTGACAGATCAAGACCAAACCCCATGTCCTCAAGCAGTGCAATTTCCCATCGCAAATACGCAAGCGGCCACACCGCGTCCTGTCCCAACAAATCCAGCAACTGCTCGGTGCGATGATAAAGCGGTGGCTGCGCCTCGCGCTCAGGCAGGCAAAACGACAAAAGCGCGGTCACCGCGTTCAACCCGGCCAACGCCAACCGGTTGCCCATCACAAGGGCCGCACGGCTGCGCACGGGCTCAACGGCAAAGCTGCCGATATGTTCCTCGAGACGTGCGCGCCAGGCGACATCCAGTTGCGCGCCCGGTTGCAGGATCGGGGCAATCTTGCGGCTGGTACCACCGCGCACCACACCCGCATGACGACCCATCTCGCGGGTAAACACGTCGATGATGGCACTTGTTTCCCCGTGGCGGCGCACGCTCAGCAATATGCCCGTGCCGCGCCATTCCATCTCAGGTCAGCCCTTCTTGATCCAACAGGTGCCGCCCGGCGCGATCCTCAACCTCGATCACCCATAGATCCGGATCAAAACTGCGCTGACGAGAGATGGCGGCATCCACATCAGGCTCAGACCCCGCGACCAGTTCTGCCCAAATCCTTGTATCCGCCATCAGATCAAAGCTGCGCTGAAACAGCACCGCCTGCCCATCAAGCGTGTTCAACTTGATAAAAACTACCCCGCCAGTGTCATCGCCGTGCGCAACCACAAATCCAGGAATATCAAACAGACGCAACCGGGCCAGATAAGCATCCACCCAAAACCGAGAGGTCAGTCGCACCATCGCTTCATTGTTCTCCAAATATGCCCCCCGGAGGGGCCAACAGCTGCGCACTCACGCATTGCCATCTTTGAAATCGAGCCCCATCTCGGAGTAGCGTTCCGCCTCTTCCTGCCACTTCTCGCGCACTTTCACCTGCAAAAACAGGTGCACCTTGCGGCCAAGGAACGCGATCAACTCAGCGCGGCTCGCCTGGCTGACGGCCTTGATGGTCTCGCCCTTGTTGCCCAGCACAATGCCTTTGTGCCCATCCCGGCTGACATAGATGATCTGATCAATCCGGGCTGACCCATCCTTGCGCTCTTCCCAACTCTCCGTCTCGACGGTCAGTTGATAGGGCAATTCCTGATGCAGGCGCAGGGTCAGCTTTTCGCGGGTCATCTCGGCGGCGATCATGCGCATGGGCAGATCCGCGATCTGATCTTCGGGGTAAAGCCATGGGCTTTCGGGCAATTGACCGGCCAGCCATTGGCGCAGCGTGTCAACGCCGTGGCCTTTTTCAGCCGAGATCATAAAGGTCTCGGCAAACTCGAACCGCTCGTTCAGCTTTTGAGTCAATCCCAACAGCACGGGGGCCTCGACCCGGTCGATCTTGTTTATGGCCAGCGCAACCGTGCGGCCCTGCCCGATCTCTGCAAGACGCTCCAAAACGGTCTCCACGCCCGGCGTCAAACCGCGGTGCGCTTCGATCATAAGCACAACCACATCCGCATCCGCTGCCCCACCCCAGGCCGCGGCCACCATGGCGCGGTCCAGACGGCGGCGTGGCTGAAACAGACCCGGCGTGTCAACAAACACGATCTGCGCGTCGCCCTCCATCGCGACGCCGCGGATGCGGGCGCGGGTGGTTTGAACCTTGTGGGTTACGATGCTCACCTTGGCCCCGACCATGCGATTCAGCAGGGTGGATTTGCCCGCGTTGGGCTCTCCGATCAGGGCGACGAAACCGGCGCGGGTGCTCATGTGTCTTGCTCCAATGCGACCATCAAGGCCTTGGCGGCGCTTTGCTGCGCCTCGCGTTTCGACCCGGCTGTTGCCGTGGCCTCAACCCCGCTGTCCAGGCGTGCCGAAATGGTAAAAACCGGCGCGTGATCTGGACCCGACCGGGCCGTTTCAATATATCGCGGCGGGGCAAGCCCACGGGCTTGTGCCCATTCCTGCAACGCTGTCTTGGCATCGCGTGCGTCTTCTTCGACGCGGGTGACCCGGTCCCCCCACAGCCGCAGGATCAACCCCTTGGCCGCGTCAAACCCGGCATCCAGATACACGGCGGCAATCACGGCCTCGGCCGCATCGCCCAACAGGGCCTGCTTGCGCCGCCCCCCCGACATCATCTCGGATCGCCCTAACCGCAGCACATCACCCAAGCCCACCTCGCGGGCCACATCCGCGCAGGTTTCCTTGCGCACCAGCGCGTTAAACCGCGGGGCCAACAGCCCCTCCGCAGCGCCGGTGTCGGCCTCCAGCAACGCTTCGGCCATCACAAGACCAAGCACCCGATCACCGAGGAATTCCATCCGCTGATTGTCTGCCCGCGTAGGAGACGACATCGAGGCGTGGGTAACCGCCTCTATCAGCAGGTCCGGGGTCGCAAACGCATGCCCGATCCGCGCCTCAAAGGCTTTCAGATCCGCGCCGAGCTTCACTCGATCCCCTTAAAGAACCGATCCGCGCGCCAGGTCCAGAAATACAGCATCGACCGGCCAGCCGAGGAAAACACGATACGATCTGCGCGACCGATCAGGTTTTCGAACGGCACGTAACCGACGCCACCCGCCACTTGGGCCAAACGGCTGTCGGACGAATTGTCCCGGTTGTCGCCCATGAAAAAAAAGTGACCTTCGGGCACGCGGTAGACCGGTGTGTTGTCCGATCCCTGCACGCCCACGTTCAGGACAACATGTTCGCTGCCCTCGGGAAAGGTTTCTACAAAGCGGGACTTGGTGCAGGCAGCGCCTTGCCCGACTGCGCCGCTTTCACAGCGTGGCAACAACCCTTGGGGGCCCTGGCGGTCAAACACTTCGGAAAAGGTGCCCGCAGGCTCTTGGGGGACGGGCGTGCCGTTCAGGATCACAATGCCGTCTTTGATTTGCACGGTGTCACCGGGCAAACCGACAAGGCGCTTGATGTAATCCGAACCGGACACCGGGTGGCGAAAAACAACCACATCACCACGATCGGGATCCCCGGCCCAGATCCGGCTGTTGTCGCCATCAATCACACCACACAGCTTTTTCGCATCCAGCCCGATGATCGGGATCGATGGGCAAGAGGCATAGGAGTACCCGTAGGCCATTTTGTTCACGAACAGAAAATCGCCGATCAGCAGCGTTTCCTTCATCGACCCGGACGGAATCCAGAATGGCTGGAAAAACAGCGTGCGAAACACACCAGCAATCAACAGGGCATAAACAACCGTCTTGATCGTTTCGATGGTGTTGCTCTGGGTCTTTTCCTTGGCGGCCATTGGGCGCTCCTGCAGGGTCGGGATGAAGGGTACATGCGGGTGCGATGCTGGACTGTCAAGGCAGCGCACCGGCCGCGTCACGTCAGCGTATGTGCGCACCCGTGATCGGGCGGGCTTCGATCACGACAAAGGCCTGCGCCCAGGGATGATCATCGGTCAGCGTGACGTGGATAATTGCCTCGTGTCCCTCTGGGGTCATCTGGGCCAACCGGTCCGCTGCCCAACCGGATACAGCCATCACCGGCTGACCGGTGCGCAGATTGCTGACAGCCATGTCTTTCCACGAAATCCCCATGCGCAGGCCAGTGCCGAGGGCCTTGGAACAGGCCTCCTTGGCGGCCCAACGCTTGGCGTAAGTGCCAGCCGTATCCTTGCGCCGCTCGGCCTTGGACTGCTCTGTCGGGGTGAACACGCGATTGCGGAACCGGTCGCCAAAGCGGTCCAGGGTGCCCTGGATCCGCTCGATATTGGCAAGGTCTGTACCAATGCCGAGGATCACGCAGGGGCCTCGATATCGTACACGCGGATGCCGTCACCGCCCCCCTCGCACAAGGCGACCAGCCGGGCCCCCAAGGCCTGATGGTCCGGGTTCACAGCGTAGGCGGCCAACGCCTTGGCATTTTCAGCGTCCAACGTGAACCCATAGGCATAGTCGGGCGTCTTGCCCTCAAAATCGCGATTGGGCCCGGCGCAAAACCCGGTGCACCCGTCAAGCGTGTCGACAAGTTTGGCCAGCGCCAGCATCACCTCTCCCAGTTCGACACTGTCTGCCCCTTCGCGCAGGCTCAGCA
>JBCCBC010000077.1:0-11113 GCA_039814435.1 Pseudomonadota bacterium
CTGGGCTTTGTAAAGGTGCGCCTCCATTCCGGGCACGGTGGCGCGCAATGTGGGCTGGGGTGTGCTCCGCAGGTCAGCGATTTCGGCGTCTTGTTCGGGGCTGAGCGGCATGGGGCGCGTCCTTTATCCACAGAATCTATCAGGCCTACACCTTATATTGGGGATACGGATACGTGAACCACTATATAGGGGTCGTTTTTTGGCAACGGTTCCCGCATGCCTCGAAGGGTGAGGCCCAAGAATGCGTTGACTTTTGGGGGTTTGGCGCAGAGTCTTCACGCAAAAGAGGCAGATATATAAACCGCAAAGGTTTTTCAGGCATGAAACGTACAGCAGCAGTTTGCGCGCTGGCCCTTGGGCTTGTGGCGTGTGGCGATGGCAACCCATTCAACACAGACGGCGATGCGCCTGCGGTCACGACGACGTCTTCCGCCGCGCAAGTTTCGGATGTCGCCGTGCCGGCAGAGATTTTGAACGATCTGGAGAGCATCAATTTTGATGCCACCACCAACACGCTGACGGTCACAGGTCTGACGCAGGATGGTGTGCCCCTGATCAACGAATACAACCACGTTGCCGCCAGTTTTGTGGACGGGTTCGAGACCTTTACCGGCCAGAATGACCCGATTGGCCGCCACGCGACCGCGTTTGTGGCCAGCCGCGATGGTGGCTTGCAGGCCGGTGTTGTGATGACGGGGCCGCAGTTCAACCGCTTTTTCGGCGGCACATTCTATGACCGATCCGGCGATTACGAGGCCCCGACCGCGCCTGAGAGCCGGTTTGACGTCACATATGTGGGCAACTACGCGGGCGGCTTGAACTTTCCTGGCCCGCTGACCGACCGGTTGCCCATTGCTCCGGGCGTTGATCCGGATGTGGATTTGCCCCAGCAGACAGCCTATGTGCGCGGGCTGATGTTTGTGAACGTTGATTTGAACGACATGTCCGTAGAGGGCGAGATCTATAATCGCACAGGTGTGTTTGGCCAGGACGGTAGTGGCAATCTGGTGTCCGACAGCACGATCCCCGGCTTTGTCGGTTTGCCGGACATCGTCCTGGTGGACGGCGCGCTGGAGGGCGACGGCACGTTTTCGGGCAACCTGGAAGTGGACGGTGTCGTGGGCGAAGACATTGGGGATTTTGCCGGTGTCATTGGTGGCCCAGGCGGCAATGCGGCCGTGGGCGGTACCACGCTGAGCGACTACACAACCCTGTTTGACAACGAGATCGAGTATGGCGTGTTCGTGCTTGACCTGTGCGATGCGACCAGCACCGACCCGATCTGTGTCAACGCGTTGCAACCCTAAAAGCATGCGTCGCGCCGGTTGGGCACTGGTGGTTGCGGCCTTGGGCGCAGCGACATGGGGGGTGAGTCCCCCGCTTGCTTTGGCGCAAGACCCAGGTCAGGACGCTGCCCCACATTCCGCTCAAGGCCCCGCTCAAGATTCCGCTCAACCGATCGCGCAAGGTAGCGCGACCATCACGCTGGACGAGGCGCGCGCAGTTGCGCGCCAGGCCCTTTATGCGGGTCGCTTTGATCTGGCCCGTCAGTTGGCCATGGGGCTGTTGCAAGCCGATCCGCAGGACCCCTATGCCTATGCCGTTCTTGCAGCCGCCCATTCGCGTCTGGAAGACCCGAAACTCGCGCGGGCTGCGGCCCGTCTGTCTTACAAATACAGCACGCCGGGGGTGGAAAAGTTTGCCGCTGCCCGCACAGCAGCCAGCATCGCCTATCAACAAGAGCGCCCCACAGTCTCGCAAGCCTGGCTGCGTCTGGCGGCCAACCACAGCGAAACTGACCAGCAGGAAAAGCAGATCGCGACGGACTACAGACGCGTCAGGTCTGCCAACCCCCTGAGCTTTAATATCAATATCTCAGTGGCCCCGTCCGACAACGTCAACAACGGAACGGACAACGTACTGGAAGTCATCAACGGGGTGCCCACATTCGGGTTTTATCGGGGAAGCTCGCGCGCCCTGTCCGGCACGGTCGGGGTGTTTGACGCGCGGCTGCGTTACCGCCTTGCCCAAAGCCAGACGTCGCGCACATCGGCGACGGGCCGTGTCTATACCAGACAAGTTGACCTGTCGGGTGACGCACAACGCTTGGCCCCCAACATCAACAACAGCGATCTGGCCTCGACCTACGTTGAGACCGGTTTGGACCACACGCGGGCCTTGGGCGCGCGCGCAAACACGATTACTGTGGGCGGCGCACTGGGCGCAAGCTGGTCAGGGGGCAACCGATCCTATGACTTTACCAAGGTCAATCTGAGCCGGGGCGTACAGGTCTCGCCGGCGTCGCGCTTGACCTTTCGCGGTGGGGCGGAACGGCGTTTTTCGACGCTGGCCAATACGCGCGATGTCGATGTGCTGACGCTTGGTGCGTCTCTGACTCATCGCCTTGATCGCGGCGACAAGGTGTATTTGGGGCTGACGGTCCAGGATGTGGGCGGTGATTTCGTGAATGCGGAGTATCAGACGGCCAGTTTGCGGGCGAGTTATACGTTTGCCAAACAGGTGGGGCCGATGCAGATCACCACTGGTCTGACTTTCGGATACACCGACTATGACGACTACAGGCTGGTGCGCCCCGTTGAGGGCGGGCGCGAGGACGAGTCGGTTTACGGGGATGTGTCGCTGTTTTTTGCCGATTACGATTTTGCCGGCTTTGCCCCGACTGTGCGCCTGCGCAGTGGGCGGCGGTCGTCAAATGTGAACCGGTTCGAGATCAGCGAGACGACGATCACCCTTGGCATCCAATCAAAGTTCTGAGAGGCGGTGGCCCCTGACGCCTGACATGCTAGGTTGGCAGAAATTGCCCACGCAGAGAAAGGCCACCCCACGATGCCCATCACCTATCTTCACACCATGGTTCGCGTCAAAGACCTGGACGCCTCGCTTGCGTTTTACAAACTTCTGGGGCTCGAAGAGACGCGCCGACACGACAGTGATCAGGGGCGATTTTCGCTGATTTTCCTCGCCCCTCCCGGGCAGCCAGAATGCCCTGTCGAACTGACATACAACTGGGACGGGGATGATGCCCTGCCCGACGACAGCCGGCATTTCGGGCATTTGGCCTATAGCGTCGACAACATCTATGACACGTGCCAGCATCTGATGGACAATGGCGTGACCATCAACCGCCCACCGCGCGATGGGCGCATGGCCTTTGTTCGCTCACCCGATAATGTGTCGATCGAATTGCTGCAGGCGGGTGACAATCTGCCTTCGGCTGAGCCTTGGGCCAGCATGGAAAACACGGGCCATTGGTAAACTGGGCGGTCTGTCTGGCCGCCTGTTGTGCGGCCTCTCCGGCTGCGGCATGCCGGTTGGCACTGCTGTTGGCGCTGGATGTGTCATCCTCGGTGGATGCGGACGAGGACCGGCTGCAGCGCGGTGGCTTGGTCGCTGCACTTACAGCGCCAGAGGTGCGCGCGGCGTTTTTTGCCAATGACGCGCCCGTCGCAATTGCCGTCTACGAGTGGTCGGGGCGCTACAATCAAGAGGTTGTGCTGGACTGGACCTTGATTGACAGCCCGGCCGCGTTGCTGGATGCCGCCGAAACCGTGGCGGCCAGTGAGCGGTCCCATAACGAGTTTCCAACCGCCATGGGCTATGCGTTGGGGTACGGTGCTGAAATGCTGGCCCGGGCCCCGCGCTGTTTGTATCAGACCATTGATATGGCTGGGGACGGCCAAAACAATGAGGGCTTTGGCCCATTGCTTGCCTATCGCGAGTTCAACTTTGCCGAAGTGACAGTGAATGGGTTGGTGGTAAATGCGGCTGAGTTCACATCAGAAACCATGCTAATCGAGTTTTACAAACGCGAGGTGTTGCGCGGCCCTGGTGCGTTTCTGGAAGTGGCGCAGGGGTTTGAGGATTACGAGCGCGCGATGCGGCGTAAGTTGGAACGCGAATTGACGCCGCCGGTGATTGGCGTGTTGGATCCTGTGCGGAGCCGCGGATGATTGCCCGCCTGATCCTTGGCTTTTGTGTATTGGCGGGGGGGGCCGATGCGGCCTGCCGTCAGGCGCTGGCGTTGGGGTTGGATGTGTCGGGTTCGGTGGATGCCCGCGAGTATCGCTTGCAGATGGATGGGTTGGCCGCAGCCCTGGACAGTCCCAAAGTGCGTCAGGCGCTGATGATCATGCCAGATACCCCGGTTGAGTTACTGGTCTATGAGTGGAGTGGTCCGGAGGATCCGGCTGTGATCCTGCCGTGGACGGCGATTGTGAATGAACCAGCGTTGAATGCGGTGATTGGCCATTTGCGCGGTGTGGAGCGGCGTCAGGCGACGCCCGGCACCGCGTTGGGGCTGGCGATGCGCGAGGGAGTCGCCCATCTGCAAGAGCGGTCGTATTGCTGGAAACTGACGCTGGATTTGTCGGGGGATGGCAAATCGAACCTGGGCCCGCGCCCGGTCAACGTGAAGCCCGAGATTGAACCAACCGGCATCACGATCAATGCACTGGTGATTGGGGTCGACGCGCCCGCGTTGGGCGATGTGCGCCAGGCCGAGATTTCGGGCCTCTCGGCGTATTTTCATTCTAACGTCATTGTGGGGTCGGACAGCTTTGTCGAGACTGCACTTGGCTTTGACGACTATGCCAATGCGATGGCGCGCAAGTTGGAGAGGGAGCTGGAAACTCTGATCCTGGGCGATTTGGTTCCCTTGCCTGATGCGCCGGTACGGCCGCGCAGTCCGCGACCTTAGCGCCCTGAAAAATACTACGCTCAGTAGATGTAGCGGATCTGGTCCGTCCAATAGCGTTCCATCCGCTTGAGCGAGGCGGTGATGTCGATAATCCCTTCGGGGCCCAACACTCCTTTGGATTGCAGCCCCTCGGCGTGACGGCCAAAGAGTTCGGCCACCACATCGCGGATGTGACGCCCCTTGTCGGTCAGTTTGACCCGGACCGAGCGGCGGTCGATTTCACATCGCTGGTGATGCATATACCCCATCTCGACCAGCTTTTTCAGATTGTAGCTGACGTTTGAGCCCTGGTAGTAGCCGCGGCTTTTCAATTCGCCTGCCGTCACTTCGTTGTCGCCGATATTGAACAACAACAGCGCCTGAACCGCGTTGATTTCTAGCACGCCGACCCGTTCGAATTCGTCCTTGATCACATCCAGCAGGAGCCGGTGCAGACGTTCGACAAGTGAAAGTGCCTCAAGATACCCGATCATAAATCCGGCATCTTTCTTGTGTGTATCGACCACGCCAGACATCTGGCTGATCGGATCCTGGATGCTCATCCGCTTTCTCCGGCCTAAACTGCTCAGCCTCGGAAGATGGACGTGATTCGGAAATATTCAGTTAAGCCGCTCAGGCCTGCGGAATTTCACCTTGGAACGTCCTGGAAATATCTGAAATCAAATCAGAAAACTGATCAGGAGCCGCTTCCTGACCTGTAACCCAACGATACAGATCCTGGTCGTTTTCGTTCAGCATGGCGTCATAGGTGTCCAGCGCGCCGACGTCCATCTGGGCCAGATGTCGCACTGCATAGGCTGACAGGATCAGGTCCATTTCCTTGATCCCGCGCCGCATGGAGCGCATGTGCAGCCGCTTGAGCCGGTGTTCGCGCAACTCTTCAGTCATCGCTGGGCACCAGCATTGCAGCGCGCAGCCGCTTTTCCAGACGCCCCACCTGTTCGGCCCGCGCCAGCAGATCGGCGCGCAAATCGCGCACTTCGGTCAGGATATCGCGCATTTCGGTGCTCAGCGGCTCCGCCTCGGCTGGGGCATCAAGCCCCTCGCCCTCGCCGTTGATCAACCACATCATGGACACGTTCAGCAAACCGGCCATCATCGACAGGCGGTTGGCCCGCGGCTCGCTCAGGTCATCTTCCCAGGACCGCAGGGTAGCAATCCGCACGCCAAGGCGCTTGGCCAGCTGTTTTTGCGTCATGCCAGCCTGTTCACGCGCCCCCGAAACACGGTCGCCAAAGGTGGCCGCCTCGGCGCTATACCAGTCCTGAATGTCGTCCATGTCGAAAACTCCGTTTTGTTGAAACCCAATAAAGGTGCCAAGTGCTTGATCGGCGCGCATGCCCCCCCTAAGAGGGTCGGATACCCTTCTAACGCCCCGAGGCCAACATGACATTCCTTTCCGCGACCCTTGACCGCGTCAAACCGTCCCCCACCATTGCGGTAACAACAAAGGCGGCCGAACTGAAGGCAGCGGGGCGCGATGTGATCGGCCTGGGCGCCGGGGAGCCGGATTTTGACACCCCCCAAAACATCAAGGACGCCGCCGTCGTCGCCATCGCCCTCGGCAAGACCAAGTACACAGCCGTGGACGGCATTCCCGAGCTGAAAGAGGCCGTTGTTGCCAAGCTGAAGCGTGACAACAATCTGACCTATACCCCATCGCAAGTCACTGTGGGCACCGGCGGCAAGCAGATCCTGTACAACGCCTTGATGGCCACCCTGAACGAGGGTGACGAGGTCGTGATCCCCGCCCCGTACTGGGTGAGCTATCCCGATATGGTGTTGCTGGCAGGCGGGACGCCGGTCATTGCCGAAGCATCGCTGCAAACCGGGTTCAAGCTGACGGCAGATCAACTTGAGGCGGCCATTACAGACAAGACCAAATGGCTGATTTTCAACTCGCCCTCGAACCCGACAGGGGCTGGATACACCCGCGCCGAGCTGAAAGAGTTGACCGATGTGCTGATGCGCCACCCCCATGTCTGGGTGATGTCGGATGATATGTATGAACACCTGGTCTATGATGATTTCGAGTTCTGCACCCCCGCCGAGGTTGAGCCGGCCCTTTATGAGCGCACGTTGACTGTGAACGGCGTCAGCAAAGCCTATGCCATGACAGGATGGCGCATCGGCTATGCCGCGGGCCCCGAACCCTTGATCAAAGCAATGCGCAAGGTGCAGTCGCAGTCCACGTCCAACCCTTGCTCGATCAGCCAGCACGCCGCCGTTGAGGCGCTGAACGGCACGCAGGAGTTTCTGGCCCCCAACAACGCCCTGTTTGCCCGCCGTCGCGATTTGGTTGTCGAGATGCTGAACGCCGCAGACGGCATTCGGTGCCCCGTGCCGGACGGCGCGTTTTATGTGTACCCATCAATTGCAGGCTGTATCGGCAAGACGTCCCAAGCTGGCACATTGATCGAAAATGACGAGGTGTTCGCAACGGCTTTGCTGGAAGAAACCGGTGTTGCGGTTGTTTTCGGTGCGGCCTTTGGGCTTTCGCCAAACTTTCGCGTCAGCTACGCTACGTCGGATGAGGCCCTGAAAGAGGCCTGTACCCGTATCCAGACGTTCTGCGCGGGGCTTAGTTAACGAGGGATTTCAATGGGCGCGGAGCTTCCTGATTATTACTTCCGTGTCCGCGAAAACGGTGCCGCTGTGTACCGCGTGGATACGGAAAACCGGCAGCGCCGGATCGAGATGGACCAGATTGCGGTCGTCAACATCCGCAATGGAGAGATCAAGCCGCACGGGGATCGCACCCTGTCAGAAGCTGATCTGGACCGGATCAAGGCATGGATGGCCGAGCGTGCCGAAGTTCTGGCACATCGTGACATAGACGACATTCACCGTGCGGTCGATTACCTGAACCTAACCACGCAGTGGGCCCAGTCCCGGGCCAATGATCACCAGCTTGAGGATGTCACGGACGCCTTGTTGCTGGCGATGCATGATTTGCGGTCGGTTCTCGTGCGCAAGAAGGCCGATCGCCTGATGAGTGCGGCCAAGGATACGTCCTGATCCCGCCCAATCTGGCGCGCAGCCGCGCACCCTCGGCGGATTGCCACTGACATTATGTTCATATCGGCCGGTGTTTTGCCGTGTTCTTGCTGATCCGCGGGATGGGTCCGCTGCGCGCTATGCTTGTGCGGTCAACCATGCCACCGGAGGTGTGTAATCAACCTTAGGAGCAAGCCAGATGCCAGTCCCCAAGACCGAAACCAACACCCTTGATACCATTGCAGACCTCGTACTGAGCGAGCCGGGGTTGATTGCCAACATATACCCCGAAGACATCGAGGGCGGCGCGGCGGCTGCCCGCCAGATGAATGAGGTAATCGAGACTGCCATTGCCGCTACCGGCGTGAACACGGACGGTAAGTTGTCAACGGATGACCTTTATACCCTATCCGCCTATATCCGCGCGGACGCGGCCTTGTATGCAGAGTTCCTTGAGGGTCACGGCGATGACAAGGGCAACCTCGAAACCGGGTTTCACCTGGTGCAAGGGGATGGCGGGGCCTTGCGCTTTAAGGGGCGCGATTTCATCGATACGGTGGCGGATGCCATTTACCATGTGGGCTTTGCCATTGTGGATGGCCGGTTCGAAAACGAAGACGGCAATGCCAACGAAAAGGTTACGGATGTGGCGGGGTGGATGAACTACTTCGTCAATGGCGAGAACCGTGTTTATGGCACCGACGCCAGCGAGACGCTGAGTTCGGGCCACTACAGCTTTGTTCTCGAAGAGGCGACGCACGAGATTTTCGAGGCGGGCGCGGGAGATGACCGGATTTGGGCCGGGATCGGCAACGACTGGGTCTATGGCGGCACAGGCGATGACCAGTCCGCCGGGGGTGACGGCGATGACCGGATGTTTGGCCAGGACGGTAACGACCGGCTGAGCGGCGATGACGGGCGCGACCGTCTGGATGGCGGCGCGGGTGACGACACACTGCATGGTGGGCGCAATGGCGACCGCGCCTCGGGCGGGGACGGGCAAGACAACGTTTTTGGCAACGAAGGAAACGACAAACTGTCGGGTGGCGCGGGTGACGACACTGTTGGTGGCGGATCGGGCAACGACACGATGTACGGCGACGCTGGCAATGACCGGATGTGGGGGGACGCGGGCGACGATGACATGTGGGGAGGTCAGGGCGACGACAACATCAATGGGGGCGACGGGCGCGACCGCATCTGGCTAAGTGGCGGCGACGACTATGCCTATGGTGCCAACGGGCGTGACATCATCAAGGGCGGCGCTGGCGATGATGAGATCTGGGGCGGGTCGGGCAATGACAAGCTGTCCGGGCACACAGGCGACGACTCAATTGGCGGTCAGGACGGTGATGACAGCCTGCTGGGTGAGGACGGTAACGACACCCTGCGCGGCGGCGAAGGTGACGACACCTTGTCGGGCGGTGCAGGTAACGACAGCCTGCGCGGAGATGACGGCAAGGACCGTATCATTGGCGGAGCGGGTGAGGACAACATCCACGGCGGCGACGGGCGCGATGTGGTGTCGGGTGGCAGTGGCAACGATGTGGTGTCGGGGGGTGACGGCGCGGACCGCATCTCGGGCGGTGCGGGCGCGGACGAGCTACTGGACTACGAAGCAATCGAGGCCCGCGATGTCTTTGTCTTTGCCGCGGGCGACAGCGGGGTGACTGCCGACACAATGGATGTGATCAAGGGGTTCACCTCGATCATCGACAAGATCGATCTGACGGATTTCGGCGGATTGCGTTTCATCAAGGGGGACACATTTACGGGGAAACGGGCCGAAGTGTTGTTTGACGGCGATTTCGTACAGATCGACAGCGATGGCGACGGCACGGGTGACGAGATGATCGAACTTATCTCGGTCAATGCGGTCGAGGCGGCTGACTTTATCCTCTGACACGGCCCCCCCTGCCCCGCGCGCGACCCCTTGGGACGGCGGGCGGGGCGTCTTTCCGCACCCTGTTTCAGGGGGCGGAAACAGCGTCCGACCCGGCGCCCCGCCCAAGTGCAGGCACCGACACCCGCCAAAAACGGAGCATCAAGGCGACGCTGGCACAAGCCAGGCCAAACACAAGGCCAAGCCACACACCAACCCCGCCCCACTCCAGCACAAATCCCAGATAATAGGACGCCGGCATGCCCACGACCCAGTAAGATGCCCCGGCAAGTACCATGGGCACTGTCGTGTCCTGCACCCCGCGCAACAGACCCAGCGCAATCACCTGCGCCCCGTCCACAAGCTGGAACAGCGCGGCCAGCGCCAACAACACAACGCCAATGGAAATGATCTGCTCATATGCGGCATCATCCCTGCCCACGAACAGGTTGATCAACGGTTCGGGGATCCACACAAACAGCACGATGGTGGCAACGGCTGTCACGACACTCAGCACCGTCACAGTGTGCGCCCCGCGCACCAGATGCGCGGGATCATGGCGACCAAACGCATTGCCCGCCCGGATCGTGGCCACATTCGACAGCCCCAGATGCACCATGAAGGTAATCGAGGCGAGTTGCAGCGCAATGCCGTGTGCGGCCTGGGGCACCTCGCCCAACCATCCCATCATAAAGGCAGAGGCCGCAAACAGACCAACTTCGCTCAGGGACGTGAGGCCAATGGGCAGCCCAAGGCGAAACACGCGGGTCATCATCTCCCAATCTGCACGCCACAGCCGCTGAAACAGGCTGTGTTCAGGCAGCGCCAAAACCGCATAAGCGATCACACCGACCAGCATCACAACATGCGTGGCAAGCGACGCATAGGCCGCCCCGGCGATCCCCAACTCGGGCGCACCCCATTTGCCAAAGATCAGCGCATAATTGGCCAGCCCGTTAACCAGCGCGCCCGCAAGCGTGATCCAGAACACGATTTGCGTGCGCTCAAGGGCCGCCAGGTAGCTTTTGATCGTCATCACGATCAGCGCAGGCACGATCCCCCACCCTGCGATCCGCAAATACTGGCTGCCCAGATCCGCCACAGCGTCGGTCTGGCCCAACGCCAGCAGAATCGGCTGTGACCACCACATCGCAGGCAGTGCAAGCACTGCAAAGCCAAGGCTGAGCCACAGGCCCATCCGGGTTGCGCGCCGCACGTTGGTTTCGTCCCCTTCCGCGTGGTAAGACGCCACCATCGGCATCACTGCCCAGGCAAAGCCCGACCCCATCAGGAACAGCACGAAAAACAGCGATCCCGCAGCCGTTAGTGCGGCCAGTTCCGTGATCCCATACCAGCCCAGCATCATCGTGTCGGTCACCCCAATAGCGACCTGCCCCAAGTGCCCACCGATCAGCGGCAGGCCCAAGACCATGATGGCACGCGCATGCGTGGGATATGACATAAAGGTTGTGGACATCAGCCACCCTTACGCCTGCTTTTTCGGCAAAGAAAGCCCC
>JBCCBC010000204.1:0-5152 GCA_039814435.1 Pseudomonadota bacterium
GAAGAGCCCATCCCAGAGGCACGCCGCGCGGCTCTTGCGGGTGTGAAGTTGTGCGTGGACTGCGTGGCCGAGCGCGACGCGGCCTATGACCGGCGCGGTGGCATCAACCGGCGTGGATCAAAAGACAGTCAGTTGAAGTGAAGGTGCTGCATCGCGCGGCTCCTGCGCGTGTCGGGGCGCTTGGGCGCGGTCACGGGTTGATCCGAGGGCCTGCTCAGATACTCTTTGGACATGACACTGATCATTCTGATAGGCCCGCACGCGGTGGGAAAAATGACCGTGGGGCAAGAGTTGGAACGCCTGTCCGGCTTTAAGCTGTTCCACAACCATGTGACCATCGAAATGGTCGCCCCTTTCTTTAGTTACAGCACGCCGCAGGGCCGACGACTGGTAAACAGGTTGCGGCAAACGTTCTTCGATGCGTTTTGTGAAAGCGACGCGCCGGGGTACATCTTTACCTTTGTGTGGGCCTTTGGCGAGCCGGGCGAGCGCGAGTACATCGAAGGCATCACCGCCCAATTCGAAGACAAGGGGCATGACACCTATTGGGTCGAGCTGGAAGCCAGCCTCGAAGAAAGACTGCGGCGCAACCGGACCGAAAACCGGTTACAGCACAAACCCTCCAAGCGTGACCTTGACTGGTCAGAGCGAAACCTGACCGAAAGTGCGCAAAAGCACCGGCTCAATTCCGTAGATGGTGAGATAGAGCGATCACGCTATCTGCGCATAGACAGCACGCACCGGTCCGCCGGCCAGGTCGCGGAACAAATTTGGGCGCATGTGACGACCGGTTAGCTGCCCGCCATTTTGTCCGGGCGTGATCTTGCGCCGTCTCTCCGTGTGTCGTGTTGGGCGCGCAGACGCATGTTTTGTCCGCGCGCCGGCGTCTTACTCTTCCATCGCCTCCAGTTCGTCGATGAAGCCCGAGATCATCGCCAGCCCTTTGTCCCAGAATTTGGGATCTGAGGCGTCGAGGCCGAAGGGGGCCAGCAATTCCTTGTGGTGTTTGGAGCCACCCGCCTTGAGCATATCGAAATACTTGTCTTCGAAATCTTCTGCGCCGTCCGCGTAAACGGAATAAAGCGCGTTTACGAGGCCGTCGCCGAAAGCGTAGGCGTAGACGTAAAACGGCGAGTGGACGAAATGAGGGATATAGGCCCAGAACGTTTCGTAGCCTTCCATAAAGTCAAAGGCGGGCCCGAGGCTTTCAGCCTGTACCGACATCCACAGCGCGTTGATATCTTCGGGCGTCAATTCGCCGTTACGCCGGGCCGCGTGCAGTTTGCATTCAAAGTCATAAAAGGCGATCTGGCGCACGACCGTGTTGATCATGTCCTCGACCTTACCCGCCAGCATGACCTTGCGCTGGGCCTTGCTGTCGGCCCCATCAAGCATCTTGCGAAAGGTCAGCATTTCGCCAAAGACCGACGCTGTTTCCGCCAGGGTCAGCGGGGTAGAGGACAGCATTTCGCCTTGCCCTGCGGCCAGCACCTGATGCACGCCGTGTCCCAGTTCATGGGCCAGCGTCATCACATCGCGTGGTTTGCCCAGGTAGTTGAGCATGACATAGGGGTGCACATCCGTCACGGTGGGGTGGGCAAAAGCGCCAGGTGCCTTGCCCGGTTTGACGCCGGCATCAATCCACCCTTTGCGAAAGAACGGCTGGGCCAGTTCGCCCATACGCGGATCAAAGGCGCTATAGGCGTCCATCACCGTTTTTTCTGCCTCGTCCCAGTTGACGATGCGGGGGTCTTCCATGGGCAAGGGCGCGTTGCGGTCCCAGACTTGCATCCGTTCCAGCCCCAGCCATTTGCGTTTGAGCTCGTAGTAGCGGTGGCTGAGTTTGGGATAGGCGGCGACCACGGCGTTGCGCAGTGCCTCGACCACTTCGGGTTCGACCTGGTTGGAAAGGTGCCGCCCGGCTTGGGCCGAGGGCATACCACGCCAACGGTCGAGGATTTCCTTTTCCTTGGCTTGCGTGTTGTGCACGCGCGCAAAGGTCTTGATGTTGCCCGAAAACACCTCGGCCAGCTCACGCGCGGCGGTTTCGCGTTTCTTGCGGTCGGGGTCGGTGAGGAAATTCAGCGTGCCTTCGATGTTGAGGGCATCACCGTCGATGTTGAACTCGAGCCCCGCAATGGTTTCGTCAAACAGCCGTTCCCAGGCGTCCCCAACCACGCCGAGATCGTGCAGGAACTTTTCCATCTCGTCAGACAGTTGGTGGGGCTTCATCGCGCGGATTTTGTCAAAGATCGGCTTGTAGCGCGCGAGGTCGGCATTGGTGGCCATCGCGTCGCTCAGATGTGTGTCCTCAAGCCGGTTGAGTTCGAGGGTGAAAAACACAAGCGGGGTTGTGAAATTGGTGATCTTTTCCTGTGCGTCGGACATGAATTTTGCCCGGTCCGCATCGGTGGTCAGCTGGTAATAACGCAGCCCGGCATAGGACATGATGCGCCCGGCGATCTGGTTGATCCGTTCCTGACGCTGAATGCAAGTGAGCAGCCCGGCGGCGTCGAGCGTGGCAAGCTTGTTTTCGTAGTCTGCCGCAAAGCTGGCGCAGGCCTGTTCAAGCCAGTCGAGATCGCGCTTGAGTTCTGGCGCGTCCTCGCCTGCATAAAGGTCATCGAGGTTCCATTCGGGCAGATCGCCCAAGGGGTCGCCCCCCGACTGTGCGGTGACGTCACGAACGGGAAAGGGGAGGTGAAACATCTGGCATACCTTTTGATGGCGGTTGGTGCATTGCTATGTGCGTCCGGGGTTGGGGGCAAGGGGGTCACCTTGCGTCTACTGCGGTCTCTGTTTTTGGGTCCGCGGGTTGGGGCGCTGCCCCTGACCCCGGAGTATTTCGGGAACAGTGAAGTGTTAGGGCGTAAACAGTCTGTTTGGGGTGTCGACACAGATTTTTTGTCGTTCTTGCGGAGTTGTGAGCGTGCTGAATGCATCCGCAAGGTCGGCCGCGCGGGGCATCTGCGCATCGCCCAGCATGATATGGGGCCAGTCCGACCCCCACAGGCACGCATCCGGGTTGGCATCAATCAGGCGGCGCATCAGTGGCGCGGCGGCGTCGGGATGGCGTGTCAGCCGATAAGGGGCGGAGAGTTTGACATAAGCGTGCCCTTCGGCAAGCAAAGCACACAGGGTGTCGATGGCGGCGGTGTCGGGCGCAAGGGTAGTGGGCCAGCCGCAGTGGTCGATCACCAGCGGGACGGGCAGGGCGCGGATATCATCGGCAAGGTTGGTGATATGCTTGTCCGCATGCAGCAGCATTTGGATATGCATCCCGTGATCAGCCAGCAGGGGGGCCATCGCCTTGGCCCCGTCCCAAGTCAGCACGCCGCCATGTACGTAGTTCAGCCGCACGGCGACGGTATCGGCCTGCACCAGCGCCCGCACCGCAGCGCGCTCCGCTCCGTCCGCCAGCAACCCGACGCCCTTGAACCTCGGTCCGAGGGCCTGCACCGCGTCAAGCGTGACGCTGTTGTCGGTACCATAAAGGATAGAGTGGACGATCAGCGCCTGGCTGCATCCTAGACTGTCGAGATGCGCCCGAAGCAAGGTTACCCAATCGTCAAAACTGTGCCCCGGGGGCGGGTTTTCAACGCGGGTCGGTGACAAAGGGTGCTGTGGTCCGCCAAGCATGTGCACATGTGCGTCCCACGCCCCATCAGGCAGGGCCTGCGCGGGTGTCATGGGGGCGAAGGGCGGGGCGGCGTTATCCATAGATTTCAAGCATTTCATTAAGGTCGGTCAGGCTGTTGGCCTCTTGCACAGGCTTGTCGTGGCGCCAACGCGACATGCGCGGAAAACGCAAGGCAACGCCGGATTTGTGGCGGGTGGAGGCTTGGATCCCCTCGAATGCGATTTCGAAGACGTGGTGCGGTGTCACGCTGCGCACAGGGCCAAAGCGTTGCAGCGTGTTCTTTTTGACCCAGGCGGTGATCTTGCGGAATTCTTCGTCGGTGAGGCCGGAATAGGCCTTGGTAAAGGGCACC
Organism: Pseudomonadota bacterium; assembly: GCA_039814435.1. GTDB lineage: Bacteria > Pseudomonadota > Alphaproteobacteria > Rhodobacterales > Rhodobacteraceae > Tateyamaria. The sequence continues at coordinate 3,993 of JBCCBC010000204.1, forward strand.
AGATCGTTCCCGTTCCAGACGGCAAAGGTAAAATCGGTGAACAGGTTGGCGCGCCGTCCGTGCCCGGACTGGGCATAGATCATGACGGCGTCGATGGTCAGCGGATCCAGCTTCCATTTCCACCAATCGCCCTTTTTGCGCCCCGTAAGATAGGGGCTGGCCTTGCGCTTGAGCATCAGCCCTTCGGCTTGGGCCGCACGGGCCTGAGCACGGGTTTCGGCCAGGGTGTCCCAGGTGTCAAAGTCGATTGCAGGTGAGAGCTTTACCGGCGCATCCGGTGGCAGTGTCTCGCAAAGCGTTTCAAGCGTTGCGCGCCGGTCCGCAAGCGGGTGGTCGCGCAGATCCGCGCCCTGCCATTCCAGAAGGTCATAGGCGTACAGGATGACAGGCGCGTCGCTCAGCAGTTTCTTGGGCACGGTCTTGCGCCCGATCCGCTTTTGCAGCGCGTTGAAGTTTTGCGGTGCGCCATCGCCCCAGGCCAACAATTCACCGTCCAAAACGGTGCCGTCTGGGATGAAATCGCGGGCGCGGGCAAGCTCGGGAAAACGGTTGGTCATCAACTCTTCGCCGCGCGACCAAACAAAGTGTTCGCCGTCGCGCAGGATCAGCTGACCACGGATGCCATCCCACTTCCACTCTGCCTGCCAGTCCGTTGGATTGCCAAGGTTTTCTGCCGGATCATCAAGCGCATGGGCCAGGTAGAACGGATAAGGGCGCGATGCGCTGGCAGCTGGGTCATCCGCCTCGATCAGGGCATGCCAGGTGACGCTGGCAGGATCCCAGTCGCCCATAAGCCGGTGCGCCATCTCAGCCTCGTTGCGACCCGTGGCGCGGGCCAGCGCGCGGGTCATGAGTTTCTGACTGACACCAACCCGAAACCCGCCCGTAAGCAGCTTGTTGAACAAAAAGCGTTGCGTAGGGTCAAGGCTCGCCCACGCGGCGCGCACGACCGCCTTGCGCTCCGCCTCTTCCACATCCGCAAGGGCGCGTAACGTGTTGATCCAATGGGATAGGCCATAATCACTGTCTTGCTCTGGCGGGGGCAGAACAAGGGCGATGGTTTCGGCCAGATCGCCGACAATCGGATACGCCTCTTCGAACAGCCACAGCGGTATGTCGGCCACTTCGGCCGCCCATTCGCGCAGGCGCGTCGTGGTCAC
>JBCCBC010000195.1:0-5430 GCA_039814435.1 Pseudomonadota bacterium
ATCGCCGTGTGCATCCACGGGCTGACCACACCGTCCTTTGTGTGGCGCGGTTTGGCCAAAGGGCTTGCGCTGATGGGGTTTCGGGTCTTGGTCTATGATCTATATGGGCGCGGCTTGTCGGACCGCGTGCGGGGACCGCAATCGGCGGATTTCTTTGTCAGGCAGCTGACGGATCTGCTGACCCACGAAAAGGTCAAGGGGCAGATTACCCTTATCGGATACTCCATGGGCGGGGCCATCGCCGCGCATTTCACATCCCGGCACTACGGGATGGTGAAACAACTGGTGCTTCTGGCCCCGGCAGGCATGCAGGATCTGGCAGGTCCACGGCTGACCATGGTGCGCGACATCCCGATCTTTGGCGATTGGCTGTTCCTGCTGGCCTATCCGATTGTGCTGCGCCAAGGAATCCGGGCCGAGGCGAACCTGACATCAAGTGTTGAGGGGATCAACGCGATGCAGCACGCCGAAACAGACAGGCGCGGGTACTTTCCGGCTGTCCTGTCCAGCTTGCGCGGCCTGCTGCGCGACACCGCCGAGGACGCGCACAAAGAGATCGCCGCAGCGGGAGTACCGGTGCTGGCCATCTGGGGCGATCAGGACGACGTCATAGACTTGGAAGGCAAGGACACGCTGACCGCCTGGAACCCGCAATCCAAACATGTCGTGATCGCGGGCGCTGCGCACGCGCTGACCTACAGCCACACCGATCAAGTGCTGGAAGCGATCCGCACATCACGCGGTTAAGCGGGTGATGCAGCCCAAAGGGGGCGCTCGCGGATGGGCAAGTGGACAATCGCACTAAAGGCTCCGACGGCGACGCCGATCCACCACACCTGTTCGTAGGTGCCGTACAAGTCATACATCCGCCCCCCCAGCCAGACCCCCAGGAACGACCCCAACTGGTGGGAAAAGAAGACGATGCCGTAAAGCGTGCCCATGTAGCGCAGCCCGTATATATGAGCCACAAGACCACTGGTCAGCGGTATGGTCGCAAGCCACAACGACCCCATCGCGACCGAGAATATGATGACCGACGTCGGCGTGATCGGGAACATGATAAACAGGGACGCCACAACGGTTCGACCTGCATAGATCCCCGCCAGCAGGTACTTTTTGGAATACCGTTTGCCCGCCCAACCGGCCAGCAATGTGCCCCCGATATTGGCCACCCCAATCAGCGAAATCGCAATCGCCCCAAGCGCAGATGTGGTGGACACGCCCATAGTGTCCAGCATCCCCCCGGCCATGATCGGGCCGCACAACTCGGTCACAAAGGCCGGGAAGTGCGCGGTGATAAAAGCAACTTGGTAGCCACAGGAAAAGAACCCGATGAAAATAAGGAAATAGGTCGGGTCCTTGAACGCCTTGATCAGGATTTCGCCCATGCTCTCTTCCAACTCGGCCTTGGTCGCGGGCTGAGGGACGCGCATCATGGGCAAGGTCAGAAGCGTCGCCATGATCGCGGCGGCAAAGATCATGAAGACGCTTGGCCAGGTCATAAAGGTCAGCAGCCATTCAGCGACAGGCGGGCCAAAGATCTGACCACCTGACCCGGCCGCCGCCGTGATGGCCAGGCTCATCGATCTGTTTTCGTCGCTGGACGCGCGGCCCACAACGGCGAGGATCACGCCAAACCCGGTCCCTGCAACGCCAAAGCCCACCAGCCAGGCATAGAGCTGGTGTTCCAACGGGGTTGTGGACCAGGCCGATAGAACAAGGCCAACAGCGTAGATGATCGCCCCCATCACGATGGCCTTGCGGTCTCCGATCTTTTCCGCGATCGCCCCAAAGATCGGCTGTCCGACACCCCAGGCCAGGTTCTGGAACGCGATGGCCAGCGAAAACTCACTGCGCGCCCAGGCGAATTCATCCGCGATGGGGATCTGAAACACCCCAAACGACGCGCGCACCGCAAAGCTGATCACGATAATGACACAGCCAACGATCAAAACAGGCGTGAACAGGGGTGTGCGGCTTTGCATCAGGGTATCTCCGGTCTGGTGCGACAACTCTTGTCGGCAAAGGAATACCGCGTCAAATCAGCATTTCTTGCTGTCACATAACGAAGCATGAACTGACATGGCTTTCCCCTGTGCAAACGGCGCGGTACGGATAGGCAAGATGGCTGACTTGATCACAGAATACGACGCATTGGTTTCGGCACAGACGTTGCGCCGTGACGACGCACAAGAAGCGGTGCTGCCTGAATTCGAACGGATCCGGGCAGCGTTGGCCGAACCTGTCAAACGGGGGCTGTTCCGCCGCGCCCCCGAGCCACCCAAGGGCCTCTATTTATGGGGCGGCGTCGGGCGCGGTAAATCGATGCTGATGGATTTCTTTGTCTCCCATCTGGATGGGCCGGCACGACGCGTTCACTTCCATGCGTTCATGCAGGAAATCCACGCCGCCATGCACGAGGCCCGCAAACGCGGGGTTGATGACGCCATCGCGCCCGTCGCAGCAGATGTTGCCCAATCCGTCCGCCTGTTGGCCTTTGACGAAATGCAGATCACCGACATCACCGACGCAATGATCGTCGGGCGCCTGTTTGAGGCGCTGTTTGCCGCCGGGGTCGTTGTGGTCACCACGTCCAACCGGATCCCCGACGACCTGTACAAGGACGGGCTCAACCGCCAGCTTTTTGTGCCGTTCATTGAACTGCTCAAAGACAAAATGGTGGTCTGGGAACTCGCCTCGCCCACCGATTATCGACAAGACCGGCTGACGGGCAGCCCCACCTATTTCTCGCCTTTGGGCGAGGGCGCGCGCAGCGAAATGAACGCGATCTGGTCCGACCTCAGCGGCGGAGAGGCGCAGCCACTTGATCTAACCGTCAATGGCCGCACCGTCACGATCCCGCAGTTTCGCAATGGCGTCGGACGCACCAGCTTTTTCGATCTATGCGCCAAACCACTTGGGCCAGCCGATTTCCTTGCCATCGCAGAGGCGTGCAAAGTGCTGATGATTGACGACATCCCGTGTCTCTCGCGCAGCAATTTCAACGAGGCCAAGCGTTTTGTCACGCTGGTGGATGCCTTGTACGAGGCGCATGTCAGGTTGATCTGCTCAGCGGCGGCTGTGCCGGAAATGCTCTATCTCGAGGGGGAAGGCACGTTTGAATTTGAACGCACCGCGTCCCGCTTGCGCGAGATGCAAAGCAGTGGGTGGGCTGCCTAGCCCTTGGCGTTGTGCACCAGCGCCGCCAGCAACGCGTCGGTATCCATCCGCCCCGATGACAGCATCAACTGCCGAGGTGGCTCAAACTCTCCACGGGCGGCAGCAGTGTTGAGCAGAGCGTCGATATAGGCGTTGGACTGCCCTTCGGTCAGGGCCTGCACCAGCAAAATCTGCAACCGATCCCCGGCCGCGGGGGTGTACCCAAAACCGGCCAATGTGATCGCCGTCAGGGCGCGCAAATCGTTGTGGCGCGCATCCGTGTCTGTCAGCCGAATGGGTTGGCGCAATTGCTTGCTGACCGCCTCAGAAACTTGTGGGGCGTTCAGGCTCAGCAGGGATGCATCCGCCCGCGTCACTTCGGGTTCAATGCTCGCAACACTTTCAAGGGGGGCAGGTTCGGGTGCAACGTCTGCGCGATGCGTTCCATATCCGGTATCCACGCCCGGCTGCAACACAATCAGCCCGATCGTGACCAGCAAAAACGCGGCTGCAATCAACAACATCTTGATGTTCGAAGACGCCGGATCCCGGTCAGACTTCAAGGTCTGCACCAACGCAGACAATTTGCCCCGTGCCCATTCCATACCGCTTCCCCCAAAGCTGACCAGCGTGGCGAAAATGCACCCGCAGTCTATGTTTGCACAAAATATAGCAAACCAGAGCGTGTATGGTCAATATAATGTAGCTGCGTCTAGGGTCGGCGCAGCGTGAAAGCCCGGGCGCTAGCTGTTTTCGCGCAACACCGCACCCGCCAGGTACAAAGACCCGCAAATCAGCACGCGCGCATGTGGATCACGCTCAAGAATTGCGGTCAGCGCGGCCTGCGCCGTCTCTGCTTGCGTTGCGGGCAAACCGACATCCATCGCCGCCTTGGCAGTCGCGTCCGCGGGCAAGGTATTCGCCTCTCCCGGGATCGACACTGCAACCAGCGCGCGCGCTTGCGCGGCAAGGGGGGCAAGGTAGCCGCGGGCATCCTTGGTGTTGAGCATCCCACATATCAGATAGGTCGGGCGCGCCGGCAAGCCGGCCAGAACAGCCGCCAATGCAGTGCCAGCGGCCGGATTGTGCCCGCCATCCAACCACAGCTCTGCCCCGCTCTGCGCTGCGGTGACGGCCAATGGTCCGGCCCGCAACCGTTGCATGCGCGCGGGCCACTGCGCTTGGCTGACTGCCCCAAGGCACGCCGCCTCATCACATCCCAGGTGGCGCAAGGCCGCCAGCGCCATACCGGCGTTCTGGATCTGATGATCGCCGGGCAACACAGGGCGCGGCAGATCCAAAAGACCGCTCTCGTCCTGATAGATCATGCCATCACGCTCTGGGCTGGCATGCCAATGCTGGCCATAGGCAAGCATCGGTGCGCCCAGTGCCTGCGCCCGCGCCTCGATGACGTCCATGCCGTCGTCCTCCTGTGGACCCACCACACAAGTAACGCCCCGCTTGATAATCCCCGCCTTTTCCCCGGCGATGGCAGCCAACGAGTCGCCCAGGAACGCCTCGTGATCCATCGACACTGGCGTAATGACAGTCAACGCAGGCGCATCAATCACATTGGTCGCATCCAGCCGTCCGCCCAGGCCCACTTCGAGCAGGGTGAAATCCGCCGGTGTCCGGGCAAAGGCAAGGATGGCCGCGCAGGTCGTGATCTCAAAATAAGTGATGTCGGCCCCATCATTCGCCGCATAACATTCATCCAGAAGCGCCGTCAGCGCGGGTTCCGAAATCAGCGCACCGCTCAGCCGGATGCGTTCGTGAAACCGGGCCAGATGCGGCGAGGTATAGGCATGCACGCGGTGGCCTGCGGCCTCAAGCCCGGCGCGGATCATCGCTTGGGTCGACCCTTTGCCATTGGTGCCTGCAATGTGAATGACAGGGGGCACATCGTTTTGCGGATTTCCAAGCGCCTCAAGCAGATGCCACACCCGGTCAAGGGTCAGGTCAATGACCTTGGGATGTAACGCCATCATCCGGGCAAGGATGGCATCGGACGCGGGGGCCGTCATTCTTTGGGGGCATCCACTGCCGCATCTTCGGACGCGGCAGCATCGTTGCTTGGATCCGGGGCCGGCAAGTCACCTTTGACGGCCGGGGGCAGGCGCATCAGCATCCGGGTGATCGTGATCAGCTCATCGCGCATCTCGGTGCGCGATGTAACGCGGTCCAGCATACCATGATCCAGCAGGTATTCGGCGCGCTGAAACCCTTCGGGCAGCTTTTCGCGGATGGTTTGTTCAATCACGCGGGGGCCTG
>JBCCBC010000175.1:0-6351 GCA_039814435.1 Pseudomonadota bacterium
GCCGGGATGGCCGCAAGCACGGACCTTGCGGCCGCGCGCCGCGACATCCATTTGCCTGTTGGAAACTCTTGAGACCACCCGATCAGAGTGATCACCAGTGCAAAAGCCGCTGCCATCAAAAGCCCGGGAATGATCCCTGCAATGAACATGTCCCCAATCGGAACTTGAGCCAGCACCCCAAAGATCACAAACATCATTGATGGCGGGATCACAGGGGCAAGCAGTCCGCCTGCTGCCGTTGTCGCAGTTGCAAAGCCTTTGTCGTATCCTTCGTCTTCCATAGCTGGAACCATGGCACGGGACATGACCGCGATCTGGGCCGTTGCCGATCCGATGATGGCCGCCATGAACATGTTTGCGAGCAGGTTGATATAGGCCAGTCCACCCCGAAACCCGCCCACAAATACCCGTGCAAGACCAACAAGACGCTTTGTCATGCCGCCCTCGTTCATCAACTCTCCGGTTAGCATGAAAAGTGGGATGGCAAGCAGCCCGTAATTCTCAAGCCCGCCAAACATCTTCTGGGCAAAGCTGTCATAAAGGACCGTGTTGCCGCTTTCCCAGATGTACCAGATCGCAGTGACGCCCAGCACGACGGCGATAGGCACCGAAAGGACAAGGGTGGTCAGAAAGACAACGGGGCTCATGCGGCATCCTTTGCGCGTCGGGGCGAAAAGAGATGCATGGCCGAGTGCACAAGCGCCCCAAAGGAAAAGAGCCACATGACTGACCAAAAGAGAACCTTCTGCACACCAAGCGTGGTGGTCGGTTCGGCGTAGACAAAGTTGAAGGTTTTGCCCTGAAAGACCTCTGTATCAAATCCAGCGCGCGCGATGTCCAGCGGCAGGAACCAGCGCCAGCAGAACCACAACATCGCAAGGGCGAACACAAAGATGACGGCGTCAACCACCTTGTCGATGACCCGTGCTGCGGAGTCTGAGACCGCATTGGTCAAGAGCGTGATCGAAATCGAACTGCGATGGTGCAGCGCGGCTGAGGCACCAAGAAACGTCATCCAGACCATGGCATAGATGGCCAGTTCATCCACCCAGAACAGCGCGGCACCGAAGTAGCGGGTGACAATGTTCAGAAGAATAAGAAGCGTCACGCCGACGGCCATAAGGGCCGCCAGCCACAGCTCCAGCCACGCCAGTCTGGTCGAAAAACGTCTCAACATGGCGCGACCCTAACTGCGACAAGAGGGGCATGGAATGCCCGATGGTCGTCGCGCGACAGCTGGTCATGGCCAACCCCGCGCGATATGACCGCCTGTCTTACTCGCTTGTTTCAGCCGCCACGGCGCGCAGGCCCTCAAGGGCAGACGACTTTTCGGACCATTTCGCGTTCCAGGTGTCGGCTACGTCGCCGAAGAAACTTTGATCAACCGTGACGTAAGTCTTGCCGGTGCCCTTGATCTGGTCGAGCCACGCTGGTTCTTTTTCAACGTAAGAGGCAACGACACTGTCCAGATGCTTGTTCATCAACTCTGAGATCGAAGCGCGATCCGCTTCGGACAATCCAGCCCAGACGCGTGCAGACACAAGGCCCACCATTGGAAACATCATGTGGTTGGATTCAATGATCGTATCTGCGTGTTCGAAATACTTCAGAACCCAGATCAATTCTGCGTCCATGTCGATGGCATCGACCTGACCGTTGGCCAGCGCCTCATAGACCGCAGGCAGAGGCATCGGCGTGGGGGCCGCGCCAAGGGCGGAATAGAAGTCGAGGATCGGCTCAAACGGTGTGATTCTAAGTTTCTTGCCCGAGAGGTTTTCAGCCGAGGAAACCTCGCCGCGCGACACGATCTGGCGCAATCCGGCCATCCCGTAGCCAAGCCCGACAACACCAACTTTGCCGGGCAGTTGGTCCAGCATGCCGCGTGCATAATCTGATTGGACGATCCGGGCGGCGTGCCCGATATCGTTTGCGAGGAAGGGGGCGTAAAAGGCGCCAAAGTCGGGCGCGCGGTTTGACACCTCAGCCACAGTCAGAAAGGCCATATCCAAGGCGCCGGTTTGCAACTGCTGCAACATCTCAGCCTCATTGCCAAGCTGGCGGGCTGGAAAGACTGACACACTATGCGCCCCGCCGCTGGCTTCCGCCAGATCAGCGCCAAATGCTTCGGCAGCTTTCGTCCAGATGTGCGGGGGCGGCGTGATCAGGCCAAGACGAAAATCTTCGGCCTGTGCGGCGAGCGTCGATGCCGCCAACAGCGCGGCTGAGGCCACAAGTTTTGTGAAATGTTTCATGGTGTTCCTTGTCGTTTAGTTTCTCTTAAAGTTGGACCCAGCCTTCTGGAGGCTCTTTGCCCGGATGCACGGTGTTGCAGTTTGCACAAGTCCGCGCCTCTTGGGATGCATAGAATTTCTCGTATACCGGGGGCAGGTCTTTGACGATGGACTTCAACTGCATCTCGGCGCGGTGCACTCTGGAGCCACAGTTGAAGCAATACCACTCAATGGCATCCAACTGCCCCTCTTGGCGTTTGGGTTCGATCACCAAGCCGACCGATCCTTCCTGGGGGCGTTGCGGCGAATGGCGCACGTGTGCGGGCAGCAGGAAAATCTCGCCTTCCCGAATCGGGACGTCATAGAATTCTTCGCCATCGAATAATTTGAGAAGCATGTCGCCTTCGAGTTGATAGAAGAACTCCTCAACCGGGTCGTCATGGTAGTCCGTGCGTTTGTTGGGCCCGCCCACAACGGTGACCATCAGATCCGCCTCTTCAAACACCATCTTGTTGCCGACGGGAGGTTTCAGCAGGTGGCGATGATCGTCGATCCAGGCCTTGAAATTGAACGCACGCAGCTTTGACATGGGCGGGTCCCTCCTTTTTCAAAGTGTCGCAAGTTTTTCCATAACAGCAAAGGATTTATCCGCATGTAGATATCCAGTATTTTTATATCAGACACGCAAACCGCATTCATCAAAACCATGGCGGATCAGGTCCTTTTCGGCGTCCGTCAGTTCCAGCATCGGAGCGCGTACGCGGCCGCCACGTTGCCCCAACAGGTCTTGCCAATACTTGCCAAAGGCCGTCGGCTTACCTGCCGGGCGGGTCCGCGCCATTGCATCGCGCACAGGGTTCAAACTGTCGAACACTTGTCGGGCGGCATTAGCCTTTCCTTCAAAGGCCAGCTTTGTGTATTCATTCATCCGCAGATCGCGCGCGGTCTGAATTTGGTAGGGCGGTGAGGAACATAGGTAAAGCTTCCAGTTCAGTTCCAGAATATTGTCGAGCCATTCATGTTCGGCCGAAGTGGAGACATGAATCTTGTCCCCGACCATATGCGTCAGCCGTACGTACATCTCGCGCGGGACAGAATACTTGATGGCCACGATATTGGGCAGTTCCGCGATGCGTGCGCATTCTTCGGGTTGCATCAGATAGCCGCTGTCGGGATGGCTCCACATAGCGATCCCGATGTCCAGACGGTCGCAGAAATGCTTGTAGTACTGATAAAGCACCTCACCGCGATCATAACAAAAGCTGAGAACCGGGGCGTGCAGCACGATGTAGTCTGCGCCGCAGTCCTGCGCATGCCGGGCAAGGTCCAGTGCGGTATCCATATTCTGATCCGACACAGATACAATGACGCCAGCCTTGCCAGCGCATTCGTCCACCGCAATCTCGAAATTGCGCTTTCGTTCCTCAAGGCTCATTGAAAAAAATTCGCCCTGCTTGCCCGCAACGAACAGGCCCTGAATGTGCAGATCGTCAATCCAGTGGCGGATATTGGCGCGCAACCCCGCCTCATCCAAGGACAGATCGTCGTTGAACGGATTGAGTGCCGCCGCCCAAATGCCCGTCATGTGCGCGCGCGCAAAGGCTTTGGCATCCTGTTTGGAATAGTGCACGGGCAGTCCTTTGGCCTTGGTCAGTCCGGCAGATAAGACCGCGCGCAAGGGGGCTGCGCCAAGGTGAAAGGGTCTATGTGGTTATCCAATTTTGGAATACCTGACGATTTTCAATTTCGCCTTTTCGCAACCATCGCGTACAACATGGCCATGAACATTGGGTTGATCGGGAACGGGGCGATTGCGCGCTGTGTTATGGGCGCGATTGAGGGGCAAGGCCACAGGGTCAGCGCGATCCTGTTGCGCCCCGAGCGGGTTGCAGTGCAGACCCCGCCGCAGATCAGCGCCGTGGCCGACATCCCCGCCGCGATCGACCTGATGATTGACTGCGCCGGTCACAGCGCATTGGCGCACTATGGGCCCGCCATCCTTGCGCGCGGGATCGACATGATCACCGTTTCGCTGGGCGCTTTGGCAGACCCGGTCATCGCCCAAAACCTGGAAGACGCAGCGGCCCAAGGCGGGTCCAGATTGCATCTGGCCAGCGGCGCCATCGGCGCACTCGATTGCCTGAGCGCGGCAAACATCGGCACCTTGCATCGCGTCGCATATACGGGGCGCAAACCGCCCCATGGGTGGAAAGGCTCCGCCGCTGAGGCATCAATTGACCTTGATGCGATGACACAAGGCGATGCGGTTCATTTTGAGGGAACCGCCCGCGACGCCGCCCTGCGCTATACCAAAAACGCCAACGTCGCAGCCGCTGTTGCCCTTGCCGGACTGGGCTTTGACGATACTGAGGTGCGGCTGATCGCAGATGCGACCATCACGCAGAACATCCATGAAATCAGTGCCGAAGGTGCATTCGGACAGTTTCAATTCCAGATCAGCGGGAACGCTTTGCCAGACAACCCACGCTCTTCCGCGCTGGCGGCCATGAGTGTGGTCAGCAAGCTCGATCAGATCACGCGGCGGGTCACGTTTTGACCGGCTTGCATGCGCGGGTGCTCGACCGTGCGTTGTCGCGTCTCAAATTGCGCCACCTCCGGTTACTGGTGGCTGTAGGCACCCATGGCAACATTCAGAACGCCGCCCGCGAACTCAGCATATCACAGCCTGCGGCCACAAAGATGATCCAGGACCTTGAAATTGATTTTGAGGTCAAGCTGTTCACCCGCACCAATCGCGGCGTTGTGGCGACTGTGTTCGGAGAAACACTGATCCGTCACGCCAAGCTGGTCTTTGCCCAGATTTCAAACGCCGCGCAGGAGCTTGATGACCTGAACGAAGGTAGTTCGGGCCGCGTTGTCGTGGGCACATTATTGGCGGCCTCGACCAGCCTCTTGCCCTCAGCAATCGACATTCTGCTGGCCCGACGTCCGAACGTTGCTGTCAAGATCAGCGAGGGGACAAACGAGGTTCTGATGCCCGGTCTGTTGTCGGGTGAAATCGACATGGTTGTCGGGCGGCTTCCCTCGCACCGTCACCGTGACAAGATCAAACAGGAAAATCTGTTCGAGGATCGTATCCTCGCCATTGTGGGTAACCAGCATCCGCTTGCGGGCAAGCCTGATGTGTCCTTTGCCCAGACCAAGCCGTTTGGCTGGATTTTGCCGCCGCTTGAAACCACGCTTCGACGGCAGGTTGATCATTTCTTTGTTGGTCAACAGCAGTATACGCCGCCTGTGATGATCGAAAGCGTGTCGTACCTAACCAACCGGGCGCTATTGCGATCCCGGGATTTGATTGGATTGATGCCCGCAGAAGTCGTCGCCCAAGACATTGAAAGCGGCGCGTTAGCGGTGCTGGAGTGGGAGGTCCCCTTTGGGCGCGGACCCATTGGGGTCTCTTTTCGGGCAGAGGGCGATCTGTCGCCAGCGGGCCGCGCCTTCAAATCTGCGCTCCACGAGGCAGCGCAGCTGAAGGCATAGGTATTCCGCATTTGGATACCTGTATTCTACCAATTCTCTTGAAGGGATAGGTGGCGTTGGGGAACAGGTATTGTGAAACCGGTGGAGTGTGCATGCCCGAATATCCTGATCTGAGGCTGTTTATCGCGGGTGCTTGGCGCAAGACCGTTTCGGATCTGCCGGTGATCAACCCGGCGACGGAACAGGTGATCGGCGCCCTGCCATGTGCGTCCGCCACCGACCTTGATGACGCGTTGGACGCAGCCGTCAAAGGGTTTCAGATCTGGCGTCGAACCTCCCCCCGCGCGCGCGCGGACATCATTTTGCGCGCGGCCGCTTTGATGCGCGAACGGCAAGAAGTGATTGCGTATTCCATCACGCTTGAACACGGCAAACCGCTGCCACAGGCGCTGCTGGAAGTGATCCGTGGGGCCGAATTCTTTGAATGGGACGCAGGCGAGGCCATGCGCACCTATGGGCGGACGATTCCTGCCGCTCAGGGTCACAAATTTGCGGTGCACCATCAGCCCGTCGGGGTCGTGGCAGCATTCTCGCCCTGGAATTTCCCGATGAGCCAGCCCGCGCGCAAGATCGCCGGGGCACTTGCCTCGGGCTGTTCGGTCATACTGAAGGCTGCCGA
>JBCCBC010000163.1:0-6820 GCA_039814435.1 Pseudomonadota bacterium
AGTCAATACGCAGCCGTATCTCATCGCCATAGGCCGCGCGTAGCGTTTCGAGCCGCATCAGATCGAACGCATGATCGGCAAACCCTGTCTTCAATTTGAAAATGCGCACACCGCTTTCCCATATCTGCGCAATATCATCCAGATCAGCCTCAAAGTCAGGATTTGCCACGGAGAAACTTAACGGCAGGCTGTTGCGATGCCGCCCACCTACAAGTTCGGAAATCGGCAGGCCTGCAATCTGCCCCGTCAGATCCAGCAGTGCGCATTCAAGCGCCGCTTTCGCTTCTCCGTGCCCGACAAGGGCCCTGTCGGCGGCGTGCATGATCGGCTCAACCAGCACAGGATCCTGTCCAATCACAAGCGGACGGAAATGGACATGCAGGGCCGCCGCATTGCCCTGCACTGTTCCCGTGAACACCGGCCAGGGAGAGGCTTCGCCCCAACCGGTGAGCCCTGAGTCCGTCTCAATCTCGCACAGGGCCACGTTGATCCCGCCAACGTCGCCAGAGCCATGCGAATGCACCGTGCGCGCCGGGATCGTCACGCAATGCACGCGCATTGCAGTGATGCGGTGATCGCTCATAACCGCGCCTGCGGAACATCGTCCAGATCGGACGGAAACCGCCGTGGTAGTAACCCGGCCTGAAACCACAGCAGATAGGTGTAGATGGAAAACACCGGGCGTCCGGTGGCACGGCGAATGTCTGCGGCATACGGCACCATATTTGTGCACTCAAGCAGGATTGCCCCGATGTCGGGATGCGCGGTGATCAACGCCTCGGCTGCTGCTACGTTGTCGGCGCGGGCCTGATCAAAATCAATCTGATCGGCATCACCCAGCACCTGTGTGGTGAAATGCGATGCCGCCCCCGTGCCACCAACGGGCGTGTTGTGTGCGATCCCGGCGGCATCCAGATGGGTGGTCGTCAGAGTCTCGGACGAGATGGTTAAAATGCCCAATGTCTGAGAGGCGGGCAGCGACTGTTTAATCAACGCGGCCTGCAACAGCGACGAAGACGCAACCGGCACCCCAAGGGCGCGCGACAAGTCATCCTGAAACGGCACCAAAAACCCGCAATTGGTGGCGATCCCGTCACAGCCCATGTCGATCAGTTCGCGCCCCGCCTCGATAAACGCGTCCAGCAACGGGGTGGCATCGCCGCGCACCACGTTGTCAGGCGTCGCGGCAGGAACAACTTTGTACTGCACCGGAAAGGGCCACGTACCCGCATTGCCAATATCGCCTGGGATCCGGGGAAATCGGGTGTTCAGCATCAAAATACCGACGGACGCACCAAAAACTGTTTTGCCCCCGCGCGTGCTCATCCGACCGCCTCCTCTGGCGCATAAAGATCGGCAAAGGCATGGCGCACCGCCTCCGATGCGTGCTGTGCGCGGTGTTCGATATGATCCCGCATTGCCTGAGACGCGGCTGCGGCATCACCCGAACGCACAACATCCAGAATGGCGCGGTGCCGCTCCGTAGTGGTGCGCCCGGCAGCCTGAAGTGACCGCAGATCTGCCGTGCGCACAAAGCGGATCTTGTCGTAAATGGTGCGCAACATACGCAACAGTTCGGAATTGGCAGACACAGCGGCAAGCTGCATATGAAACGCTTCATCCAACTCCATCAGACGGATTGGGTTGGTGCAGGTCGCATATTCATCGGCCGTTGCGTTCAACTCAGCCTCAATCTCATCCAGCGCACTGGCTTGGGCACGGAGCGCAGCCTGCCGCACGGCCTCGCACTCAATCGCCATGCGCGCCTCGTAAAGGTGCATGATCCGCGTGTCCGACAGCGCGCGGCAGTAAAACCCGCGACCGGCGCGATAATCGACGAACCCTTCGGCCACCAGCCGGTTCAGCGCTTCACGAAGCGGCGTGCGGCTTGCCCCCAGATCGCGCGAAAGCGAGGATTCGTTGATCCGCTCGCCGGGCTTGAACGCAAAGGACGCAGCCATCGCGCGCAACCGGGCGTACAGGGCGCTTACCGCGTCATCGAATTCTGATTTTTCAGGGGTCACGCGTTGGGGTTCTCTCTGATTTTGGGTCAGCCTAACGCAGCACTTGCATTGAGCGCAAGGCTGTGCATTGATCTGTATACAGCTAAACGTTCTCACCACATCAAGACCCCAGGGGCATAGCCATTCCTGAACATGTGATCATAGCAGGGGCCGGAATAGTCGGCGTATCAACGGGCATTTGGCTGCGGCGGATGAGCGACGCAAAGGTCACCATCATCGATAGGCTCCCTCCGGGAGAAGGCACCTCGCACGGCAACGCGGGCGTCATCGCCGCCTGCTCTGTGGCGCCGGTCACCGCACCCGGTCTGATCAAAAAAGCACCACGCATGCTGATGAACCCCAACTTTCCACTGTTCATGCGGTGGGGGTACTTTCCCAGATTGCTGCCCTGGCTGCTCAAGTATCTGGGGAACGCAAACGACAGCGACACCAGGCGCATTGCGCAGGGGCTTGGCACAATCGTCGCCGACAGTGTGGAGCAGCACCGATCACTTGCGGCACAAACGGACGCCGCCGGGTGGGTCGAGGACAGCGACTATTCGTTTGCCTATGCCAACCGAGAGGCCTTTGCGGCAGATGCCTACACCTGGGGGCTGCGGCGCGACGCGGGGTTCGCCCCGACCCTCCGCGAAGGCGCAGATGTACACGCGTTTGAACCGACACTGACCTCGGACATCGGGCTGATCGCCACGATGAAAGACCACGGCTATGTGCGTGACCCAGGCGGGTACGTCAAAGCACTCGCGCGGGTCTTTGAGCAGCTCGGGGGGACCCTCCAACAGGCCGAAATCAAGGATTTCGAGATCACAGACGGCAAGATCACCGCCCTGCTGACGGATGCCGGGCGGCAGGACTGCGATCGTGCGATCCTGGCCACGGGGGTGTGGTCCAAACCGCTGATGGCCAAGCTGGGCCTGTCGATCCCGATCGAGACCGAGCGCGGCTATCACATCGTGTTTGAGGACGCGACCGGCGGGCCATCGCACCCCGTCATGATCGCGAGCGGGAAATTTGTGGCGACACCGATGGCCGCCGGACTGCGCTGCGCCGGAGTGGTCGAGTTCGGGGGGCTGGATGCCGCGCCATCCAAACCTGCGCTGACCCTGCTGCGCAGCCAAGCCAAGGCCGCGTTCCCAAACCTGACATCCGCGCGCGAAATTGAGTGGCTCGGCCACCGCCCGGCACCGTCCGACAGCCTGCCACTCATCGGTGAGGTGCGCAATTCCGGGATATTCACGGCCTTTGGGCATCATCACATTGGATTGACCGGCGGGCCGAAAACGGGAAGGATCATCGCGGGTCTGGTTGCCCAACAGCCTGTGAACACCGATGTGACGGCGTTTGATCCCATGCGATTTGCATAAGTTCACGACCCAATAAAAAACGACCAACACGGAGTATATAATGACAAAAATTACAACGACATGCGCGGCACTGGCCGCAACGACGATGCTGGCGCTGCCTGCTGCCGCCCAGGAAAAATGGGACCTGCCCATGGCGTACTCGGGCTCGAACTTCCACTCGGTCACCGGCGCGGAATTTGCCCAATGCGTGACCACCGGCACGGGCGGCGAAATCGAAATCACGACACACCCTTCTGGCTCGCTTTTTGCAGGGGGCGACATCAAGCGCGCTGTGCAAACCGGCCAGGTGCCCATCGGCGAACGGCTGCTGTCAGGTCACCAGAACGAAAGTGCAGTGTTCGGCTGGGATTCAGTGCCCTTCCTCGTGTCATCCTTTGACGAACATGCCAAACTCTATGATGCGGCCAAACCCCACCTCGAAGACGTGCTGGCCGAACAAAACCTGTCCATGCTCTACTCGGTGCCATGGCCGCCCCAAGGTCTCTACTTTGACCGGGAAATCAACGGTGTGGCCGATATGGAGGGGATCAAGTTCCGCTCTTACAACAACGCCACAGCGCGGATGGCCGAGCTGACCAAGATGTTGCCAGTACAGATCGAAGCGGCCGAAATCAGCCAGGCCTTTGCCACGGGCGTGGCCGAATCCATGGTCTCGTCCGGGGCGACGGGCTATGACCGCAAAGTGTGGGAAAGCCTCAGCCACTTCTACTCGGTCGATGCCTGGTTGCCGCGCAACTACATGCTTGTGAACAACGACGTCTGGGCCGATGTGTCGGACAGCAACAAAAACGTCATCAACGCCTGCGCACGCATGGCCGAATACGCCGGCACCTGGCGCGCCAAGGAATATACCGGCTTTACGCTGGCGGGCCTGGCGGCGGGCGGCATGACAGTCGGCCCAGCGGGTGATCAGCTGATGGGCGATCTGCGCGCGGTGGGTGAAACCATGGCCGCCGAATGGCTGGACGCCGCAGGCGATACGGGCAAAGCGATCCTAGACGCTTACAACGCGAACTAAGGTCAAACCTGCGGGCCAGCCCACCGCCGGGCTGGCCCTTTTCCTATTCTCATCACCGGAGACGGTCTTATGACAGGTACCCTGCGCGGTCTGCGCCGCCTTCTTGATTTTCTGTACCTTGCTGCCGGTGTGATGGCCGCCTTGTGTCTGATCGCGATCTTGTTGCTGATCGTGGCGCAAATGGTGGCCCGCTGGACCGGAGAGATCTTTCCTGGGGCCGCCAATTACGCAGGCTACGCCATGGCCGCGGCCAGCTTTTTCGCATTTGCCAACGCCTTGAACCGGGGCGCGCATATCCGCGTCTCGCTGCTGCTGAATTCTGTCCCGCAACGGTTCCGCCGATTTCTTGAAATCTGGTGCTTTGGCATCGCTGCTGCGGTGACTTGGTATTTCACCTACTACGCCTATTGGTTCACCTACTGGTCGTGGAAATTCAACGAAGTCAGCCAAGCCCAGGACGCAACGCCCATGTGGATCCCGCAATCCGTGATGGTCATTGGCGGGGCGATCCTGGCCATCGCCGTGACGGATCATCTGGTGAATGTGCTGGTTTACGGCGATCACCGGATCAAACGTGACCTCGTCGATCAAAGCTTCGCGGAGTAAGCTCATGGAAGAACTCTACGCCATCATCCTCTTCCTGTTTGTACTGTTCCTGTTGCTGGGCACGGGGGTTTGGGTCGGGATCGCGCTCATGGGGGTCGCATGGGTCGGGATGGAGCTGTTCACCACCCGCCCCGTCGGCGACACAATGATCACCACCATCTGGGCATCTTCGTCCAGCTGGACGCTGACCGCCCTGCCACTATTTATTTGGATGGGCGAGATCCTGTTTCGCACGCGGCTGTCCGAGGATATGTTTCGCGGCCTTTCGCCGTGGCTTGCGCGCCTGCCCGGGGGACTGGTGCATACCAACATCGTGGGCTGTACCGTGTTTGCGGCAGTGTCGGGGTCATCTGCGGCGACCCTTACGACCGTGGGCAAAATGTCGATCCCGGAACTGCGGGCACGCGATTATCCCGAACCGATTGTGATTGGTACGCTGGCGGGGGCTGCAACGCTGGGGCTGATGATCCCGCCGTCGCTGGCGCTGATCGTCTACGGTGTGACCGTCAATGAATCGATCACGCAACTGTTCTTTGCGGGCGTGTTCCCGGGCTTGTGTCTGGCGCTGATGTTCATGGGCTATGTCGCGGTCTACTCCTGGACCTCCAAAAACTGGGCACCCAAACAAGAGACGGGCATGTCTTTTGCCGACAAGCTCAAGAACTCGCGGTTTTTGATCCCGGTGCTGTGCCTGATCTTTGTCGTGATCGGATCGATGTATGGCGGATACGCCACCGCGACCGAAGCGGCGGCCATCGGCGTCATCGGCTCACTTGTGCTGGCGGCAAGCCAGGGCTCGCTGAATTGGAGCACGTTTTCCGAAAGCCTGATGGGGGCCACGCGCACGTCAGCAATGATCGCGCTGATCCTTGCGGGGGCTGCGTTTCTCAAGCTGGCGATGGGCTTTACCGGGTTGCCCCGCGCGCTTGCGGATGGGATCGCCACGATGGATCTGTCCCGGTTCGAACTGCTGATGATCCTCATGGTCTTTTACATCGTTCTTGGGATGTTTCTAGACGGGATCTCGTCCGTTGTGCTGACCATGGCTGTGGTCGAGCCGATGGTGCGCGACGCCGGGATCGATCTGGTCTGGTTCGGCATCTTTGTGGTCGTGGTGGTCGAAATGGCGCAGATCACGCCGCCCATCGGGTTCAACCTGTTTGTCCTTCAGGGCATGACCGAACACGAGATGGGCTATATCACGCGCGCGGCCTTTCCGATGTTCATGATCATGGTGCTGATGTGCTTTGTGCTGATCTGGTTTCCTGATGTCGCCATGTGGCTGCCCGAAACGATGCGGCAGGCCCCTTAAACGGTGATCCGCACCCTTTCCTGGATCGCGGGACACGGGCCGGCTTGCCTGATTGCGGGACTGCTCGTGGGGCTGCTGGTTCCCGGGCTGGCCCAGGTCCTTAGGCCATGGATCGGGGAATGTGTGGCACTGCTGCTCTTTGTGACCGGGGTGCGCGTCGGGCTGCGTCACGCGATCGGAGGGATCAGGGACTTCAAACCAACGCTCACCCGCATCGCGGTCCTGCAAATGGGGCTGCCACTGTGCGCCATTGCGGTGATCGGCCTGCTTGGCGGAACACACCTCCCGCTCGCGCTGGCGGTGTCGCTGATGCTTGCAGCGCCCTCGCTGACGGGTGCGCCCAACTTTGCGATCATGATGGGACAAGATCCGGCACCGGGCATGCGGCTGTTGGTGCTGGGGACGGCGCTGTTTCCACTCACGGCCTTGCCGGTGCTGGTGATCCTGGACCCGACGGGGGGCGGGGCGCTCAGCGCATTTGCCCTTTCATCCGGGC
>JBCCBC010000171.1:0-6403 GCA_039814435.1 Pseudomonadota bacterium
GACATCGATCTGACCGTTGAACCGGTGCGCAATCCGCAATTTGTGACGCTGTCAGACGGCGCTGTGCGCAACACCTACACGCTGCGCATTCGTAACCTGTCGCCCGAGGATCGCACCTTTCGGATCTTGCTGTCTTCGGATGCGATCCTGCGCATCGGTGTCGAAACGGATGGGCCGCACGCGGGGCACGTGATCGTGCCGGCCAATGAAACACTGCAGGCCCGCGTCTATGTCACCGCCCGCCCGCAAGACCCCGCAGCGGCAACCGAGACAACCGATCTGCGCCTTTGGGTCGAGGATGTCGAAAGTGACGACCGATCCGGTGTTGCAACCATCTTTAACGGAAAGGGCTGAGCCCATGATCACGGAACTTACCGGCCGCCATGTTGCTGCAATTTTTGGCGGGGCCTTTGCGGTCATTATTGGCGTTAACCTGACGCTGGCGTTCAAGGCGGTATCGACATTTCCCGGCCTTGAAACGCGCAACTCCTACGTGGTCAGTCAGGTGTTTGACAAAAACCGCGCCGCCCAAGAGGCGCTGGGCTGGCAGGTGAGTGCGGATGTCGTCGACGGGATCTTGCGACTGTCGCTCGACGACGCAGTTGGACCGGTTGTGCCCCACATCACCGCAGCAATCCTGGGGCGCGCCACCCATGTCGCGGACGATCTGACCCCGCAATTCCGCCATGACGGCGTGCGATTTGTGGCGGATGTCGGCACGTTGGCGCGCGGCAACTGGAACTTGCGTCTGGCAGCGGTTGCCGCAGACGGGACGCCGTTTCGCCAGCGCATCATTGTGCGGGTCACCCCATGAGCATGGCGACGTGCCCGGGCTGTGTCGCTGCCGGACCGGTTGCCGAGCAGGCGGCGGCAGGTGCAAGCGCGCCCACACATGAGTTGATTTTGCCAACGCTGCACTGTTCGGCCTGTATCCGCGCTGTGGAAACCCTGCTGAACGGGCGGGACGATGTTGCCTGTGCCCGCGTCAACCTGAGCCGCAAGCGCGTTGCGATCACCGCCGCGCCGGGCGCGGACCCGACCCCTTGGATCACTGCGCTGACCGCCATCGGGTTTGAGGCGCATGAAGCGCGCAACGACACCGCGGGCACGCCGGATGACGGGCTGATCCTGCGCCTTGGCATTGCGGGATTTGCCATGATGAATGTGATGTTGCTGTCGGTTGCCGTGTGGTCCGGGGCAACGGATGCGACCCGTGATTTCTTTCACTGGATTGCGGCGACGATCGCGTTGCCTGCGGCCTTGTATTGTGCGGCCCCTTTCTTTGGGTCCGCCTTGTCTGCGTTGCGCGCCGCGCGGTTGAACATGGATGTTCCAATTGCGCTGGCCATCCTGCTGGCCTGTGGTTTGTCACTTTACGAAACGATGATCGGCGGCGCGCATGCCTATTTTGATGCGGCGCTTTCGCTGACCTTTTTCCTGCTTGCGGGCCGTGTTCTGGACACCCGCATGCGCAGTGCGGCGCGCTCGGCAGCGGCAGACCTTGCCGCACTCGAACCCAGCCGCGTGATGCGCATCGAGGGCGCAACACGGGTGAGTTGCCCGGTCGAGGAGGTGCGTGTTGGCGACGTCATGTGGTTGGCCGCCGGTGCGCGCGTGCCTGTAGATGGCATTTTACTGTCCCCGGGCGCGCAGCTGGATCGCAGCGCATTGACGGGCGAAAGCGATGCGGTCGAGGTGAGCGAGGGCAGGGCCCTGACAGCAGGAGAGGTTGTGTTGACCGGCCCAGTCACAGTGCGCGCCACGGTGGACGCGCAGGGGTCAACCTTGCGTCGCCTTGTGCAACTGGCCGCGTTGGCGGAGGGCGCGCGCAGTCGCTACACCAGCCTCGCGACCCGAGCGGCTGGCATTTACGCGCCCCTTGTGCATGGCCTGTCCTTTGCCGCGTTTCTTGGCTGGTCTGTGGCGACCGGCGATATCTACCACGCGCTCACAATCGCGATTGCGACCCTGATCATCACTTGCCCTTGCGCCCTGGGTCTGGCTGTTCCGGCGGTTGCGACTGTTGCGACAGGTCGCCTGTTTCGGATGGGCATCCTGGTCAAATCCGAGACCGCCCTTGAGCGTCTGGCCGAGGTCGACACAGTCGTTTTTGACAAGACCGGGACGCTGAGTGACGGCGCGCTGGCACCGCCGCCCGGAGTGCCTGAGGCGGTGCTTGGTGTGCTGAAAGCGTTGGCCGAGGCGTCAAACCACCCGCTGAGCCGCAGTGTGCTGCCTGCCTTGAGGTCTAGCGAGGCCCAAAAGCTGGACACTGTTGAAGAAGTGCGCGGCAAGGGCGTTCGCGCCACCTGTGGCGGTGTTCCGGTTGCGCTGGGGGATGCCGGGTGGATTGGGCAGGGCGCAGGAACCGTGCTGAACGTCGGCGATGACATCTATCCTTTGATGCGGGTTGAACGTGCGGTCCCGGATGCGGACAAGGCCCTGCAAAGCCTGCGCGCCATGGGCTTTGAGATACATATGTTAACGGGCGACACCCGTGAGAACGCGGATCGTTTGGCTGTGACCCTTTCGGTGGATCATGTGCATGCAGGCGTGGGTCCCGAGAACAAGCAGGCCTTGATCGACGCGCTGCAAGAGCGCGGGCGCAAAGTCCTGATGATTGGGGATGGGCTGAACGACACACTTGCGCTGAGCGGGGCGTGGGCCTCGATCGCGCCGGGCACGGCGTTGGAGGCCAGTCAGAACGCGGCGGATGTTGTGCTGTTGGGCCAAAACCTGTCCGGGGTGCCAGCGGTCTTGCGTATCGCGCGCAGTGCGCGGCGGCGCATTCTTGAGAATTTCGCGCTGGCTGCGGGGTACAATTGCATCGCTATCCCGCTTGCCCTGATGGGGTTTGCCACCCCTTTGATGGCCGCGCTTGCCATGTCCACAAGTTCGATCACCGTCACGCTCAATGCCCTGAGGACCCGGTAAGTCGATGAATATATTGATCCTTCTTGTGCCATGTTCGCTGCTTCTGGGCCTTGGGGCGCTTGTGGCCTTTGTCTGGACCCTGCGGCATGACCAGTATTCGGATCCTGCGGGGGATGCGGCGCGCATTTTGCTGGATGATGAGGACGCGCCGCCCAAATGATGTGCTTTTACTGCGGTGTCGGGCAAAAAACGTTTGACGCAGCAGCGCGCTTTGCCTCACGGTTTGAGGGTTGAAACCCGTAAGGATCACAAGCGCATGCACATCGCTGCCATCACATTGACGTCGCGCCGGGCCACCGGCTGCGATCTGGTGGTCCGAGCCCGGGCATAGGGGCATTGCCCGCTGCGCAGTGGATCACCGTGTGATCCGACAGGTTTCCTCTTTTTGATATTGAACACATCCCATGACTGAAGATTCTGGCCTGCGCTTGGCTGTTGATATTGGTGGCACGTTCACCGACACCGTTTTGATGGGCGCAGACGGGCATGTGGTGGCGACTGCCAAAACGCCCACAACGCCCAAGTCTCCTGCGCAAGGTGCACTTACGGGTGCGCGCCGCGTGATGGCGGATGCAGGTGCGGTTTGGCAGGACATCACCGGATTTATCCACGGCACCACCTTGGCCACCAACGCGCTGATTGAACGGCGCGGTGCGCGGGTGGCCACGATCACCACGGCTGGATTTCGCGATATCCTCGAAATTGCGTACGAACGGCGCTACAGCCAGTATGCCATCAACATTGAAAAACCCGATTTTCTGGTGCCGCGGGCGCGCGCCTTTACCATCGGGGGGCGTATGGATGCGGCGGGCCGCGCCTTGGCCCCGCTGGACCTTGGACACGTGGGCGATCTGGCGGCTGAATTGCGCGCCGCCGATGTTGATGCCGTGGCGATCTGCCTGCTGCATTCCTATGCCAACCCGACGCACGAGATCAGCTTGCGCGCCGCACTTGCCGCTGAACTGCCTGACCTCGTCATATCGCTGAGCCACGAGGTCAGCCCAGAGGCGCGCGAGTTTGATCGGTTGTGTACGACGATTGCCAATGCCTACATCCTGCCGTTGATGAGCCAGTACCTTGCTGATTTTCAAACGCTTTTTTCGCAACAAGGTTTGACCTGTCCCATTTTGATGATGACTGCGGGGGGCGGTATGACAACCGTCGAAACGGCCGCACGGCTGCCCATCCGGTTGGTCGAGTCCGGGCCAGCGGGGGGCGCGATCCTTGCCGCGCGCATTGCCCGGCAAACCAACGAGCGACATGTGCTGTCGTTCGATATGGGGGGGACCACTGCCAAACTGTGTCTGATCGATGATTTCCGCCCGCAAACAGCCCGCAAGTTCGAAATTTCGAGGGCTGAGCGGTTTGTCAAAGGTTCCGGCATGCCGGTGCGCATTCCCGTGATCGAGATGATCGAGATCGGTGCGGGCGGCGGGTCGGTCGCTCAAGTGGACCGCATTGGCCGTGTGCAGGTTGGACCGGAAAGCGCGGGATCTGACCCCGGCCCGGCGGCCTTTGGCCTTGGTGGAAGGCACCCCACCGTCACCGATGCGGATGTGGTTCAGGGGTTGATTGATCCTGCGCGGTTCGCCGAGGGCCGCCTGCAGATTGACGAGGCGGCAGCGGGCGCAGCCCTTGATCGCGACGTTGCGAGCCCTCTTGGGATGGACACTGTCGCCGCCGCCTTTGGGGTGAGCGAGATTGTGGATGAAAGCATGGCCAGTGCGGGCCGTATGCACGCTGTGGAGTCGGGCAAGGATTTGAGCGCACGTGTGATGATCGCCTTTGGTGGCAATGGCCCGCTGCATGCGACACGGGTGGCGCGGCGCGCACAGGTCCCGCGTATTCTGATCCCGCGTGACCCCGGGGTGGGGTCGGCAGTCGGGTTTCTATACGCACCCGTCTCTTTTGAGATTGTCCGGTCACGTTACGCCACGCTGGATGATCTGGATGTGAGCGGGCTGAACGATTTTTTTGATGAGATGCGTGCAGAGGCCGAAGCGGTGGTGCGTGCAGGGGCTCCGGGTGGCACGCTCAGCGAACGTCGTACGGCGTTTATGCGGTATCACGGACAGGGGCATGAGATCGAAATCGAATTGCCGAGCACCGCGTTGACGAAAGAGGATTTGCCCGCGCTTCAGACCGCATTCGAGCATGAATACAGCCGTCAGTTTTCAAGGATTGTGCCCGGTATGCGCATTGAGATGCTGAATTGGGCGGTGTCTGTATCCGCGCCGTCACCTGCATTTGCACCGCCTGATGTCCAGACAGGCAGTGCCGCGCCCGTGCGCGAAACACGCCAGATCTGGTGCGATGTCACGCAAGTGTGGCGGGCAGCCAAGGTTGTGTTGCGCGCCACACTTAAGCCGGGGAAACCGCTGGTTGGCCCGGCCCTGATTGTCGAGCCGCAGACAACGACGCTGGTGAGCGCAGATTTCTGCGCGCAGGTCGACGCGGTTGGAAACATCTGGTTGACCCAAATCGGACAGGAGCCCGCATGACCCTGACAGACACAAGACTGCAAGTGATGTGGAACCGCCTTCTGGCGGTGGTTGAAGAGCAGGGTCAGGCGCTGATCCGCGCCGCGTTCAGCCCAATTGTGCGGGAATGCGGTGACATCTCTGCCGGGATTTTCGACTATGAGGGGCGGATGCTGGCCCAAGCTGTCACGGGCACCCCTGGTCACATCAACACGATGGCCGAAGCGGTCAAGACGCTGCGCGACCGGTTCCCGATTCAGGATATGGCCCCCGGCGATATCTACATGACCAATGATCCCTGGATCGCATCGGGGCATCTGAACGATTTTCTGCTGATGATGCCGGTGTTTTTGCGCGGTCAGGTCGTTGGGTTCACGGCCTGCACCTCTCATTTGGTGGATCTGGGCGGATTGGGGATGGGGCCAGAGGGTGCTGATATCTTTGACGAAGGGTTGTTGATCCCGCCCTGTGCGCTGGTCAAAGAGGGCGTCTTGAACGGGCTGTTGATGGATATCGTCAAGGCCAATTCCCGCGAGCCTATCGCGAACGAGGGTGATATTTATGCGTTGATTGCCTGTTGCGAGGCCGGGGCGGTGCGCTTGTGTCAGATGATGGAAGAATTTGGCATCGACACGCTTGGCCCCCTGTCGCGCTACATTATCGACACGTCTTATGCGGGCACCGTGGCGGCGATAGCAGAGTTGCCCAAAGGCACGTGGCATAATGTGTTGCGCGTGGATGGCTATGACGCCCCGATTGATTTGCGCGCCGCCCTGACCGTCGCCGACGACCACCTGCTGCTGGATTTCGCAGGCACTGCCGACTGCGTGGGCAAGGGGATCAATGTGCCGCTGAACTATGCGACAGCCTATTCCGTCTTTGCCCTGCGGTGCATCATCGGGCCGGACATTCCCAATAATGCAGGATCGCTGGCCCCGTTTCGGGTCACGGCACCCAAGGGGTGTATTCTGAACGCACAGGCCCCGGCC